>JAKZTU010000277.1:0-7593 GCA_047516945.1 Acidimicrobiales bacterium
AGCGACTCGTCGCCGGATGGGTCATCCACCAGCGACGCCCAAATCACCGCCCGGGTCGCGGCCAACGGCCGACGAGCCCACCACAGATGCAACGTCGAAGGTCGGCCGTGTTTCATGCCCAACTTCTCCCGCGACGCCGCCTTGTTGATCGCCGCCAACGGCAAAGCCACCTCAATCAGTTTCGGCCGCACCCCACTCACGACCGCAAACCCTACCCACAAATCCGCCGCCAGTGCCCAGTACCACGTCGGTCAATCGAAGTCGTCGGTTCCAACTTGTCGAGGATTCCAGATGCTGCGGCCGATCCCTTCAACGGTCCGTGCGTCACGTGGGTGACAAAATACTGTTGTTGCTCCCGAACGCACGCACAGTTCAATATTGAGAGCACGAACGTGATCGGCCGCGAGGTCGTAAACCGACGGTTCCGGGTCTTTGCTCCACTCTGCCCAGTGCATCACCAGCAGATACTGTCGGCTGCCGGGAACCAATATCTGTTCAGAGTTCCCCACACCACCAGAGCCGTAAAAACGGCCATCGGTGTCGGAACACATGATCACAGGGCGTTCGGGCAAGGCAAACCCGCCCGAGTCGGTCGAAGCCCTGAAGATCGACCACCGCCGACAGAACAAGGAATGGCTCAAGTGTTCAAATGCTGCCTCATCGAAAGCTAACCCGACAGCATGTTCATGAGAAGAATCGACCTCAAAGTCGCCCTCCATCGCGGGCAACGCCCCATGATGCTGCCCTAGCATGATCAGTCTGTGGGCTAATTCGTTGACCGTCCGCTGAACTCCCTGTATGTGTATCCGTGTCCTGACAATCTGTGCAGCGAAAAGAAGCGCCAAATCCCGTCTTTCTGTCTCTGACAATCCCAGGCAACCGCGGGCGATCCGCTTGAAAGCTGGCGCTGCCCAATTCTCGATGCGTCCGAGCATGTCTTCGAAAATGACAGTCGGCCGATTATCGTCACCTGTCACCGTGTAGAAATCTTTTTCCGTTGCCGCCCGCTTGGTACTGACAGTGGTTGTTCGCTTTCCAGACAGATCAACTGCACTCACCTTGCCTGCCCTTGTGGCCGGATCAGCAAAGCCCACTAACCAGAATCGGGGGATGTAGTGCTGTTGTATGGGGACGCTGCCCCGATTGGATTGAGTCGAGTCGTCGATTAGTGCCCTTCGGTTCGGACCGCTGTTGGCTTGCTCCCAAAGCGGACGCATTGCTCGCAACCGCTCCTCAACCGCTTCTGCGATCATCCTCTCGTTCCCCAATCGACCCGAAACCTGATCGTCCCCATAGTAGAGGCGACCGACCCTTGGGTGGTTCCTAGCCGGTTACGCCAGCAGAGCACTACGGGATCCCAGCCGACGAGGAAATCGCCGACGAAGACCGGTTCAAGATGGCTAGCTCCCAAGGCTGGATCGTGTTTGCGGCCACAATGGCCGAGCGTGTCGGTTTGGACCCGAAGCCGGGTCTCGTCGATGCTGTTGTTACAGATCACTTACGCAGTGCCCGCAAGGGCAGAGTTACTTGAGGTAGAACAAATGTCCGAGTCCCTGCGAGACCTCATAGACGAAGCCAAGTTGAGCGGCGACTGGAATCCGGTCACTGACTGGTGCGAAGCCTTCGACTGGCCAACGGCTGTGGGGGCGCCAACCGCCGAATTCTACCTCAAGTGCGTCTACGAGGCCTCCCCAGAAGGCGAAACGCAACTCGTAGAAGCCGTCTCAGCCACCAGAGCCGCGGGAACGCCCTGGTCCCGTATCGCCCAAATCCTCAACACCACCGCCCAAGCCGCCCAAGAGCAATTCGCTCCCCTCATATAGTCCACCGAACCCGCCCATCAGTAACGACAATTCAGCCCCTCAGCGCCTGCCACGTCACCGGCAACGCAACTTCTCAGTTTCGGCTTGTAACCCCGTCGCCGCCATACGCCCACTGTCTGATCACTCAACGGTGACAGCGGAACCTGTCGATCAGGAAGTTGCCGTAAGAGGCATGAAGACGCTCGAATTCAGTTCCCGCCAACATTGTTCCCGTGTATGCTGCCTCTAGGTCTACGAAGGGGGAGTCGTTCCAACAGGGACGGTTCCCCCTGGTACTTTTCGGGACGATACTCCCCGATCAGTTTCGTCCGCACCCCACTCACGACCGCTCACCCTGACCACACAAGCAAGTGAACGTGCTACCGGACCGTGGGCATCGGTCGGCCACCGAACTCAACGATCTCGCGGACTCCTGGGTACCCACCTCGGTCACCGACCAAAGCAAAGCGGGGGCGAGGTCGCCGCGGTCGGAGAGTGTGGCACAATAGTGGCCATGACGACTGAGTCGCTGCGGACCGTGCGGGATCGTTTCTCTGATTTCGTTGAACGGGTGAATCGCCAGCATGAACGCATTGTGATTACCCGAAACGGAACGCCAGCGGCCGTGCTCTTGAGTCCTGAGGACCTTGAATCGCTCGAGGAGACGCTAGCGATCCTGGCCGACCCCGATGCCCTGGAAGCGATCGCTCAGGCCGAGCGTGAGGTCGCAGACGGCGACGTAATTCATGGCGCTGAAGCCCTCAGAGCACTGCGACCACGGTGAATGCACGACGGTACGGACTGACAGTCGCGCGCTCCGCAGCAACTGCCATTACCGAGCAATTTCCAGAATCCGTTGCGTTAGCCGCAATCGAGTTGATCGCGGACCCTTTGGTTGATGCACCTCGCAGAGTTGGAACACCGCTACACGGCGACCTTGACGGACTTTGAGCCGCGCTCCGTGGCACGTTTCGATTCGTGTTCCGCATCGACGATGAGCAACGCGAAATCGTGGTGTTGCGTATCGCTCACCGTCGACACGCCTACAGGCCCTTGGGTGGTTCCTAACTAGTAGCCTTGTCCGCTTGCCTCGTTCGCTCCACTGAGGACGGTTTCAGCGGCAGATCGAAAACGGGCCTCGTTTCCCCCGAAGAGTCCGGCGGCCAGCGGCGGCCACGCGCTCCCCGAACTGAGAGCTTCGTCAATGAACCTCTGTTCGAATGTTGCCTGCTTAATGTGGGTGCGGTGATGACGCCAGGTAAACGCGCCGTAGTAAGGGGACGGGATGAGCCCTTTGGTGTAAGCCTCTGCGTCCGCTGTCAGGAGCGCCAAAAGAACTTCGGCTTTGTCGAAGGTTTCCGTGTAGTCCTCGTCGTCTGGGACCATGGGTCTGAGCGGTTCACGCAGAATGCAATGGAGAAGGCTGGAACCGGGTGTGAAACGTGGACGCTCGGTGCCGTTGATCAGCCCGCCGATTCGGTCGAGGTCACACATCTCGCCGCTCTCGGCATCAATCAAGGCGATATCGAGTACCAGACCAGGCCACTTGAACGGCCTCAAAGGATCGGCACAACTGATGACCGGCACCTTCTGTGCTCCATCAGTTCGGACCCTCGCGTCAATCAGTGCAGTTCGGATTGCAGTGTAATTGTCGCGGCGCACACCAGCAATGAGTGCAGAGTACGCCAGCATCGATGTCGGAAGGTATCGAAGGTCCAGGAGCGACGTGTCGACGCCAACTCGCGGCTGGCTAGCAACATTCCCAATGCGTTCAACCGTTTGTTTCCATATGCGGTCATGACGGGTGTCTCCGAAAGCAACCCCCGCGGCAAGCAACTCACAGAGGGGTAGGCATTCACCAATATGCCGATGTGCCTGGTCAGCAAGAAACCGATATCGGGCCGCATTGTTGGTGGGGATGGAATCGGCGGGGGGAAATCTCTCCTCATCATCCATTTTGGTTACCAGGGATTCGGTGTGCTTGCTGATCAAGTCCTCAACCTCAATATCTCCGTCTGGCTTCGGAAGTACCCTCTTGAGTGCGACCACGGGATTGGCTTCCGAGGGATCGTTCTCAGCGATGGGTTCGTCGAGCACCGCCTTGAGACTCTCGTACAGGAGATCGACAAGTTGTTTAGGTTCGGTGTCGCCCTCCACGGTCGGCTTGCGACGCGTGTATGGACTGACGCGGGCACTCTTTATATCGAACGGAAGATCCTCCACGGGTCCGAGCACCGTGTTCACGAGCGCTACGAGCCGTTTCTCACCGAGCGCCTTCCGCGCAAACCCCAGTTCATACATCACGCTTGGGTTCGACAGCCGTTTTGCGCTGTCAGCTTCATTTACCTTCTTGCTGTCAGCTTCATCTACCGTCCCTACAAGGGTGACATCAGCGACAAAGACAGCACACTGATCGATCTTTTTGAGGATCTCGTTGGTTATGTCGGGCATACCAGCAACACCCGCCGTGCCCTCATCAACTGCGATCTCGTAGCCATCATCGTTGAGTCTTTTCACAGCCCGCTTAAGTGCTTTGCGGATGAAACCCCTGTTGGTCCCCGATGGACTATCCGACTGCCAAGCGTAGAAAACGGTGCGAGTCACGTTCGTTACCGTGGACAAGGATCTGGAATGGGAACCATCTATGTCAGAGTACCAATGGGGTCCCCGGATCATGAGGATCAGCGGTGACGGGACCAGCGTCCCATTCGCCGTCTGCATGTCAATGTCGTTGGGAGCCGAAAGAACGTTTCGCCATCACCAACCCCTTCGGCTGGACGTCCGGTAGGGACGCGTAATCAGGCAGGGGCCCGGGCCGCCGAAAGAAACGCTCAGCCACACGCAATGCTGCAAACCATCGACGCTTGTAGCGCTGTCACACCAACCCACTACAGTCATCGCAGGAGAGGACATGGGATGCCCGTCAGACCACGAAACTGGGATTCCGGAGGAAACTCATGAGTAGGCCAGTCACCGTCGCGCAACTCGCAGAGCGAGCCGACCTGGAACTGGATGATGCGCTTGTGAGCCTATGGAGCGCTGGAATCGATGACGTTGACGACCCTGATGATGTCCTGCCTCCAAAGATAGTCAAAATCGCCGAGTCAGCTCTTGGAATCGAAAACCCGCGAAGGCAGACCCGAATCGACTATTGGTTGAAACGAACTGGTATGACCCGGGATGAGTTCGTTGAGGATGTCGCCCAGATCGGTGTCAAGATCAAACCCAAAGTAAAGACTTTGCCAAAGGGAGGACTACGTCGGGTCCGCAGACGCTTTGCGTCAACACCTCCTACCGAGTCAGAGGCTCTCCCGACAGAAAAACCCGCGACTCACGCTGACGACTGCCCTCCGTTCGAATGGGTTGACATAGGAGTTCCTCGAGAGCTCACGTATCTTGAAGAGCAAGACTTGCTGGACATCCACGAAGCCCTTGTCAAGGACTTTGCTTCAGACAACGACCCCATTTCTCCCCCTGGTATCAAGTCACCAAACCTCGTCAGCTCCGCTACCTGTCGCCCTCAGACCACCCTTGGAAATCACTTCAAGTATCCAACAGTCGAGATGGCAGCGGCCGCTTTACTCCACTCGGTTGTGCAAAATCATGCGTTCCACAATGGCAACAAACGGACCGGGCTAGTCTCGATGCTCGCCTTCTTGGATCGAAACAACGTGATTGCAACGTGCGACCAAAACGACCTGTACAAGTTCACGCTCCTCGTAGCCCAACACGGCCTCGTACCCCTGTGCTGTGACCAGCTAGCAGATCGAGAAGTGCTCAAGATCGCCGAGTGGATCCGAAGCAATAGCAGGCGGGTAGGGAAGGGTGAGAGACCAATCCCCTGGCTCCGATTGAGGCGAATCCTAAAAGGGTTTGGCTGCGAGACCATACCCGCTGGCAAAGGCAGCCAACTCGACATCCAGCGCCGAGTAGAGCGGAGGGGCGCACTCGGTCGCAAGCGGGTTAAGACCCTCAAGACTCATGTTGCCTGGGCCGGCGACGGCACCGAAGTCGAACGAAACACGCTCAACAAGATCCGGCGCGAACTCGAACTCGACGAACCGCACGGTATTGACTCCCCGGTGTTTTATGAGGATGTTGCAGAACCCGACGACTTCATTCAGGAGTACCGCACAGTACTGCGACGACTGGCAAGGCTGTGAGCAGGGAACTCAATTCCTCGCCCGCCTCCGTGCGGAGGAGCTTCAGATTTCGCTTCCGATGCCTAGGCGACAGGCTAAACCTTTAAACAACCCACGAGCAACATCAACCCAAGGGACCCATGCGCATCACACCTGTGAAGACTAGACCCATCTCAAGGCGGATATGGGTCAAACTCCGGATGTGGGAAGTCGGCCTGAGAATGAAGGAGGTGCACGGCAACCCTGACGTCTGGTTCTTGGAGTCACAAAGGCCCAGCGACGATTCACCCTGGGAACAAACGCAGGTACACGGGCGCAGTTTTGCGAGACTTAGCTCCGTCAGCGTAAGCCAACTGGCGAAGGCAGAAGGAGAATTGCGGCTGGAACTGATACACGATTACTTCGCTGGTTTACGCGCTGTGGCTCGCACCCGCTGTGTCTATTCGTTGTATGTGGTTTGTCGGTCCACCATTGAGGCCTGCGCATTCACCACCTGGGTCTACAACCCACGGGTGCAGCCCGGAGAGAGGATTCTGAGGGGTCTCCTGCTTCGCGAGCAATCGCTCAAACAACAACTGAAGCTGCTCCGAGTTCTTGAGCAGGGCCATTCCGGCAAGTATGCGGGGGACAGAGAGTACACTGCCACAGCGAAGATCGAGGTAAAACACCATCTTTGCAAGACCGAGCTAGCTATCCAGGGAATCAGCACCGGTCTCGAATCAACGATGGGCCCGGAGCTAAAACGATCGTGTGCGGTGCCCAACAAAACTGACCGGATTCGCGAACTGCTGATTGACGAGTTGGATCTGCCACAAGGACTCGACGCCTACCGGCGGTTGAGCGGTGTCGCCCATTCGGACTCACTAGCCATCGTCCAAACTTGGAACACTGACAAAGGCAAACCGTCCATCGACTACTACGACTTTCTAGTGTACTTTCATTTAGCGCTCTGCTCCATCAACTTCAGCTTGGCGCAGCGCGCGTCGTGCTGGGGCGCAACTCACAACAGTTCCGGGCTGGACAAGATCGTTGACCGGGTAGAACGCATCATCGACAAGGAACCAGGCGTAGAAATGCTCTAAGCGAGCGAGGAGGCACAAAGTCTCCGCACACAGCCGTCGCTTCTGCTAGTTCGCAAACACTCAAGCGCGAACAGACGCCCTATTCCCGCCGATCCCACAATGTCTCAGCACCACCTAGTCAGCGTGGGGGCTGTGATTTGGCCAGAAGATCTGAGACGCGCAGGGGGATGCTGGTTTGGGCTTCGTGCATCGTCACGCCCTCGAAGGGCCTGATCAGATAACGGACCTCGGGTTCGATGTCGGGTTCGTTGGGGACTGACACAACAGCCAGGCGCCACACATCGGGACTGCACTGAGCCTGACCAACCTGGGTCTTACTGACGCTGATCTGCTCCGTGCCCGGCAGATGCCCCTTCACTTCAATGAGATAGTGCACGTGGTCGCCAGGATCATACGACAACACGTCGAAACCTGGGTTGCTGTGTTCCTGTGACGGGGACCCGATAGTTGGTCCAGTCGCTATGCGACTTTCTGTTGGTTGTCGGCTTTGCACTGCTGGGCGAACTCGGTGGGTGTGAGGTCGCCGTGGGCGGTGTGGGGCCGGTTCATGTTGTAGTCGATTCTGAA
>JAKZTU010000278.1:0-4426 GCA_047516945.1 Acidimicrobiales bacterium
CAAGCGCTGATCCTCTTTGGCGTGATCGCCGCCGGGGTGCTGATCGTGTATCGCATTGAGATGGCTGAACCGAAGGTGCGCAGCGCATGATTTTCGGCCTTACCTTCCCTGAAACCGCTCTGATCGGCCTGCTCTTTGCCGCCATTCAATTCGGCGCGATGATCTATCTGGCGAGCCTCGGCGAGATGATCGCGGAACGGGCCGGCGTGCTCAATCTCGGTGTCGAAGGCATGATGGCCATGGGCGCGGTCGGTGGCTTCGTGTTTGCGATTGAGACCGGCAATCCCTGGTTGGGGCTGCTCGCCGCGGCCATCATCGGCGGTTCGGTAGCGATGATTCATGGACTCTTCGCGGTGGTACTCGGGGCCAACCAAGTTGTAAGCGGGCTGGCGCTCACGATTTTCGGGGTCGGTCTCGCCAACTTCTGGGGCACCGATTACGAAGGCGTCCGTCCCGAAGTCCAGTTTGTAGACGTTGATTGGGGTCCGCTCAGTGACATTTCCTGGATCGGTCGGATCTTGTTCCAACAGTCTCCGCTGGCATATTTGGCCGTCTTGTTAGGTTTTGTCACATGGTTCGTGTTGAACCGCACCCGCGGAGGTTTGGCGTTGCGGGCTGCTGGCGAGTCGGCGGCCACAGCGGACGCTGCGGGCCATTCCGTTGTCGGCCTGCGTCTTTTTGCAGTTGCAATTGGCGGGGCGTTCGCGGGAATCGGCGGCGCTTATTTGTCGCTTTCGATCAGCCCGGGTTGGACCGTCGGGGTCGTGGCCGGCAGGGGTTGGATCGCCGTTGCACTGGTGATCTTCGGTGCTTGGAAGGTGCGGCGGGTTGCACTGGGCGCGTTCCTGTTCGGTCTTGCCATGGCGTTGCCGAACCGCACTCAGAGCTTCGACCTGCCCTGGGACCCGATTCTGTGGTCGATGCTGCCATACGTCCTCACTATTGCGGTGATGATCGCCGGCGCGCTGGTGCTTCGCAACCGACCACCAGCGGCACCAGCCGCTCTCGGTCTGCCGTTTCGCCGCGAAGAGCGTTAGAACATGCCCGCAGACCTGCTCATCGTTGATGCTTCGCTTGTAGCCACCGCGGATGCGCAGCGTCGAGAGATCCCCGGGGGTTGGGTTGCTTGCACCGACGGCAAGATCGCCGGAGTTGGGGAGCGAAACGAACCGCATCCCGCGGCTTTGCGAACGATCTCAGCTGACGGGTGTCTGGTCACGCCTGGTCTCATCAACACCCACCATCACTTGTTCCAAAATCTGACGCGGGCGTACACGCCGATGACTTCTGCGCCGCTGTTCGGCTGGCTGCAAACGCTGTATCCACTGTGGACCGCCGCTTTGGACGAACAAGCCGCCCATGTTTCGACTTGGGTTGGTCTGGCTGAGCTGGCCTTGAGTGGTTGCACCACATCGACTGACCATCACTATCTGCATCCCCAAGGCGCTGGCGATCTCCTCAGCGCGCAGATTGACGCGGCGCGAGACATCGGCATGCGCTTTCACCCCACCTACGGCTCAATGAGCCTGTCGGTCAAGGACGGGGGGCTCCCGCCCGACAACGCAGTGCGAGACGAAGAGTTCATTCTCGCCGAAAGCGAACGCGCCGTAGACCGGCACCACGACCGCAGCCACGGGGCCATGACCCGAGTCGCTTTGGCTCCTTGTTCTCCTTTCACCGTGACCACCGGCCTTATGCAGCAGACCGCTGCGCTGGCTGAAGAACTAGATGTGCGCTTGCACACGCACTTGGCTGAAAACGTCGAAGACGACGACTTTTCGATGGCGACTTACGGGATGCGCTGCGTTGAGCATTTCGAGCATTGCGGCTGGCTCAGCGATCGAAGTTGGGTGGCTCATTGCGTACGGCCGAATCCCAACGAAGTCCTCAAGCTTGGAACCGCCGGTGTTGGGATTGCCCACTGTCCCAGCTCCAATCTGATTCTTAGTTCTGGGATCGCTCCAGTGGCCGAATTTCGAGCTGCTGGTTCGCCGGTTGGGTTGGGATGTGACGGCTCCTCATCAGCTGACTGTGCGTCGCTGTGGCAGGAGGCGCGTCAGGCGATGCTGCTGGGGAAATTACGCAACGGTGCCGATTCGATGCCTGCTCGTTCGGTGCTCGATATTGCAACCCGTGGCGGGGCTGCGTGTCTTGGCCGTTCTGGTGAAATCGGGGAGCTGTCGCTCGGCGCGGTCGCCGACATCGCGGTTTGGAAACTCGACGGTCCCGCCTTTGCAGGTGTACTCGATGATCTCATCGAAGGCTGGCTTCGCTGCGGCCCGGTAGGTGCTCACCACACGATCGTCAACGGCGAATCTGTCGTGAACAACGGCGAACTCACCTCACCCCGCCTAGAAGAAATGCTGACCACCCACCGAGCCGTATCCCGCCGCTTCCAACCCGCCCACTAGGTTGCTGCACCGATGCTGATGCCTGGCAGCACGCGGTTCACTTCTGAGACGAGCAATGAAGCGGTGAGAGTCGAACCGAGCACCACATAGAGTACGAACGGCCGGCCGGAAGCCACGAAGAAGCGCTGGGTTCCGAGTTGGTTAGGCAACCTTCTTTGCAGAGTCTGAGCTGAAAAGTCAGCAACGGCCAGGCTGGTGGGCATCACCCCTCCTGAGAACAAAGCGGTCGAAACCGCTGCCGCATCAAACTCCATCAGTGCCATGAAAATCCCCGCTGAACCCATGATCTCGACCGCACCCGAGCCGTAGTCACCCCGCTCAACCGGCAGCGCGAAATTGGCTATGTGAACAAGCGAACGCGGTGACGCTCCAGCTAGCTCGCTAAATTCGAGATCCCAACCGTCACGAACCGTGACAGTTGTGCCATTGGCAGTGAGCAGCGTGCTGCTCACGCGACGATCGACCCCAAAGCCAGTGCCGCAACCGCTACTGCTGCTCCCCAACGAATGGGCCTCTCAAAAAGGTCGAGGCGCCGATGCATGCGCCGCAACGCAGCCGTGCTGCGAACCCTGCCATTGGAGCTGGCAACGAGCCCCCGGGTCGAGCCGTAAACGACACCGAGTAGCAGGGCATTAGTCGCAGGAAGCAACACACCGGCGACACAAACTGCAACAAACACAGCTGTGTTCACCACGGTCACAAACCCAAAGCCCAACTGGGCACCAAACCCCAAGCCATACACCCAACCCCGATACTTGGTCAGCCAACGCTCATCGACTTGTCGACGACCGGGCATTCGACCTCCGCCAAGATCAAACAGCGCGCTAGCCAACAGA
The DNA here is from genome assembly GCA_047516945.1 of Acidimicrobiales bacterium. Classification (GTDB taxonomy): domain Bacteria; phylum Actinomycetota; class Acidimicrobiia; order Acidimicrobiales; family Aldehydirespiratoraceae; genus VXYK01. The sequence goes on from JAKZTU010000278.1 coordinate 3,248, forward strand.
ACCACGCTCACAACCGCTATCGAGGTTGCTCGGCCGAGTTCAACCCCCGCAAACGCAAAGAGCGCGCCCACGCCGGCCAACAACAACCCAAGAGCAAATCCACCGACAACATGACCGAAGATCAGCCACGCCGAGGTGGTTACCCAGCGATTTCCCCTGCCCCGCTCCCCGAGCGGAGTGATGCTGGTCAGCATCGACGTTCCTCAAGGAGACCAAGCCGCACGCACCCCAGCAACAAGCGCAATCACCAGCGCAAGCGAGAACAGAGTCATTCCTTGTCCTCCTGCGACCGGGGTGCGGCACCCTCGGGAGGGTACAGCGACGGATGACCGGGACCGATACCGTATGCGGCCAGCTCCGCACTGACGCCATCGTTTGTATGAGCGACGTCTGAACGGGCACCGGTTGATTTGGCATCACCTATTGCTTGAGCGAGCAGTTGGCGCACCTGCGGCCAGTTCGTCGCGGTACCTGAGCCAGTGACCTTCCTTGTGGGCCCGTCGACCAGTACGAAATAGGGCGAACCCGGCACTCCATACGCTTCCCAAGCAGCGGTGGAACACACCGTTCGCACACCGTTCGGCGACAGCTCAACAAGTCGGCTCTCAGAGTCGTGAGCCGGATCCTGAGCCACGATCACCAGCCGAGTTGCCTCACCACCAAGATCAAGAACGGGCGACTTGAATTCGGACCAAAAGTTCGCACAGGTTTTGCAACCCGAGGACATGAATGCCAGCAGAGTGTGGTGAGCGCCACCCACGCTGACCGAAACCGGTCCACCACCCGGAACCGTTCCCACAATGTCGACTGCGTCCTGATTTCCAGACGGTTGACTCAGAGACACCGGACCAACGCTTGAAGACACCGAGTTCTCATCGAGAGAAATACCTGCACGGTCAAGCGCTCGGAGAATATCGGCATGAGTCCGAAGCAACCCGAAGACGATAAGCGTCAAAACGGCGATGGCAACAAAGGCAACTATAAGAAGAACGATCATGCTGGCACCTCTGAATCACTGTCTGCGGAGTCTTGGGCACCAGAGCTGCCGGGATCGTTGCTGAGCATGTCGTAGCGGTGCAAAAAAGTAACCGCCTGGGCCCGATCAACGTTGAGTTCGCCACCGAACTCGCGCTCGCCCACGCCTTGAGTGAGCACAACCTGCGCGGCCCAATGAGCGGC
>JAKZTU010000279.1:0-4498 GCA_047516945.1 Acidimicrobiales bacterium
CGCAAGCGTTCCCGAAGCACCAGTACACCCAGCACTACGCTCATCAGCGGATTGATGAAATACCCGAGGCTTGCCTCCAGAACCCGGTCAGTTGTCACGACCCATATGAACGCGATCCAGTTAGTGGCCAACAAAGAGGCAGTCAGGGTGTACATCAGAAAGTCGCGGGGCCGAGCCACCAACGCCCGGAGTCTCGGCAGCGACCCCCTAATCATCTGCCAGCCAACCAACAACGCAGCCGCAGCCGCTGCGCGCCACAAGATCACATCGAACAGCGGTACGTCACCCTCGATCCGCCAGTAGATCGGCGACAGACCCCACAACAGATAGGCCCCGACACCGAGCAGCACACCCCTATTCACCGGCTCACGCTACGCTTACTCGCCGAGCGAAACGCAAGGACTAGAAAAAATATGAATCGCGCAGAAACCGTGAGTCACAGCGACACCATGACTCCCAGGAGCGCAGGCGAGTGGCATCAAACGGCATGCATGTTGTGCAGCATCAACTGCGGTGTCGAAATCAAGATCGACGACCGGCGAATCACCCGGGTACGCGGCGACAAAGCCCACCCAGGGTCCAAGGGTTATACCTGCGAAAAAGCGCTGCGCTTAGACCACTACCAAAACGGCAAGGATCGCCTGAGCGCTCCACTGCGCCGCCGGGCCGATGGGACCTACGAAGAGATCGACTGGGACACCGCCATTCGCGAAGTAGCCGCTGGTCTAGCCAACGTCCGCGACGAACATGGCGGAGAGAAGATCTTCTACTACGGAGGCGGTGCTCAAGGCAACCATCTCCCCGGCGGATTCTCGGGGGCCACTCGCAAGGCTCTCGGTATGCGCTACCAGTCAAATGCGCTGGCCCAAGAAAAGACCGGTGAATTTTGGGTCGACGGCCAACTGTACGGTGCGATGTCGTGCCACACTTCGCCTGACGTTCACCACACAGATTGCGCCGTCTTCGTGGGAAAGAACCCTTGGCACAGCCACGGCTTCGCACGTGCCCGAGTAACCCTCAAAGAAATCTCCCACGATCCCGACCGGCACCTGATCGTGATCGACCCGCGCCGCACCGAGACCGCAGAACTGGCGGATATCCATCTTCAGGTACGCCCCGGTGGTGACGCCTGGCTACTCGGCGCCATGCTCAAAATCCTTGTCAGCGAAGGGTTGGAAGACCGTCAATGGCTGGCACGGCACGCCAACCGCTTCGATGATCTGACCGAGATGTTGTCGATCGTCGATGTTGAGCAATGGTGCGAAAAAGCTGGTGTGCCTAGCGCCGAGGTCCGTCACGCCACAACCACAATCGCCAACGCCAAGAGTTGCGCCATCTTCGAAGATCTAGGTATCCAGATGGCGCCGCACTCAACGCTCAACTCGTGGCTCGAAAAGTTGATTTACATCCTCACAGCCAACTTCGGAAAAAAGGGCGGGATGAACCTCCACACCCGCATGGGCAAACTTGCCGGTGGCGGTAGCAGAGGCACCAGCCCTGTCGGTGGTCACCGAATTCTCGGCGGCCTCATCGCCTGCAACAACATTCCAGGCGAGATCCTTACCGATCACCCCGACCGCTTCCGGGCGATGATCGTGGAGTCGAGCAATCCGATCCACTCGCTCGCTGACTCCCAACGCATGCGCGAGGCTTTCCGTGCTCTCGACTTGGTGGTGGTCATCGATGTGGCCATGACCGAAACCGCCTGCGAGGCCGACTATGTGCTCCCAGCTTGTTCCCAATACGAAAAATGGGAAGCCACGTTCTTTACGACCGAGTTCCCCGACAACTACTTCCATCTGCGCCAACCGATCTTCGAACCGCTTGAGGGCACGTTGACAGAAGCGGAAATCCACCGTCGACTATGCCGTGAACTCGGTGCCTATGACGACAAGGACCTAGCGCCCCTCAAGGCTGCTGCCGAACAAGGCCGAGAAGCATACGGCGAGGTATTCTTCGCCACGCTCGCCGAAAACCCCAAGCTCGGCAAGTACACACCTGTCGTTCTCTACGAAACACTGGGGCCAGCTTTGGGTGAGGGCAACGAAGTTGCTGCGGTGATGTGGGGACTGTCCCAAATTTTTGTGTCCCAAGATCCCGAAGCTGCCCGCCGCGCCGGTATTGAAGGCGAGGGTCTTGCGCAGGGAGATGCCCTGTTCGAGAAGATCTTCACTTCTGCCAGCGGCATGGTGTTCTCGACCGATCCTTACGAACAAACCTGGGAGCGAATGCGAACGCCCGATCACAAGATCAACCTGATGATCGAAGAACTGCGGGAGGAGTTCGCTTCGCTAGCCAGCGCTGATCCCCGCGACCAGAGTGACGAGTACCCGTTTGTCTTGTCGGCCGGCGAACGCCGTTCCTACACCGCCAACACGGCCATCCGAGACCCTGAGTGGCGTCGCAAAAAACCGGGCACCGGTCTGCGTATCAACCCCGACGACGCCGAAAACCTCGGTCTCTCTGACGGAGGGAAAGTACGGCTCACAACCAAACGCGGAGAGACCGTCACCGAGATTGAGATCTCTGCGACGTTGCAACCCGGCCATGTGTCACTGCCCAACGGCCAGGGACTCACCTATCCCAGCGTCGCCGATGACACCGATTTGGGGATTTCCCCCAACGAACTGACCTCTGAAGAAGACCGCGATTGGTTCGCTGGCACTCCCTGGCACAAGCATGTCCGGGCGCGACTCGAGAAGGTCTAAGCAAGTGCGGGAACCGAATCTGCGCTGAATCGCTGCGATTGAGGCAAACTTGACTCATGCCCGACACCGTTTCGACCCCAACGATCACGCCGACCGAAGAAACCGTCACCAACCCGGTGACCGACGACGGCGATCACGACCGGTTCTCGCATTATGCCCGCAAGAACGACGTGACCCGCGCAACGGTGGAGGGCACACCCGTGGTTGCGATTTGCGGGAAGGTTTGGGTACCTAGCCGCGATCCGCTGAAATATCCGATCTGTAAGACTTGCGCCGAGATCAAGGCCAAGCTTGATTCCCGCAAATCCAACTGACCGCCTGCCGAGTACACGACCGAGCTCATGGACACCCACATCCGAGGAGTAGCACTTCTGATCCTCCTAGTTGCGGCGTTGTGGGGTGCCGCGAAACTCGCCGGTCCCGTCTTTGATGAAGCCTTGGGGGATGAAGGAGCGATAATCGCAAGAAGTCCCGACGAAGACAGCGACAGCTTGAGGATCGGCGAGATACCCGAAAACGCCGAAGTGCCGTTGACATTCGACGAGCTCAGCACACTTCAATGGCTGCTGGGGGTCGAGGGTTTCCTCGACCCTGACTCCGATGTCGACGGTCTGCTCGGGCCGATCACAGAAGCAGCGATTACTCGAGCGAAAGCAACTTTCGCGATCCCCACCGCTAGTCATCGCGTGCTTCTCTCTCTGTTGGAGGGGCGTAACACCGATCTCTTCGGGACGGTGGATTCAGCAGAGACCCTTCCCGTTCAATAGACTTGAATCAGATAGGCCGCTTGCGCAGTGTTCGCTAACCTGCTTCGTTTGGAGTGAAGATGACCCTGACGGCAATCGAATCTTAAAGGTCTACACAAACCACCAACGAAACACGTACGACCTCACGGTGGGGCTGGCCTCTTGCCCGAGAAATCACAATCATCGCGGTCGGTTTCCTTCTCTACCGTCTCGTCCGTCTCGTGGCGATGGACGAACTCGACACGGCATTGCTCAACTCGCAGCGGATCGTCGACTGGGAGCGAGCGCTGGGCATATTCAACGAAGTCGGACTGCAATCCCTGATCCTAGGCAACGACGCCATGATCTGGGTATTGAACCGCTATTACTTCCTCGGGCACTTCTTGGGGATGGCAATGCTGTTGACCTGGCTGTATGTCGCTCAATATGACTACTACGGGCGAGTTCGTCGCGTGCTCTTCACCTCGACGGTGGCCGCGTTGATCATCCATGTGAGCTTTCCCCTGGCACCACCGCGATGGTTCCCCCAGCATGGTTTCGCAGACACACTCCAGATCTACGGTCCCAAGATCTACGACAGCGAGACGATTGTCAACACCGCCAACCAGATCGCCGCCATGCCTTCGCTTCATGTCGGCTGGGCACTGATCGCGGGTTGGGCAATCACCGCTTCGACCAAGAGCCGTTGGCGTTGGCTCGGCTTCGCCCATCCGATCACCATGACGCTCGCGGTTGTGATCACGGCCAACCATTGGTGACTTGACGTCATCGGAGCAGTCGCCCTCGTCTACGTGGCGGTCCTGGCCGATCGTCCCATACAGCGCAGGATTGAACGTCGCAAGCAACAACAGGTAGCTGAGACGACCGCGTTCAGCTCGGGTGCTAGCTGAGTTCGGCCGCTCCGAAAGCGACGCTGAAACGAACACACCAGATCACCACGGTGGAGTGGTGACTGAGGTCGACGTCGGTCGGGATCTCATAGTTCTGCGCGCCGATGTTGCCCCTGAGATCACCAAGGTCGACGAAATCGTCGTCGAACTCTCC
>JAKZTU010000280.1:0-25963 GCA_047516945.1 Acidimicrobiales bacterium
GGACGTTCTCGATCACGAACGCTCGCGGTCGCACCTGCACGACTGCGGCAAGGAAGTGCTCCCACAATCCGTTGAGTGCCGCCTTTGAGTCGGGGTCGCGGTCACGGCCCAGCGGAGAGAATCCCTGGCAGGGCGGCCCTCCGATGATGATGTCGGCGCTGGGGTACACCCTGGGGTACATGAACTCGATGTCCCCGTCATGGACGTGTATGCCGAAGTTGGCCTTGTAGGTGGCTGCAGCCGCCGGCTCGTGCTCCACCGCGAAGACAGGATCGTAGAGTTCAACTCCTGCGCTGTCGCGAGCCAGCCAGAAGCCTGCGGTGAGCCCGCCCGCTCCTGCAAAGAGGTCGATGGTTCTATAGGCCATGGTTGGTGTCCCTTTCACGGAGAGTAGTAGCCGACAGCTGTGAGCCGGGCGATACCCGAGCAGCCTGGTATTGGATCAACTGCCTCGACGCCGGCCTCGCGGGGAAATCGCATTTGGCACGTCATGGACTCACCGGAATCGAGGACCCAACGATGACAGAGGGGTGTGACACCGACTCGCAGACCCCGTGTCAACGAGTGGCAACGTCGGCGATCCTCGGCGCAGAGCCTCGCCCGATCCGGCTCCCGACCTGTTGCCGCCTCGGCTAAGCCGGAACGGGTTCGCCTCGGAGTCTGCGACCAAACACGGCAACACTCCCGGACCGCGGGATTGCGGTCAATCGTTCAGCGCCTTCGCGAGACGGTCGTACTCCGGTAGTACGCTGAGCACGCCGCGAGCGGCAGCGATCTGTCCCGCGTTTCGAGCGGTCTCGTCGATCGGCTTACCGGTCTTCTTGGCTATCTTGCGATCCTCGTCGTCGAGGATCAGAAGGGCGACACCGACGCCTACCGCGTACCGATCACGGGCCTCTTCCTTGCCTTTCTCGGTGAGTTCGGCGGCTCGCGCTTGGACGTAGGACTTGAGCTGCGAAAACGTGCTGTTGAGGACGATGGTGGGAATCTCGGCGTCGATCTTGGCGAGGTCCTTGTACTCAGGGTGCGTGGCGGCCAGATCGCTCCCGGCCACCATTTGGATCTCTCCGACAGTGGCGGGAGTCCAGTCGACACCATCGTCCATGTGCCTCTTCCAGACTAGTGCTACCAACCCTCCCTCGTCGGGTCCCGATTTGCCCTTCTCCTTACCCCCACCGGGTTTCGGAGCGGGCGGCCTCGGCGTGACATCATCGACAATCTCGATCTTGGTCGTCCACTCAAAACGAGGGCCGAGGCCTCCGGAGCTCTTAGCCCAATCGTCCAACTCGATCTCAAGCTTGTAGTTCCCAAGGTCGGCACTCTCGGGAACGGCGATCGCCACGCGGAACCGGCCCGAGTGGAGTTCGCCGGCGGTGATCTCCGAGGGTCCTATGTCGGGGTGGTCACACGTGACATGAGGGTTTGCGCGACGGCTAATGAAGCCGTCCTTGGCGTTGAGCTTGAAATGGATCCCCTTGACCTTGCCTAGGACCGCCTCGACCCTCTCGGGCCCCTCGAGGTGGGTCGGGTCGTTGTAGAGGTCCTCTGGAGGTGTGGGGTCCGGCGGCTTCGTGCCGCCTCCGCCTCCTCGGGTGCCAGCTCCGCTGAGGGAGAATCCCTTTGCCGTGAAGGCGCGGGCGATCTTCTCAGCGATCGCGATGGTTGGGCGGTTGTTGTTGTCCCCCGTTATCGCCTCGCGGATGAGCGCCCTGTTGGCGTCGTACAGTCCTGCCCACTGGTCGAGGAAGGCAGCGATCTCCTTCTCAAGTCGCATGGCGACTCTGCTGCGAACGAGCTGGGCTCGGTCGGCCGTGAAGAACTCCGTACGGGTCTCGATGGGCAGAGCATCGCTTCGGACCTCGACGAGGACACGGTCGTACAGCCTGTTGAGCTTCGTACGTTGTTTGAAGTCCTGCGGGGTCCAATGGGAGTGGACCTGTCCGTTGGAGGTGATCAGAAGTGTATGACCGTGGGCGACGAAGTTACGGCGCTGACCTTGCTCACCAGGCTTGGCAAAGAGGCGGAACTGGATCGGCAGGTGGTACGTCGTGCCGTCGTGGTTGAAGGGAAGGGTGTCCTCTCCCTCTGTCCGGGCGTCGCTGGGATTGTCCTCGAGCCGGCGTGCAAGTCCGTCTAGGACCTCGTCGCGGTCTGGCCGGGTGATGTTGTTGCGATACGCGATTGGTAGGACCGGTCTGAATAGGCGAGTGTTGAGAACCGTGTCGAACGACTTCTCATCACCTGACCTGCGGCTGAAAGCTTCGGTGTCGTAGGCAATGAGCGCTAGATGCGTACCAGGTTCGAAGTCAGGGAAGTCGGTCGCGGGGATTGACAAGGGCAAGGCCTTGGTAAATGAAGAGTGATCGTTATTGTCCCACCCGGCGACGACGAGGTAGTAAGCGTTGATTGTGGTGCGCTGCCTTTCCCACTGCACGACTGCGACCGTGATCCGGTCGCTCTGGCCAGGTTCCAAGAGGTCGGGGTGCTGGCGGGTTACAAGCACTACTGCCTCCGCATTCTTGTAGGTGGTCGTGCCACCAAGGCCGAAAGTGCCCTGCTGCCAGTCGACCCCGTCCTTGTTCTTCGCCCCGACACAGAAGATGCTCTCGGGGACGTCGGTATCGGCGATCCCACATCCGAAGTCGCGCATTACCAAAGTGATGCGCTTCTTGTCCGATCCGACGCCAGCACTGTCGATCGTTACGGTTGCCAACTCCGCCTTCTGCCTCCTGTTGAGGCTCGCGAAGAGCGAGCCTGCAGCCTCGTGAGGGGTGGAGAAGGGAGTGCCATCCCGGGAGCCGTAGTTGCGGAGCGCCTCCAGCTCAAGGACCGCGTCTTGCATGTTCGTGACCACTTCGAGTGACTTGTGGTCATAACTTGCACCCGATCCGGTCAGAATGCCCTGGTTGTTCCACCTATCGCCGAGCGGACGCTCGTAGCGCTCCCCGATGGCCGAGGCGATCAGATCCTGAACCGCAGCGGCTTCCTCTGGCGTGCGCGCGCTGAGTGCCTGCTCGACAATCTTCTTGTTGATGGTCATTACTTTCCTCCCATGAGGTTTTCGACGCCAAGCGGCGTGAGGTGGTAGTGAAAATTGGATTGCTTCGGTTCAACAAGACCCCACTCTCGGGCACGGGCGATATAGCCAGCAGCGTTGGTCGAGACCTCGTTCTCGTTCCACTCGGGCCATTGCGCACCTGCGTGCTCGAGAACGTCCTGGCGTGTCGCCCCCCCCGGTCCGATCGCTCTCAGGATCTCGACGAAGCCCCTCATGTCGGCGGGGGCGTGCTCCTTGAGGTGAGTGAGGAACGCGGCGACAGATGCCGGGGCATGGGGTTCGTCGACCGAGAGCCCGCCTAGAGCAGCGAGGAGCTGCCACCCTGCCGCGGTAAGGCCAATTCGAGGCTGATCAGCTGAGCCGCTTAGACCCACAGCGCGCCACTCAAACAGCGGGCCGCTTGTGCTGATTGTCTTGTCCTTTTTGATCCGGAAGTCTCCGATCGCGAACATACAGAACCGTGCCTCCGCAGATTTGCGTTTGTCAGGATTGGTCGGGAACAGCGCCGTGCACTTCCTGCCCGTGTGCTCTTCCATAGAGAGCAGGTGCTCGCCGAAGTCCCATGCGCCCTTAAGGACCTGTGCGTGGTAGTCCACGACGGGGATTGGCTCTTCGTTGGCTATCGCGGCTAATTGGTTGAGCGCCCAGAGGGACGGATAGTCCCGATTATGGAGACCGAACATAGCTTTGCCCTCGGGTTGGCTGAGGTCGTCCGTTGGCAAAATGCTGAACCCAGGCTCTCGTGCCACCAGTTCGGTCGTCACCATCGTCACGGGCACGCCCGAGTCCGATGGCCGCTGAAGAGTGGCCTGCTCCTCCGGTGCGCCCGACTCAGCCGAGACGCGGTCCACATGCACGGGCGGAGGGCCAGCGTCTTCAACTCCCTCGATGGTCAGTTCAAGGATCCGCTCCTGGATTGCGTCCACGATGAACTCAGCACGAGTTGAATAGCCACCGGCACCGCTGATAATGGCCGCGTCCAACTCGCGGATCAGAGGGACCGGCAACGGTATCCTCATTATTCGCCTTCCGTGGTCGGCCACAATATAGCCCCCTTACATCAGTCTTCGGTATTACTAGTCACCTATATTACTGGTATAAATCCTTAGATGCAACCCATTAGGGGATTATATTTCTATTATAGCTAACATATTTAACTTCACAGTCAGAAATTAGCGCGCTAAACGGCGACTGCGGCATACCGCTCAACTTTTTCGCGGTTCTTAGGAGCAGAGAGGCGACGTATGTCATGGTCGGAGTTACCCGAACTGCTCGCGGCATGGGCGCGGTCAAAAAAGGGCCGATTGGCGATGGCGGTGATGCTGACCGCGGAGTCCCACAAACAAGGGAACCACGGCCACCGCGTCACCCACCGCAACGTCTCGGTCCGGCTCAACGTGGTGGAGCCAAATTATGAGTTGCTCCGGGCCGGGTCGGGTTTTGTCGGGTGTTGCCAAAAAGTGCCTTTGAAGTGTAGCTTCGCGATTCCGGCATATCGGACAGTGCCTGTGGACAACGTCCCGTGTCGCCTCGTCCGTTAGAAGTTCCAGTAGAAACCTCACCAATTTTGAGACGCGGCGGGTTGTGCTGGAGTGTTGGCTGCAGACGCCCAGGCCAAGACCATATGATTCACTTGCTAGATTGCCGCTATGGCTGAATCTCGGCCTTCGACGCAACCAGTCCATGTGCCGTGGGAAGACAGGACGACGAGCATCCCGGCGATGTCTGGTGGACGCCTCGTCCAGGAGGCGTTCAGGGATGCAGAGAGGATTGGTTGGTCTGAATGCCCCGTACCGTTGGCCAGAGCGCTCGACGAACTCGGCGCAACGGCGGAAGTCATTCCTTCTCGGCCAGGCGATCCGCCTATTGGGCTGCTCAAGGCCATCAAGCGGGCCGACGCTCGAGGGTCTTCGCTCAGTAGACGATTCGGACGTCGAGCTTTCCCTTTGCATACCGACGGTGCCCATCTGCCCAGCCCTCCTGATGCGGTACTGCTGGAATTCCGACAGCCCACACCGTTAGCGCCGACTCTGCTTTTTTCGCTCCGACCAGACGAGGTCCCTTCAACCGTTTGCCACGCGCTACGGCAGGGCGTATTTGACACCGGCTCGGCTAGAGCAAAGTTTCTTGTTCATGCTATGACCGAGCGGCGCTTGCGGTTTGATCCGGCAATAATGGCCCCGCGTGACCGGCTCGCCCGCCTAGTGCAACAGTTCTTTGACACGAGCATCAAGCATGCCATCGAGTACCGCTCGCCAGGACCCGGCGTTACGCTCATCATCGACAACAGGCGGACCCTCCACGGACGAGCCGCAGTATCCGACGACGTCAGCAGAGAAGCGGACCGGGCGATGATCAGGTGGAACCCAGCATGAGCCTTCCATACAACTCCGAGGCTGTATGGTTAAAGGCCAAGAACTTCATCAATCGCAGCTTTGCCGCTCTCGATGACGATGACTTCCCGCTAGCAGCGCTCTGGGCAGCAAACTCCTTGGAACTGCTCGCAGGTTCAACCCTGTGCCAGGTCAGCCCATTACTAGTCGCAGATCCATCAGACGACGGACGAAGTCTCATGCTGGCCGCCGGTTTGCCTGGAGACACAACCAGGTATCGCAGCATTCCAGCGAAGGCGCTCTTTAGTAGATGTGCGCGTGCGTTCAGACCCTTTAGCCGCGAGGACGCGATGGAAATCGCGGCGCAGCGAAACGCCGAGTTGCATTCAGGCGCAACCCCATACAGCGAAATCAAGGACCATGGATCATGGTGGGAACGGTTCTGGTCAAACGCTGAGACGCTCCTGGACCATCGAGGATGCACCATCGAAGACTTCGTCGGATCCGGCCGCAGCGCCGATGTACGAGCACATCTGCTACGAGACAAACAGAACGTGCAGCGTCGGGTCGATTCGCTCCTTGAAGCAGCAAAGCAACGCTTGACGCTGGGAATAGCGCCACCGAAACGGCTAGGCATCATTCCTGTATTGGACACATCCGTCGAGTGTCCAATCTGTGGAGATCACGCGCTATTGGGCGGTGACCATATCGAGCAGAGCGAACTCGTCGTTGATGGCGATCGAGACGGCGTCTGGGTTTACGAACTCGTCCAAGTTGGAGCCGATTGTTTCGAGTGCGAGAACTGCGGGCTCATGCTCGAGGGGTGGGCCCACATCAGTGCCGCAGGTCTCCTCACGACCTTTGAAGTTGAGCGTCATTCCGAGTCCGACGACGACTACTACCTCAACGAGTAGTTCCACAACCGCGACCAACGTCCGTCGAAGGGAACTTTCCGACGCGGCGAAAATAGATCGACGCGAAGGCTTGAACCTTTGTGGGAAATTCGCAACCGCTGTCTTCGGCGAGACCTACCGCCAACCGCGGCAACAAGAGCCGCAATCAGCTGCTGGTGCGACCCGTCACCAGCGGTTTTGGAATGCATTACCCTGTCCAATAGTTCGCTTGAACGCGGATTGAGGATCTGACAGGTCGTAACCCCGCCATCCAACTAGCTGATCTCAACACGATGGAGCGACACGTTGCAGCCGAGGCGGCGGAGGTCGTTGATGGTTCGACGAAGATTCACCTTGGAGAAGAAGGGCAAGGCTTGCGCCAGATTTCGACCGTTCCATTGCGCAATCACCGCATACACGACTTCGATGTTGTGAGAATCTGGAACGGCGTCTAGGGCACCCGTGAAACGGCCACGGAACGCCGGCTCATTTTCAGCGAGAGCCCTTTCTTCCTCCACTTCTTCGATCCGAGTAAGCGCGGCATCGCGGAATTCTCGGCTTGCTAAGTACGAATCAGCCGAAACAAAACCCTGCGAGAACAAATGGCTGAGGCCGCTTGAACCCAGATGCCGTTTTACGTGCACGAACTGGCGATTCGAGGTCAACACGTCGCAGATTTCGATCGGAGTCTCACGCGAGATGCTCACCGTCTTCTTGTCCAGCAAGAGGTGCTGGTCCGATGCCTTCGCCGCGATCTCGTTGTAGTCACCCTCCAACTGCTCACGACCGACATCATCCAACGGCGACGGGGGTAACGCCACCTTTGACTCGCACACGCCATCAACGAATTCGTCGAGAGTGGTTAGGAACTGAGACTCGACCTGGTAGAAATCACCTTCTTCCAGCAAGTAAGTCTGTCCGCCGAGCTCAATCTCTCCCACCAACGCCCGAGTCACGGGCCATTCGTGTATCACGTCACCACGGCCATTGAGGGCTTCAACGCGGTGCTCTCGCATGGCGTTGAAGCTCAGATTCGCGGCTTCATCGCCCACATGCCCCAGATAGTCCTCCACGCGAAGAACCTCGTGGGTTTCGTCTGGTGCAACGCTGTACCGAAACTCGGCGAGATTGTCCCACTCGACCCGCTCGGGGGGCGCCAGAGCTAACGATTCCCCTCCCTTTAGTAGGACTGCCTCCACCTTGCGGCGTAATTTCGCCAGCAGAACCGAGTCGTTGACCGATACGACGTGATCGATCCAATCAAACCGCTGCTGATAGACCCTCTTTCGACCGAGTTTCACCAAGTCCTTCGCTATCGGCCCTAGTTCGGCCAACCCACCATGAACCCGCACTTTGACCGGCTCGCCACCGTGGACCACGCTTCCCCACTTGTCGTGATTAACCGGCTCGCCGGTCACAGCCTTGAGCAGGTCACACTCCACATCGATGCCGAATTGTTCGAAGGCAACATCGCCGCTCGCCTGTCGGCTTGTACGCATCGTGGTCTGAGCCACCGTCTTCGCATCCACGTGTCTGATCCGAGTGGAATCCGGGACTCCCTCGCGACGCTCATAGATAGCGTTCAGCGCCGCCCGCAGCCCGAATCGGCGATCGATTACGTCCGGATCAAGCAGGTGGCGACCATGCCCAAAGGCGAACGCAATATACCGGTCCCCATTGTGGTACCTAAACCGCACGAGGATCAGGGCCCGGTTCGATTCAGAAACCAGCACTAGATCCTCATCGAACTCGGCAATGAGACCGTGCCACGGCGGTGACGTCCGTCTGGGCACGTCGAGATACAGCCTCATCTCATAGTCTTCAAAGCTTCGGTCGTAGAAGTTGCACCCAGCCAGCACCTCGCCGCGTACGGCCTCATTAAAATTGCGAACAGCTCCCCACCGAAGCTGGTATGCAGTCAACGACCGTCGAGCCACCATCCAATTCGCCTTTCGTCGCCGCTACGACTCTAGCAAAAGCACGTGACCGAACACGGTTCGCCCGGATTGGCAAGACCTTCGGGTGAGCCATGGCTCCTGACATCCCCGCATCAGTTCTCGCGGCGGGACCGGGGGAGACGGACGTGGCGCCACTGACTATCGACTGGGCGCAACTCAAGGCGCCTTAGCTCTGGAGGAACGCCGCTAACTCTGCCTCATCGCCGTCGATTGCAGCTAGGAGCTTTGTCGCAATTGCCGCCATACTCCGAACTGTGGCATCCGGGTCGGCGCCAACCATCATGCGGTCGAAGTCAGCCTTTACGAGGCCATTGCCAAGGCGCACCGTAATGGTGCGAACGACGGCGTCGTCAGCAAACCCGGCAGCAAGGTCACGAAGGGAAGGCCCAAGCCTTTGAGCCGGGTCAACGGTTTTGCGACTCACGACGACCTGGCGCGCGGCCTCGTCAATTTCCACCTCTTCGACTCGGTGGTCCATGCTTCGATAGTCGACTTCGGCAAGAGGAACGGGTTCTCCCTCATCTCGACGCTGCGAAAACCGGTTGCCGTCTGGTGTGAAGCGGCACTCCCACTCCGGACCACGGAGACACAGAAACTTTTGTTCCAAACCCCACTCCAGCTGATCGAACGGCGGAAATGGGCGATCCCGCTTGTTGAGCGCGGCGTGAGATAGCTTGAGACGTCCAGCGAGTGGGACCATCAGTCGGCGCAGATTCTCTGAGTGTGTAACATCTCCTACACCGACGAGAGAGTTGAAGCTAAGACGGTCGGCGAGTCGAGACCAGAAGGCATCGTCTTCAATGGTCTCCTCGGCGGCGAACACCTCCCGAAGGAAGTCCTGTGTATCGGCAGGATTGAGTTCCATATCATCAAGGACACTGATCGGGAATTCGTCCGGTAAGCCACCGCCCACCCACCAAAGCAGTTGCAGGGTGCGCTCGACACGGCGTTTGGTCTCGGACGCGAACAGTTCCTCAGCGACAGTCACCGTATCTCGCACATCGTCTGGCTCGGTCGCCATGGCGCCGTCATAGCCTGCCCGGGACACACGCACAGCTTGCTTCGCGGTGGGCTCGTCAAGGTTGCCCCGTCCGCTTCGTAAAAGGTTCCCGATAACAAGCCGCTCCACCATGTTCTTCGCTTGACTGGGCCTCACGTGCTGAGTCGCTTCGCTGTCGGTGATCAACACTCCTGGTGAACCGTTGCTCGTGTGTCGCACCGCGTCGGACGCCAATAAGCGTTCCGTAACCTCACGTTCCCGGGCGGCGGAAGACAGGTCAAAGATCACGGGCCCGCTGGCCCCGACGCGCTCTATATCAGCAAGGAGC
Organism: Acidimicrobiales bacterium; assembly: GCA_047516945.1. GTDB lineage: Bacteria > Actinomycetota > Acidimicrobiia > Acidimicrobiales > Aldehydirespiratoraceae > VXYK01. The sequence goes on from JAKZTU010000280.1 coordinate 9,571, forward strand.
CGCCCTGGTGCGGCTGCGAACCGCAGGAACACCTCGCGGGGCTCGAGCCCGTCCCAGAAAAGGACGACATCGGGAACATAGGTGTGGTTGAAGTACTCGGTCCGATGAATCGCGGCCGTCGGGTCGGCACGAGCCAACTCATCGCATAGGAGCCGCTTCACTTCCGTGCTGGCCGTGACCATGTCCTGGTGCGCTAGCGCTTTGCGGACCGCATTCGCCAGTTCACTCATGGCGCGACGCCTTGAACAACTGCCCTCCGTAGCTCACCAAGCATCTCATCCGACATCGATAGACCCTCCTGTCGATCCGACAATACGATGAGCCAGAGCCGGGAGGCGAGGTCGTCACATCGCTTCTCATCAATGTCCTCGTCTTCGCCGCAGTACTTCGCCTTGTGCGCAATCAGCGCATCGCGAACCTCCTGGGCCGTGCAGAGCCGACTCCACTTCTTCTGGCTAAAGGGATGCCAAGTGATCCACATGAAGTGATAAGGATGCCCGTGCACGAGCGTGGCTCGGTAGCACTTCGCCAAGTACTCAACGTATTCCGCTGGCTGTAGGCCGACATCGCTGTACTTCTTGACCTCGCCATAGAACGTGGCTTTCCCCTCCTCAAGGTTCAGAAGGCCACACATATCGAACGAGAACTCGCTACCGGTTGCGTCCGGAAACGTCAGAAAGGACGTGGCCCCCACCTCGTACACAGTGAAGTTGACATGGACCCGACCGGTCTTCTCAAGCCACGTTCTCGCACGTTCGACCCCATCCTGACCGATGCCGTGCGCAGTCTCCCCAGCCACTCGGCTGACTCTACTCCATCCCCAAGACACGCCCCCAACGCGCGTGAGCCGCGCGTCACTGCTCCACTAAACCAAGCTCCACCAACATGACGATGCCCTCCCAACATGTGACGACCGGGCCGCCACTATCGAAGAGGGCACAGCACCACCGGATGTGGCCACTCATGTGTAACACAGCTACCGGAGCCAATGTCGCCCAGCTACCGGAACCGCATCCCAACAGTGTCACATACGTACCGGAACCAATGCGTCAGGCATGTACCGAGACACCACAACCCGTTTCAGGACCGCATATTAGAGGATCCGTTAGAAGATCAGCCCCTGAACGCGGTGAAGCCCAAGTCGGGGCACCTGCTCGGGCTTGGGCTTTTGGTGGTGGCGGGGGCGGGATTTGAACCCGCGACCTTCGGGTTATGAGCCCGACGAGCTACCAAACTGCTCCACCCCGCGGACCTCAACGGTAGCGATGCGACTCGACGGCAACAACCTGCCCTTTTGTCGCTGTCTTCGGCCAAGTACATCAATCACTCAACGCCGAGACGCGCTGTAACCTCGCCGTAGGCACAAGCCAAAAAGAAGGACGCGCGTGGCGAACGTCGCAACAACACAAAAGGTCGGACAAATCCTCGTTGGTCTGGTGCTGCTCATCGTGACCGCCGCTTGCGCCGACGACACCACCGCAACAGACCAGAACCCTTCCACAACGACGCCCAGCACCGACACCACCGACACCACAACCACGAGCACGACCACCACCCTGCAAACGCAAGCGCCCCAAACAACCGCACCGCCCAGCACCACCACAACACCTGCGGAACCAGCGTTGATTGGTTGGGAAGATCTTGAGAACCTCAGCTTCGAACTGGACGGCGACACCGTCGGCTTAGAGGACGGGCAGGCCACGATCTCCTACGACGGCGACTCCGAAACGATGTTCCTGCTACAGAATCGGGTCACCCAAGGTGACCTCGACAACGACGGAGACGACGACCTCGTCGCGCACATTATTGAACGGTCAGCAGGAACCGGTGTCTTTCACCTGATCGTTCCCGTGATCAACAGCGAGGGAACACCCCAGCCACAAACACCGGTGCATGTCGGCGATCGCGTCATCATCGAAGAGATCGCAGTCGAACACGGTCTGATCGAAGTGACGCTGTTGGACCGCCCCGACGACGAACCGTTCACCGTCATCACCCAACGCAAAACCCTCAAGATCGACTTGACCGGAGCGGAACCTCAAGCTCAAGTGATCAGCACCAGACCGCTCAAGAACCTCCCGTTGCCCGAACTGGACCTGCCCGACATCGCCATCCAATTTGAGGCCGGGGAAACATCGGCCACCGAAACAGGAACGATCGAGCCGAACCAGCGGCAAACCTACACTTTGCAGGCCAGCGAGCAACAAGCAATCAACGTCGAGCTGACGGCACCGCTTGGAGTTTGGCTGACCGTTGACTTCGGTTATTTCGTGCTTGCCCCTCTAGACGACCGAACCCAGACAATAAACGTGATTCTCCCTGCCAGCGGGCCCTGGAGGCTGGGCGTGGTGTCCACCCACGGAGAAGCGGCTGACTACGAGATGACTGCCACGGTGCTGCCGCTCGGTGCTTTCACAGATCCCAACCTGGTGGTCCCGCTGCCAACGATCCCCATAAGACCGACTGCGGAACCTGGCGACGTCGTGTATCTCACTATCGACGACGGTCCACACCCCGTCTACACACCGCAAATGCTCGACGTCCTAGCTCGCCACAACGCCCGCGCCACCTTCTTCGTGGTCGGCTATCTCGTTGAGCGGTACCCCGCCATCGTCGAGCGGATCGTCGCCGAAGGGCACACCGTGGCAAACCACACCTGGCTTCACGAGGACCTCACCACGCTCTCGAGAGAATCGTTCGATCAAACCATCAGCCGGACCCAGGAAATCCTCGGCGAACATGCGACACCGTGTCTGCGACCGCCCTACGGATCCAGAGATGCGTTCACCTACGATTGGGCGGCTTCCCACGGTCTGGCTATAGCGCTCTGGACAGTCGACACCTTTGATTGGCGCAACCCCGGTGCCGAAACGATCGCCAACCGGATAGTGGCCGGCGCATCCGACGGGGCGATCGTGTCGTTACATGACGGCGGCGGTGAACGTTCCCAAACCGTGCAAGCACTCGACGACGCCCTCACCCGCCTAGCCGACTCAGGTATCCGTTACGAACCCCTTTGTCAATAAAACCAAGGGCAAACGGACTTAGAAGGGGCGGTCGCCGATAATCGTGACGCGCTCCATCAACCGGTGCTGAGGCAGGAAGTCGGCGGTGGCCGTGTGCTGCACGGCCCGGTTGTCCCACATCACGAACGTGTCGACCCCCCAGCGCACACGGCACTGAATCGACGGATTCATAATCGCCCGCTCAAGATAACGCAGAATCTCGTCGCTTTCTTCGGCCGAGATCCCATCAATGTGTGACGTGAAGCCGATATTGGTGTATATCCCGCGGGCAGCCGTGATCGGATGAGTTCTGATGACTGGATGGAGTTGCGGCGGATACTTCGCCCGAATCTTCTCCGCTTCGGAGGGCTCAACACGGTTAGCGAACACACGCGAGTAGTCGTGGATCGCGTACAGGCCGTCCACCCTTTGCTTCCACTCGTCGGAAAGACGCTGATAAGCCGCGGTGGCATCGGCAAAGCAGGTGTCACCACCCACCGGCGGAACAACACGCCCCCGCAGGATAGAACCCATCGGCGGTTCAGCTCGCCAGGTCACATCGCTGTGCCAACCCGCAGCAACAAAGGTCTTGCCGCTGTCTCCTCCGGCTTCAAGCACGATCACTTCGGGGTGCTCTTCGTCGTTGTCGGTAAACGGGTGGATCTCAAGTTCTCCGAAGAGCCGTCCGAAGGCAATGTGTTCCTCGGTGGTGATGCGCTGATCACGCAAGACCAGCACTTTATGGTCTAACCAGGCCTTTTTAAGTTGGTCGAGAATGACACCATCGACATCGGCCATGTCAACACCCGTTACTTCGGCTCCTAACGTCGCCGTGATGGGATAGACCTCGATTCCCAACTCAGCTCCAATTCTCCGGGTCGACGGGGTCACCCTCAAGCACGATGTCGTTATAGGCGGGATCGGGAGTGACCGAAACATCGGGTCCTGCCCAAATGTTGGCTGCGGTGGCTACCTCGGCTCGAGCGCCTCCGGTCCCCCACTGCACGTATGCCAAAATATTGTCCGGTGACCCGAAGTCGCTGTTGTTGGCGTAGAGCGCAGCCTCGCCACCCTCCGCACTCAGTCCCCCGACAGCCGAAGCAGGAACTTCGACCGTTGCTCCGGCATCAATGACACCACCGGTTACCTCGGTACCGAGGTCCGTGTATTGCGGGAATTGACAGATATAGATGCCGTTGACATTGGCATCTGCGCTGCCCCGGTTCTGGATCCTCACGAAACCGCTATCTCCGAACTGGACCCCGACGATCTGCAGTTCCCCGAGGGCCACTGCGTCTTGGGGGATCGGCACGGTAGTTGACGTCGTCGATGAAGTTGGGGTGGTCTCTGTCGCTTGAGGCTCAGCGGGTTCACCGGACTCGTCGGAGTCATCTCCACCACAGCCCACAAAAAGCAGAGCCAGCACCAACAGACACGTTGTCATCCCAAGACGAATGGACCGCATGAGACCTTCCCTCCTCGTCCTCGACACTAGAGACCGCGTGTACAAGCCCCAACGGGCTGAGACTTCAATCCACGCATGCCTGACAATACACCACGCTCATGGGGGAAGTCCCTCCCGCTTGGGGACCCCCCATGAAACGCGTCCCGATGTGTCCGCCGCTCACTGCCGGGTACATCCGCCGAGCAGGCATGTTGGCAGGACTTGAAGACAAACTGAGTCACCGATGCGACACATAGAGTGTCAGCTATCCGACATGCGCCGCGGCACGTGCCAAGTCAGTGCACATCAAGACGGCGAAGCACGACCGCCCAGGTCAGTACGGAGCTGACCGCAACCAACGCCAGAGAGGCCACCGCGCCTTGAGCTAGGGCTCCCCGTTCACCCGCGCCCCAAACCTCTGTCGCAAGCGTGTCAAACCCGATCGGGGCCAACAGCAGAGTGGCCGGAAGTTCCTTCATGGTGGAGAGCATCACCAAGCCGGCACCAGCAAAAAGGCCTGGTGCCATGAGTGGAAGTTCAACGGTTAGGAAGCGTCGGGACCGGTTCGCTCCCAGGGTCGCTGCGGCGTCGCTGTAAGTTTCCGGTACTGCCTCTACCGCAACATGGGCAGCTCGACTCGCTTGGGCACCGAAGTGCAGAACATAGGCGACGATGAGCAGCGGAAGAGTCTGGTACCAGCGTCCGATGATGGGAGCGTCGATGGCCCAGAAAACCAAGGAGAGAGCAATCACAACGCCGGGAAGAGCGAAGCCCGCAACCACCATCGAATTGGCAGCGCCCGCAACCCGACTGCGATAACGCCCGGTCAGCCATGCAATCGGCAACACCACCGCTATTGCCACCAACGCAGTGATCAGACCAACTTCGGCGGTGTGCAGCGCCGGCTCCACGAGAGCCCCGATGTCGATTCCCAGACCCACAGAGTCGATGTCGGCGGTGAGGCCTCGCCAAGCCCAGAACCCAAGGACCGCTACCGGCCCGATCAGTGCATTGCCGATAAAGGCTGCAACCGCGATCAACACCGGGATACTCCAACCCTTGAGGGGAACGATCAGCGGATCTTGGCTGCGAGTTACCTCCACTCGAGCGCGGCGCCGCTCCAGCGCGCGTTCGCTCATCACAACGCACAGGGCTGTAACCCCCAATATCAGTGCAAGTCCCATCGATCGGGCCTGGTCGAATAGCTGGTCGGCGTAGATTTGTTCAGCCAAGGTGCTGTAGCCGAGCAGGGAAACAGCCCCAAAATCGCTGATCGTGTACAAGAACACGAGCATCGTTCCCGCTAGGACAGCACTCCAAACCTGCGGAAGAACAACCGTAGAAAAGACCGTTATGGGTTTGCGACCGAGCAGACGAGCCGATTCTTCAAGTGACTGCGGAAGCGAAGCCATGCGGGCTGCTACCGGAAGATACACATAGGGATAGGTGAACAGGGTGAGGACAAGCCAAGTACCGCGAAACCCTTTCATGTCTGGAAGGTCGGTGATGCCTAGCGGGGAGACAAGATCCTCGACAAGGCCACCGGTCGCAAAGCCGGCGATTAGGGCGGTCGCCCCTACGAAGCTCGGGAAGACTAGCGGTAGAGGGGCAAGGATACGCCAGATGCGACGGCCCCAAAGGTCCGTGCGGATCGTCAACCAGGCCAAACTAGTGCCGATTACGGCTGTGGAGACCGCTACCACGAACCCGAGGAGAAGTGAGCGGCGCAGCGGATCCCACGTTGACTGAGACAGCAACAGCGAGCCGAGGTCGGTTCCCAAATCAAGGTTGCGCGAAACGACGTACCCGAACGGCCCCATAAAGACGATGCCGACTAGAACTGAGAGAGCCAACATCACCGCGGGAGGCCGACGACTCGGCGCAATCGACCCGCCGTTGGCCGCACCGTTATGGACAGTGCCGCCTTGTTGTGCCCGCTGCAACAGGACGCGGTTCCGGCGTTCGGTGCTACTGCTCAATGCCACTTTCTCGAATCAGATTGATCGTTCCCAGTAGACCGTCCCCCAGCAGGTCATAGTCGATGGTTTGAGCGGCGTATCCGTCTAGAGACGGCAAACCGGAGGGCGCGGCAACACCCGCAACCAACGGGTACTCCTGCGTCTGTTCGGCGAAGGTCGTCTGGGCATCATCGCTCAGCAGGAAACTCAGCAGCGACTCGGCGGCTGTTGAGGCTCCAGAGGATGACAGCACCGCTCCGGCAGTAACGATTACCAATGAACCAATATCGTCAACCGGGAGAAAGTGGTTTTTACTGGCCACCGAGGGATCGGTTTCAACAGCACGAAGGTTGTAGTAGTGGTTGACCAATCCCATCGGTATCTCGCCGCGACCGACAGCCTCAACTATCGGGGAGTTCTTGGGATAGTTGGGAGAGTTGTTTTCTGCCATTCCCACAAGCCAATCGCGGGTTGCGTCGTCTCCCAGTTCATTGCGCATAGCGGTGACGAAGTCTTGGAACGAACCGTTGTTGGGAGCAACTCCAACCTTGCCCGCGTACTCGGGTTCGACTAGGTCGAGGACCGATGCTGGTAGATCAGCTTCATCAACGAGGTCGCTGTTGTAGACGACTACTCGTACACGGCCGGTGATGCCGACCCAGGTGTTGTCGCCAGCCGCAAAGCCCTCATCCACAAGTGAGGTGAGTTCGCTTCCAAGCGTGGCTAGACGACCCTCGCCTGCTAGTAGGCCAAGCGCTCCCGGGCTTTGGGAGATGAAGAGATCTGCCGGCGTGTTGTCACCCTCGGTTTGGATCAGCAACGCCAATTCAGCAGAATCGCCATAGCGCACCTCAACGCTGATCCCAGTTCTGTCGATGAAGTCGTCGACGAGTGGTTGGATCAATTCTTCGTTGCGCCCCGAGTAGAGCGTGATGCTTTCAGCTGATCCTCCGTCGTCTCCGCAGGCGGTTGCGAACAACGCCAAACCGAGTAGAGCCGCTAGCACAGGGAAGTAGGTTCTCGAGGTTTTCATGCCGGGGAATATAGCCACTATTCATCCTGTGTTAGGCATACCTAACATATGATATTTGTCACAGGCCATATACATCGTCGCCAGCAGCAGACTAACTGGCCGTCTCGGCTACCAGCGGCGCTGATTCAGAAGATCCACCGTAGGCCAAGGCTGACACCCCGGTGTGGCCCACCGCAACCTCAGCACCAACTGCAAATCTCGGCGCACCAGTGGCTCGGCTCCTCACCACCGTACCTCCCGCCAACACAACACTTATCAGCGCGTCATGGCCGCAGTAGTCGATCCCGACCACTCGACCGCCATCACCCGGAGAAAGAACGATCTCCTCGGGTCGTACCAGAACCTCAACCGGACCACTCATCGAGTTCGCAAGAGGAATACGTCCAAGCACAGTGTCTGCTTCTGATCCCCTGGCATAACCCGCCAACAACTCTGCTTCACCCACGAAAGCAGCCAACCAGGGGTCTGCCGGCCGGTTATAAAGCTCAGCAGGAGTCGCCTGCTGAACCAGCACCCCATCACGCATCACCGCCACTTCATCACCGAGTTCAAAAGCCTCGGTCTGGTCGTGGGTCACAAAAATAGCGGTGATCTCAAGCTCTTTCAGGAGTTGAGCAACCTCGGACCTGACGCCCGCACGCAGGTTCGAATCCAAACTCGAAAAAGGTTCGTCAAACAGCAGAACCGAAGGCCGCGGCACCAACGCACGAGCGACCGCCACACGCTGCTGTTGCCCACCCGAAAGCGAACCAGGCAAACGATCACCGAACTCCTCAAGCCCAACCATCTCCAACATCATCCGCACGGATTCCCGACCACGCTCACTGGTTAGTCCGAATCTCCGCCAGCGGTCTGCTCGCGGGAGACCGTAGGCCACATTGGCAGCAACGCTCATATGCGGGAACAACGCACCATCCTGAAACACCAACCCCACACGGCGCTTCTCAGGAGCCACATGCACGTTAGAACTGGCAACCAATTGCGAACCAACCCAGATCTCACCCCGCTCGACCGGTTCAAGACCCGCGATAGCGCGAAGGAAAGTGGTCTTGCCGCAACCACTCGGACCCAAGATCACAAGATGCTGACCCGGCGAAGCCACCAGATCCGCGCCTTTCAACACCGGAACCGATCGGTTCACCCACAGATCTTTGGCTACGACCACCAACGCAATCAGCGCGGCGTCGGAATTCGAGTGAGGCATGCCTTACATCCTACCGTCAAGAGTCAATGACTACGAAAATCGTCACCCGAGCAGTTCTGGCAGGGGTTCGCTGTAGACAACCGTCACCCGCTTAGTGGCCCGCGTCAACGCCACATACAACGATCGGAAACCCTCGATCTCTTCGTTGACGATCCGACGCGGCTCAACCACAACCGCCGCGTCCACCTCAAGACCCTTGACCAGACGCACCGGCACGACAGTGACCCGCTGATCGAGCCCGTGACGAGTGGGCCCGCCAAACGACAACTCATGAGTTTCAAAGACCGAATACACACTCTCAAGCAGCGAGGCCGGAACGATCACAGCCACATTCCCCTCCCCGACCGCGGTAAGTTCCCCCAGCACAACTCGGGTCACAGCATCGCCGATTGGGCCGTGCACTTCGACAAGTTGAGGCTCGTCGCCATCGATTCGGACGGGCGTGGGAGGACACAACCCCGAAGCGGCGAGCGGCAGAATCCTGTTGGCCAGTTTCATAGTCGGACCCGGGATCCGATAGCCGACAGTAAGTTCGGCGATTCTCGGCTCGTGCTTGCTGGCAAACGCAGAAATAGCCGAATTCCAATCGCTATTGGCCCACGCTCCAGTGGCCTGGGCAATATCACCAACAACAGTCAGCGACCCGTTGAGCGACCGACGCGCCACCATGCACAACTCCATCGGCGAAAGATCCTGGGCCTCGTCAATACATATGTGCCCATAGGTGCGAACCGCGTCCAACGCACGTTTGCCTGGACGGTGACCCAACAGAGAGCGGGCCTCGTCAAGCAGAGGTACATCTTCAAAACTCCAGACAACCTGATCGGCATGTTCAGCACGAGACCGGTACAGACGCAGGATCTCCTCTTCGCTGAAAGATTCACGATTCGCAGACTTCAAGAGCGCTCGCGAGCCATAGAGGTCGTGCAGCAGATGAGCGGGAGTGAGAACCGGCCACATCCAATCGAGCAGCTCGCGGACCCGCAGGTCATGCCGCATGCGTTCACGCACAACCTGAGGGTCGACATGCTGGCGAGCGCTCGCAGCAAGCGTTTCGAAAAACAGATCCTCCACGATCTTGCGACCCGCATTGTGGGTTCGGGAACGCCTTCGGGCCACAGAGACGATTCTGCGGGACTCCGCAACAGTGATCCGCAAACGCTGCAGACCAAACCCGAAATACTGATCGGCTCGAAGCTGTCGCTGGCGGTTTGACACGGCCCTTACCAGCACATCCACCATTCGAGGGTCGCCCTTGATACGAGCAGTCGGTTCGTTGTCGAGCATGTCAACTCGAACCCGCGGCTGGACCAAATCGGCTAGCACCGCAATGGTTACACCCGCCTCGCCCAGCGACGGCAGAACCTGTTCGATGTATGCGATAAACAGCCTGTTCGGGGCAACAACCAAGACGCCCTGGGACTCCAGAGAAAGTCCGTGAGTGTAGAGGAGATAGGCAGCCCGGTGCAGTGCAACTACGGTCTTGCCGGTACCGGGACCACCCTGAACCACCAGCAACCCCGGCATCGGCGCCCTAATAATCTGGTCCTGTTCAGCTTGAATCGTGGCGATGATGTCGCCGAGACGACCCGTGCGCGCCGCCTCAAGCGCAGCGATCAATGCACCTTCGCCTCTGATTGCCACATCACCATCGCGGTTTGGATCGGCTAGATCGCCGAAGAGTTCATCGTCAATCCCGAGCAGTGTGCGACCCCGTGTGGCGAAATACCGACGACGCTCAAGGCCCATGGTCTCAGAACCTGTCGCCCGATAAAAGGGTTCAGAAACCGGCGCTCGCCAATCGACCACCACCGCGGTCTGATCGTCGTCCCAGACACCAACCCGACCGATATAGAAGCGTTCATCGGTCCCTGCCGGGTCGATGCGCCCAAACACCAACGAGCGATCACCAAGGTTGAGTCGGGTCAGGCGATTCAGGGCACCCTGAAGTACCGATTCTCGCTCGAACCGCGCCTGGTTGGTGCCCCCCGGGTTTGCTTCGAACATCTCGGTGATTCGCCGTACTCGCTCACGCGAGTCGTCAAGACAGCCATAGGCAGTGTCGAGATATGCCTGTTCAGCTTCAAGTTCTCGATGAGGTTGCGACACTGGGCGGATGAACTCTCAGAAGGGCCAGAAGAATAGGAAACTGCGAATAGGAAGCCATTCAGTCTAGCGGGGCGCGGACGCTCGTACGCTGCGGGGATGTTCTCAGTCGGTCTAGTTCTTGGTGCAGGCGGAATCATCGGCGACCCATGGCACTGCGGGGTACTGTCCCGGCTGGCGTCGGCAACGGGCTGGGACCCACGCGGCGCGGACCTCATCGTCGGTACTTCAGCCGGTGCCTTCACCGCCATCGGCTTGCGTAGCGGGGTCTCAGCGTTTGATCGAGTCGCGCGGTTTCGCGGTGAGCCGGTAAGCGCCGAAGCGGCCGAAATCTATTCCCGTGTCACCACCGACTACGACGAACCTATCGTTGAGCGCGATTGGCGGCCGCTCTCACCCAAAATGTCACTCAACGCCCTGTGGCCTCCGTGGAATCCCGACCCCGTTCGAGCCGCATTCGGGGCCGTTCCCCGGGGCACCCGTTCCGGCGTTGCCTCCGAAAAGCGCATGAACGAACTCCACCCAGGCCGCTGGACAGAGTTGCCAACCTGGATGGTTGCCGTCCGAGCGAGTGACGGTCGCCGTATCGTATTCGGCCGCGACGATGTGAGGGGAACGATCGGACAGGCGGCCCGAGCATCCTCCGCGGTGCCAGGGATATATGTCCCCGCACAGATCGGGAAAGTCGAATACATCGACGGCGGTGTCCATTCCGCTACGAATGCCGATCTCACAGGAATGCTCGGTTTTGACCTTGTGATCATTTCGTCTGCCATGACCGGGGCCAGTGGTGCGCTCGGGCGCATCACCAATCCGATACGCAGTTGGTTCAGCAACAAGCTAGCCAACGAGGTCAACGAGGTGCGGCGTCAGGGCACCGCAGTCGTGGTGCTTGAGCCTCACCCCGACACGTTCGAAGATCTCTCCAGCAACAACGGAGACCAGAGGCATCGAGCCGTGAGTGCTGGCGAGATCGCGGTCGACCGACTGCTGGAAACCCCTACCGGGGTTGGCCTGAACGCTCTGATCCAACAGGCACAGCATGGCTAGCGTGGTCGGTGTGGGCACCCCCAACCGATTCGACGACCATTGCTTCATCCGGGCTTGTCGAGGTCTCGCCCATGAGCGAGTTCCGGTCTGGTTCATGCGCCAAGCAGGACGCTCTTTGCCTGAATACCGGGCGATCCGCGGTTCCGGAACGATCCTGGACGCGATCAAGAACCCCGATCTCTCCACCGAGATAACCCTTCAACCTGTACGTCGCTATGGGGTGGACGCCGCCATTCTCTACTCCGACATTGTCGTGCCCGTCCATGCCATCGGTTTCGGAGTCACAGTCACGCCCGGGGTTGGACCCGAGATACAACAACCGTTTCGCACTGCCGCTGACTTGGGCCGTCTACGCCCTCTCGATCCCGCTGTTGACACTCCTTATGTGCTTGAGACGGTTCGGCAACTAGTCCACGAACTTGACGTGCCGTTAATCGGATTCGCCGGAGCACCTTTCACGGTGGCGTCGTATCTGATAGAGGGGCGACCATCTCGTAACTACTTGAACACCAAATCGCTGATGCTCAACGACGAGCAGTTGTGGCACTCGCTGATGGACCGACTGGCCGATCTCGCCGTCGCCTCACTCACTTCGCAGATCGACAGCGGAGCTTCGGCGGTTCAACTGTTCGATTCATGGGCGGGAGCACTTTCGCCGGCCCAATATCAGCGGTATGTGGCGCCTCACTCACAGAAGGTGCTCAGCGCTATCGAGGGGACCGGTGTACCTCGGATTCACTTCGGTGTCACCACCGGTGAACTGCTGGAACTCATCAAGAGCGCCGGCGCCGACGTTGTGGGCATCGACTGGCGCGTTGAGATCGACAGAGCCCGGCTTCGTCTCGGCGACACCGTGGCACTGCAAGGCAACCTTGACCCGGCCGCGGTGATCGCAGGGGTCGACACGGCTGTTTCGGGGACCCGTGAAGTCCTTGCACTCAACGCTGGCCACCCGGGACACATCTTTAATCTCGGGCATGGAGTGCTGCCAACAAGTGATCCCGATGTGCTCAGCGAGGTTGTGAGGATCGTTCACGCGGAGGGCACCGTCGGATCGGCTGACCTGACGTAGCGATGAGCAGTCGGACAGTAATCATTGGCGGTGGCATCACCGGATTGTCCGCAGCTCACCAGCTTCACCAACAAGGTGACGACTTTGTGTTGCTGGAGGCGAGCCACCGGTTGGGAGGCAAGATCGTCGGTGGTCCAGTCGTAGGTTCGGCTCTGGGGTTCGACGTTGACTGTGCAGCCGACGGATTTCTGGCCCGCGAACCGGAAATGTCGGATCTGTGCCGTGAACTCGGTTTGGGCAAAGATCTGGTGTCGCCCACCTCCAGCGGTGCTTTCATCTGGGTTGACGGGGCACTTCGGCCGATCCCCCCAAGCGTCTTGGGCGTGCCGTTGGAACCAGATGAACTCAACGCTGGCGGGATTGTTTCGGCTGAAGGTATCGCTGAGTTGAAGACACGCGGTTTCGCTGATCACCCCGGATTGGTCGGCGACGCCTCAGTGGGCGAGGTGGTCCGAGCCCGTGCCGGTGACGAGGTGTTTGAACGACTCGTGGACCCGCTGCTCGGAGGCATCAACGCCGGCAATGCCGACAATCTGAGTATCGCCGCAGGCGCGCGGGCATTGGCAGACGCAGCCCGCAGACGCGGACCGTTCATCGGCGCTCTGCGCGAGCAGCGAACCTCTGTGGCACCGGGCCCGATCTTTCATGGGGTCAAAGGCGGTACTCAGCGAGTCATCGACGCGCTACATCATGAACTCAGCGACCACATCTGCATGCAAACGCCAGCGGTCTCGCTTGAGCGCCACGGTCAGCGCTGGAGAGTCACAACACCGTCCGGCCACTTCGACGGTGATCGAGTCATCATCACCACGCCAGGATTCGTCAGCGCAGCACTGCTTGAGCATCACTCCCCCGAAGCTGCTTCGCTGCTAGCCGGCCTTGCCTACTCTGACGCTGTGCTGGTCACTTTCGTCGTGCCCTCCGAGCAGGTGGGCCACAACCTCGACGGCGCTGGTTTTCTGGTTCCACGCGACCAGGGCTTGTTGATGACCGCCTGTTCTTGGTCATCGTCGAAATGGGAACACTACGACGACGGTGACCACATCATCTTGCGGGTCTCTGCAGGCCGAATCGATGATCGGCGCTGGTTGGATCTTGACGAGTCGGCCCTCGTCGAAACCCTGCGTCAGGAACTGGCGCTGACAATCGGATTGCAAGGTGAAGGTGTCGTGCGAGTTACGCCGTGGCGCCAGAGCTTGCCGCAGTATCTTCCGGGCCATCTCGAACGTTGCGATCAAATCGACGCTTGCTTGCAGCACGACACCCCCGGTGTCACCGTCGCCGGAGCTTCTATGCGCGGCCTCGGCCTCCCCGCCTGCGTCCGCCAAGCCCGCACCAGCACCCAATCGTCCTGAGGTCCGAGTTCCCATGTAGACGGCGGCTACCACATCATCGGCGCCTGACATCAACGTGAGTCGGCCGCGTCGCTCGCAGACAGGCGCCCCCAACCGACACCGACAGCCCTCCTCGAGATTTATTGAAAAATTTCTGGAAATCCGCGCGGCGCGAGGGCTTCAGCGGGCAAGTACCCAGAGACAAGCAAGCAGAGCCAAGTCCGGCGACTGCAGAGTCATCAGAGAACGGAGAGAAATTCATGGACAGACAAGAGGGAAATCGTGCCGGTTGGCGGGATCGAAGGTTCACTCGGATTGTGGGGACAGTTGTGCTCACAATCTCTGTGCTCATTGCAACGGTCCAGACCGCCAGCGCAGGAAACACACAAAATCCATACGTAACCGGAAACAACGCCGCTGGTTATGGATCAGGCTTTACATCAAACGACTTTCACGACATCGACCGCAAAGTATGCGGTTTCTGGGGCTGCAACTATAACGATGGAACTAACGTGTTCTATTATTCCGACGGAACCGGCACGGCTTACCGCGGGATGGCTTGTGGAATCCATCGCTATCGTCATCAGTCGTCTGATGGCAGTTCTCAAAACAAACAGTTAACTCGAGAGTGCAACTAGGTTGTCTCGGCTCAACGCACGCAGACGGTGGACGCCACTGGTTTTGGCGTTCATCGTCTGCGTGTGTGTTTCGTGTTCTGAGACTGCTCCACCTGATCCTGTTTTGACAGAACCGGTTTTGGATGCTGATGCCCTTGATCAAGTGATCCGCGGTGCGCTTAAGCAGTTCAATGAAGCCGAGGAGGCGTTTGCCGCATGTCTGCAAGAGGCAGGGTTCGACTATACGCCACGGACCGCCCAAGTCACCGTGACATCTGATCACGGGGGGTTGCGGAGTAGAGCCGAAATGATTCGTACAGTTGGCTATGGGATCGTCGATGGCGAAGCTGGCGCCGGTGTTAAGGCAATTGTGACCGGCGGTGATCTTCCAGAGGCTCAACGCGAAGCTTTTGAGGAGTCAACCTCGTCAGGAGGCGAGTGTGAGAATCAACTGAACTTTGTAGATATCCAACAAGTAGTCCAAGAATATCAAGATATGCCACCAGGAGTCGACGAAAGAGTTCTGGCAGATCCCGGATTCATCGAAGCTCAGAACAACTGGAGAAGGTGTATGAAGAGTCTTGGGTATCAATTCAATTCGCCAATTGACGCTTTCAATTACATCGAGTCTAAGTTCTTCACTATTGGCTCAGATGTTCAAGACATAGCGGCCTTGGCTGAAGAAGAAATCCGGATCGCTACAGCTGATCTAGATTGTTTTAATAAACACCTAGAGCCTATCGTTAGAGAGTTGGAATAATGATGGAAACAACATTCGCCAAGAATCTACTTATTCCTCCGATACTTCTAGCATTCTTGTTGCCTGGCTGCTCGGATAACGAACCGATCGACAAATACCAAGCTGTCAGTTATACCGAGTCCGATGAACTATATTGTATTGCGTCATCGGGATCCAGAATCAACATCGCCGATATGATTGACGGTGGCGAATGCGGCGAAAATTTCGCAAAACAGGGAGACTTATACGACAATATCGGAAATAGCTCCAGTTTTTCGGCACCGCCTCAGGAACCTGATTGCGTCACTCAAGTCGCCTACTCATGGGATTCAGACGGCGCCACCTTCCTCTTCATAGCTCATTCGCTCGGAGAGGACGGACTTGAAATACTCAAGCCTGGGGAATCCGCGATCAAACGTCGAGAGTTGAGAACAGATTCAACATGCTTTATTGATTTCTGGGTGTTGTCTGAAATCAAGGAAGGTGACGTGTTTGAGATTCGTCTCACAGACCGCACAATTCCCATCACCATTGGTGACATCACCTCGAGGGGCGGCGGCGGCACCAGCGGACTTGAACCAATCGTTGACGAAATCCGCATCGGCAGCTTTGCATAGTAGCACTTCGTTACCAAGGTTCTGGCCCTTCGCGTAAACGTGGGATGAAGGGTTGCTGGCACCGGTTGGGGTCATTATGTCACGAGGATGCCGCGGGCTTCGAAGTTGCGTGGGTTGGTGAAGCCGTGGGCGGTGCGCCGCAGCACTTGGAGCAGGTTGTTGGTTCCTTCGATTCTGCCGTTGGAGGCTCGGTCGGTGTGGTGCCAGTTGAGGA
>JAKZTU010000281.1:0-11946 GCA_047516945.1 Acidimicrobiales bacterium
TCCGTACTGTGGCACGGCTCGCCGACGTGAGCACCGCTCAGGCGTCGCGGGTGATGCCGGGCCTCGTGGAGTTGGGCTTGGTTGAGCGACGCGAGGTACCGCCCTCGTTGCTGTTTCGCTTGAGTCGCGAGAACGCGGCTGCCCAGATCGTGGTCTCCCTCGCTTCGCTATATGACACAGTGCTGGCCCGAATCGGCGAGGCGGTCGGACAGATGTCAGTTCTCCCCGTAAGCGTGATCGTCTTCGGGTCATTCGCCCGTCGTGCCGCAGACCGTGACAGCGACATCGATGTGGTCATAGTGCGTCCCGACGAGGTCGATGGCGAGTATGAAACATGGGTCGCTGAGGTCGAGCAGTGGCGCCGAGACGCAAGATCGATCAGCGGCAACACCGTGGAAGTCATCGAGATCGAACTGGCGAGCGCCATCAAGAAGTTGAAAAGCGGAGGCCCGCTCTGGACAGAGATCGCCCGCGACGGCCTAGTCGTCCACGGCGCGCCCCTACCCACGTTCGGCGGCGGGCGCATGCTGGTCGACATTGCCGACAAGGACGCCGTGTGGGATGCACTTGACGCCGACGGACTCCGATGATCATTCCTGACGTGGCGTGGCCGGTGCCCACGACGTCGTGCTCGAGTCGTTGACGCGACAGTTTCTTCAGCGCCACCGCTGGACCCGTGGCTTTGCCTCGCCAAGGTGTGCCGTGAGACGTGTGAAATCGTTGAGATCGGCAGTGATGATGGTGTCGTCGAGGTGGATTGCACATGCGAGCAGATGAGCATCGACGACATCGGAAGCCCCAGAGTGGCGCAGCAGCGTTCCGACCAGCGAGATGTGCTCTGCAGTGAACGGGCGGACGTCTAGCGCGGGGAGGAACCGGGACAAACGAGCCTGCCGCGAGCCGTCCCGCCATACTTGCGCGACTACTGGTGCGGTTGTGCGGAGCGGCTCGCCTTCCAGCCGAGCGGCCTCGATGAAATCCTTGGCACCAGGCTCGTCACGATCCACGGCGATCAGCACGACTGCGTCGAGGATCACCGTCGTGCGAAGAAGCGCTCGCGCATTGCAGCCACCCCGTCTGGGTCGGCGGGTCCTGTCTCGGAGACCCAGTCGTCCACAAATCTGTCTAGGGCGCGACGACGGCGCTGCTCTTGGGCGAGCATCGCAATGCCCTGCTTGATCGCTCCTGATCGGCCGCCGAACTCAGAGGCGAGTTCGTCGAGCAGCGCTCGTTCCTCGTCGTTGAGGCGCACGGTGGTCGTCTCAGTCACGGCAGCAGCATATCACACATGTGCTACAAAACGGTGCGCCGATGCGACAATGGAAAGTTCCGCTCGTCCAACTCAGGCGTTCATATGGTCATGGCCGTGCTTCGCGTTTGCGTGTGGGATGACCGGTTGAGGGTCCGGGTTACAAAGGGCACGATCCCCAGTAGCTTCTCGTTGCCGACTGCAAGACCGGTGGATCGGCGAGGCAACCAAGTAGATGCCACTTCTCCTCGTAAGCGTGATTGTCTCGGCGATGCCGATTCTGGTGGGGCATCGCATCTACCTTCATCAAACGGATGCTAACATAACATTTTATGAAAGTACCGGTGCCGACTCTCAACCCGGTCCTGCGTTCCGATACCCAAGGCCGAATCTTGGCCCGTATCTTCGCTGACCCCGAGATCGGGCATAGCCTGACCTCTCTCATGGAATACTCGAAATCGAGCATGCCCACGGTGATACGCGAAGTGCGCCGCGCAGAACAGGCTGGGCTTGTTGAGACATGGAAAGAAGGTAACGTGAGGCGGGCTAGGGCACAGGCGCGTCACCCTCTGTATGGCGCGATGAGTCAGATCGTCTTGGCGGCGTATGGTCCGCCCATTGTGGTCGCCGAGGAGTTCGCTGATATTGACGGCGCGGAAGCGGTGATGCTGTTCGGTTCGTGGGCGGCACGACAAGCAGGGCATGCGGGGCATCTGCCCAACGACATCGACGTTCTGATTATCGGAGACGCGGACCGTGATGCTGTCGATCTTGCCGCTGATCGAGTCGAACAGCGCCTTGGGTTCCCAACCCAGGCCGTTGTCAGAACGCGTCACCAATGGGACGACGGCGACGAGAGCTTCATCAGAGAACTCAAGGCCCGACCGTTGCATGTGGTTCTTGTTGACGACTGCAACGTTGGTGCTGATTCGTTCGACTTCGGTGTCGACCCCGCTGTGGCCAATACCTGATGTGGCAACGAGGGCGTTCAAGGGTCGAGAAGCTGATAGAAACCGGAGAACTGGAGCGAGTCCCCGTCTCATCTGAGATGGCTAATCGCTTGATGACAGATGCAACGGCCCACGTAAAGAGCGCCGAGCTGTGCATCGGACACGACGCTGCCGGTGCCTTGCAACTCAGCTATGACGCCGTGCGCAAGTTTGCGGCTGCGCTATTGATCCTCCAAGGCCTTCGGGCCACCGTTTCCGGTGGGCATATTGCGGTGATTGATGCTGTGAAGGCGCAGTTCAACGAAGCTGGCGGCATGCAAGTCTGCGGGCAACTCCATCAGTTGCGCAGAAGGCGCAACCGCAGCGAGTACCCCGACCACAGATCAGCGGCTACCACCGAGCAAGACGCGCAGCACGCGATCAGCGTTGCCACAAGCATGGTTGATGCCACCCACCAAATCGTGAACAGCGGCCGGCTCGGGGAGTTCGAATGAATACCGTTGTCGGTCCTGGCTCGTCGGAAGACGATTTGCTTGCTTCCACGGGTCCAGATGGCGTTGGGGAAACATGGTGGACGTCTGAGCGAAGGACTCTCGTCGAGTGGCTTGATACCCATGCCCCGGCGCTTACTCCGCTTTACCGGGGCGCCTTGTCACTCGCTATGCGTGACAGCTTCCCGGGCCGGGTGCATTTCATTGCACATGCGATCCGCGAGATTCAGAACCGTCTTCCAGGTGCACTCGGTCCCAAGGTAAAGCGCCGGGACGTGGACTATGCGCACCTCGCGGACAAGATTCAACAACGATGGGTTGAGGAAGGACTCCCAGAGGATGGCAGCCTGGTATCGCTGAAGGAGTCTGTAGCGACCGTGCCAGGCCCGGGATACCGCGACGTGTCAACTGAGTTTCTGGCCTCGGTTGGCAGTCTGATCGCGAAGCACACGGCCTCCCAAGCGAACCGAATGGATCGTGATAGGTCCAGATTTGCTGACCTCGGAGAACACGGCCAAAGTCCTCAACATGTGGTCAAGAACTGGAAAAACCTGTTCCCAAAGGTCGTGGGAATCGCGCACGCACGGGGAGAGCCATTGCCAGAAGGGGCGGACGCAGAATGGGTAGAGAACTTCTTTCGCTTCGAGGAGTATCTCATGTTCGTTCAACAACACTCTTATGAGAATCTGGATGAGCTGGACAAACTGTTGGAAAAGGCAAACGAGAACGACTGGAGTACACCAACGGACTCAGAACTGGACCAGGTTGCCGCGCTCGCGATTCGGCCTGAGAACCGGCCGTACTTCTTCGATCGCTTGGAGAACCCGACATGGGTCACCGCGCTAGCGGGGCGTGGTTATTTCGCTAATGCCCCAGATCCAGTGCCTGCTGATGAGCCCGGGTACGTTCAATTCCCGCCGTGGCCGGAGGGTCGCTACCTCGTGCGAATGGCTCCGCTAGCGCCTTCAGAAGTAGCGGAAGTCCTCAATGCTATTCCACCGTCGGCCAACCCCCGCGTCAGCAATGTCCTGCTTGAGTGTGCGCAAGCCCTTTCGAGTCAGCAGTTCCGGGAGCTAGCGCCAAAGATCGTCGAGTGGATCACACATCCCGAGTTGACGTTCGGCTGGTCCGTTGAAGCGGTTGCGTCCACGATTTGTCGTCTCTTGCGAGAAGGTAAGACTAAACAGGGCCTTAAGGCCACGAAGGAGCTGTTGTCGTTAGAGCTTCACTCAGGTATCGGTGAAGATGACGAGACAACCTTACCGATGCTTCCCGAACCGGCTGGACGGCTTCCGGATTGGCCGTACAAGCAGGCGGTTGAGGCGATGTTGCCGGATTTGGTGGATTCTGCAGGCATCAAAGGACTGAAGTTGTTCTCAGGGCTCTTGACTGTTGCGGTCAAGTTCAGCAAATTTCCCGACGAACCACGGGACTCAGACGGCCATTCCTACATCTGGAGACCGGCGATTGAGGACCATCCGCAGAATACGGACGACGGCGTGCGCTCAACGCTCGTGTCGGCTGTACGGGACGCGGCCGTTCGTCTGGCGCGGGTCTCTGACGATGACCTTCAGGATGTGGTGGAGTTGCTCGAAGCGGAGACGATGCTTCATCGCCGCATCGCTCTGCATGTGCTCGCCGTAGTTCCGGGCGGTACGGAGTTGGCGACAGAGCGCGTCGCGAACAGGAACATCTTCGATGAAATCCGCCTCAAACACGAGTACTGCGAGTTGCTCAGAGCTCGACTGGCTGACGTGTCTCCAGAGGCACGGGCGGCGTTCTTGGAGTGGGTTTTTGCTGGTCCTGACATCGACAAGTATCGAAAACGCCACTTGGAACGGCACGGCTCCGCGTCAAGCCTTGATGACGAGTCGGCCCACTCTGAACAGTGGAAGCGCGACTGGTTGAGTATCGTCGCGGAGCATCTTTCTGGCGACGACGCTGAAGAGTACCGCGAGCTAGTAGCGAAGCACGAGGAGGCTGGCCGCCCTGACTTCTTGAGTTGGTCCGAAAGCTGGGTAGGGCCAGAGACTCCGCTCACGGTGGAGCAAATGAACGAGATGTCCGTGGGTGATGTCATCGAACACTTGGCCACATGGGAACCGGGTGATCGCACGGACTGGGATTTTGGTCCAACGCCGGAAGGCCTCGGGCGCGCGTTCAAGGAAGTCGTTAAGAACCGACCAGCCGAATTCGCAGCTGTTGCAGACCGAATGAAGCCGCTTGACCCGACCTACACCAGGCATTTCTTGAGTGGTCTTGAAGCAGCGGTCAAGGAGGGCACTTCAGTTCCGTGGGATCGGCCGATCCAACTGATGGCATCCGTGCTCGATCACCCCTTCAAAGAGGAAGATGACTCGCTGGACCTGGACCGTGACGCAGGTTGGACCTGGGCCCGCGGAGAGGTCGCAACGCTGATACAAGAGGGAGTCGCCGACCGTGACAACCGGATCCCGTTCGAGTTGCGCGAAGCGATCTGGGATGTACTCGAGCCCCTCACCCGTGATCCGAACCTGACGCCCGTGGATGAGGAGACCTTTGGCGACGGCTCGATGGACCCCTATACGATGTCCATCAACGTGAACCGTGGCAAGGCGATGCACGCCGTCACGGCGTATGCCTTGTGGTGCCGACGCGAACTCGAATCTCGAGGTATTGATGCCGCTGCGGGATTCGATCTGATGCCCGAGGTGCGAGAGGTGCTCGAAGAACACCTGGACCCCGCTTGCGATCCGTCGCTCGCCGTGCGTGCCGTGTACGGGAGGTGGTTGCCTTGGCTTCTGCTGCTTGACGAGCAATGGGTAACCGCCAACCTCGTTCGCATACTCCCGCGGTTGCCTGAACTTGCCGCGCTACGTGATGCCGCGTGGAACACTTACGTAAGCTGGTGCCCGCCCTTCAATCCGGTCTGTGAGGTGCTGCACCACGAGTACGAAGCTGCAGTGGAAAGGGTCCCATCCAGAGCTTCCGTCGGATTCGCCAGAGAATCAGCCGACGCCAAATTAGGAGAGCATCTTGTGACGTTCTACTGGCGCGGATGCTTGCGGTCTGGACTGTTGGAACGGTGGTTCGAGCTCGCCGATGACGAACTCGCTGCACGAGTCATGAACTTTTTGGGCCGGGCGCTCAACAACACTGATGGAGGTGTCGAACCTGAAGTGTTGGCCCGGATTCGTGCACTCTGGGATTCGCGGCTCCAGGTGATCGCCCAGGAGCCAGAATCTCACAAGAGTGAGGCCAATTCCTTCGCATTCACATTCGCGTCGGCCAAGCTAGACGACAATTGGTCACTGGCGGGCCTTGAGATCACGTTGCAAGCTGGAAACGCAAGGTTTCTTGGTCACGACATAATCAGCCGCCTCGCCAACATCGCATCGACGAAACCTGCCGAGGCCGCCCGGTTCACCCTAAAGATGTTGAATGGATCCAACGATGTATGGGACCACGTCGCTTGGCGGGATCAGGTTCGCGATGTCCTGTCCGCAACGAGCCAGGCCGTCGATCCTCCGACTGTCGAGAACAGAGCCGCAATCGTGGACTATTACGTCAAGCGTGGAGAACTAGACTTCCGTGAGTTTGCCCCACAGAACCGGGTAGTAGATCCATGAACGCCAGCACACACCGTCAACTCGCCGATTTCATCTGGGGTATCTGCAACCTGCTGCGCGGCCCCTACAAGCGCAACGAGTACCGCAAGGTGATCCTCCCGCTCACGGTACTGCGCCGATTCGACTGTGTGCTGTCCGACACCAAGGAGAGTGTCTTGGCCTCTGCGCGGCTTCACGCCCAGCAGTCCGAGAACGTGCGCCACCAATTGCTGACAGCGGCAGCGGAGCGCCCGTTCTACAACACGTCCAAGTTCGATTTCGCTCGGCTGCTGGACGACCCCAACCAAATCGCCACGAACCTCAGCGCTTATATCCATGCGTACTCGCCGAACGTACGCGATGTGATGGAGCGCTTCGATTTCGACACCCAGATCGGCCGCATGGACGAGAAGGACCTGCTGTTCCAAGTGGTGCAGCGATTCTCCAACCTGGACCTCTCCCCGCAGCGCGTCGACAACATGCAGATGGGGTACGTGTTCGAGGAACTGATCCGCATCGGGGCTGAGCAGTCGAATGAGGAAGCGGGGGAGCATTTCACGCCCCGCGAGGTGATCCGCCTCATGGTGAGCTTGTTGCTGTCGCCCGAAGCAGACCTCGGCAAGCCTCACATTGTCAAGACCATCTACGACCCTGCCTGTGGCACCGGCGGCATGCTAACCGTCGCGGAGAAGTTCCTGCACGACCACAACGCCGACGCCAAGCCGCACCTGTTCGGCCAGGACATCAACGATGAGTCGTGGGCGGTTTGTCGTTCGGACATGCTCATCAAGGGAGATGACGCGGATCGCATCAGGCTCGGCGACTCGTTTACCAAAGACGGCTACCGGCGGCGTTCTGATGACACGCCGTGGACGTTCGACTACATGCTCGCCAACCCGCCGTTCGGGGTCGAATGGAAGCAGCAGAAGCAGTCCATCGAAGCCGAACGCGACACTCTCGGCTACCAGGGCCGATTTGGAGCGGGTTTGCCACGCATCAACGACGGTTCGCTGCTGTTCCTCCAGCACATGCTGTCGAAGATGCAACCCGTAGCGCCCGACGGCCCCGGCGGCAGCCGCGTCGCGATCGTGTTCAACGGATCGCCGCTGTTCACGGGCGACGCCGGCAGCGGTGAGAGCAACATCCGCAGGTGGATCATCGAGAACGACTGGCTCGAAGCCATCATCGCCCTGCCCGACCAGCTCTTCTACAACACCGGTATCTCCACCTACATCTGGATTCTCACGAACCGGAAAGAGGAGCGTCGCCGCGGCAAGGTGCAGCTCATCGACGCACGCGAGTTCTACGTCAAGATGCGTCGAAGCCTCGGCAACAAGCGCAACGAGTTGTCACCCGAGCAGATCGCAGACATGACCCGCATCCACGGCGGCTTCACCGACGGGGAGACACGCGACATCACCGACGAAGACCCCATCACCCACGAACCGCGCACCCGGCTACGCGTGGTCAGCAAGGTGTTCGACAACGACGACTTCGGCTACCGAAAGATCACAGTCGAACGCCCCCTGAGACTCAACTTTGCCGCTACTCCCGAACGCATCGCTCGCATTGAGGATCAAGCGACGTTCGTGAACCTCGCCAAGAGCAAAAAGCGGGCCGGCGCGGCTCACGACGCTCAGGTTGCTGAGGGACAGGCTCGCCAGCGGGTCATCCGGGACGCACTCGAAACGTTGGCCGAAACCACTGGCGGGGAGATAATCTTCGAGCGTGATGTGTTCGCAACTCGGCTGCGAGATGCCGCTGAAGCACACAACGTTAAACTGTCGGCACCCGAACGCAACGCCACCCTCGCGTCGCTCAGCGAACGCGACCCCGAGGCCGAGATCTGCGAAGACCGCCGTGGCAACCCCGAGCCCGACACTAGCCTACGCGACACCGAGAACGTGTCCCTCGGCGAGGACATCGATGCCTACATGGAACGCGAAGTCCAGCCACACGTCCCAGACGCCTGGGTCGACCACGACAAGACGAAAATCGGCTATGAGATTCCCTTCAACCGCCACTTCTATGTCTACGAACCGCCCCGCCCCCTCGAAGTCATCGAAGCCGACCTGCAGACCCTCGAAACCGAGATCGGTCGACTCTTGGCAGAGGTCACCGCATGAGGCGGGCATATTGCGACTACGCCGACTCGGGCGTCACGTGGCTTGGGAAGATGCCTCGGCACTGGGAGATGACGGCAACGAAGCGTCGATATCACATCCAACTCGGAAAGATGCTTCAACCCCAACCGCACTCGGAGGGGGATCGGGAGACGCCGTACCTCAAGGCGCAACATGTCCGATGGGGCCAGATCGTCTCTGACGATTTGCCAATCATGTGGGCTGATGCACTCGATAGGCGAGTGTATGGCGTCGAGTTGGGCGATCTGCTGGTCTGCGAAGGTGGTGAAGGTGGTCGCTCCGCAATTGTGAAGCATCCAATCGGTGATTGCATCATACAGAACGCCCTTCATCGGGTAAGACCAACGTCGGACGCCACGATTGAGTTTCTGAACTACTGGCTCATTGCCTTTTCTGACTCTGGCTGGTTCGATGCCACAAACAATAAGGCGACTATTTCTCACTTCACGCGAGAGAAGTTTGCATCGCTGCCCTTGTCTCTTCCTCCAAGGGCAGAACAAGATGCCATCGTTGCCTTCCTCGACCGCGAGACCACCCGTATCAACGAGCTGATCGCGAAACAGGAGTTGCTGATTGAGCGGCTTGACGAATATCGGACGGCGCTGATCACGCGGGCAGTTACCAAGGGACTGCGGCGGAAGGCAGCAGAGTCCGCTCGGTTAGACCCGAAGCCGAATCTCAAGGACTCCGGCGTGGAATGGCTCGGGACCGTGCCGGAGCACTGGACGATTGCCGAGAATCGTCGACTCTTCTCAGAGCGCGACGACCGATCTAAGGATGGCGAAGGGGAACTCTTGACCGTTTCGCACATCACCGGTGTCAGCCGCAGGTCAGACAAACCCAAGGTAGGCATGTTCATGGCGGAGACTCTTGCAGGATACAAGCGTTGTAACCCTGGAGACCTTGTTGTCAACACTATGTGGGCATGGATGGGTGCCGCAGGCACAGCCGCTGAGGCAGGATTGGTTAGCCCGTCGTACAACGTGTATTCGCCGGACCGCACCCGATTGATCCCGAGATTTGTCGACATGGCTTACCGGTCCAGGCGATACGTCGTCGGCATGACTTCGGAGTCGCGTGGAATCTGGACTTCGAGACTTCGGCTCTATCCCCAGCAGTTCTTGTCACTTGTGACTGCGGTACCCCCGATGGCCGAGCAGGAAGCGATCGTCGCCCACATTGACGCGGCCGAGGACCGCGCCAAGCGGATGGAAAGAACGATCTCGCAAGCGATCGAGCGTCTGCAGGAGTATCGGTCGGCGCTCATTTCGGCAGCGGTGACGGGCAAGATAGATGTTCGGGAAACTGCGCTGGCTGGTTCTGGGGGTGGTGCGTGATGTCGGTCCAGACCTCGGAGCACGCGTTCGAGTCGTCGTTGGATTCGATGCTCGGGCAGGCCGGTTGGATCTCGGTTCCTGCTGCCGAGTGGGATGTAGACCGGGCGCTGTTTCCCGACCGTGTGGTGTCCTTCCTGGAGTTGACGCAGCCGGAACCGTGGGCGAAAGCCGACGCGATCCATGGTGCCGAACTCGGCGCACGGATACTGGACCGGCTGGGCAAGGAACTCGACCTGAAGGGCACCTTGGAGGTGCTGCGTCACGGGTTCAAGTTCGTCGGCAGGACCTTCCGCCTAGCGTACTTCAAACCGGCCCACGGTCTGAACCTCGATGCACTCGCACAATTCGACGCCAACGAGCTGACGGTGACCCGGCAGGCTCGCTGCCACCCGGGCAAGAACGACACTATCGACCTGCTTCTCGCGCTCAATGGGCTGCCGATCGCGACGTGCGAGTTGAAGAACCCGATGAAGGGCCAGACGTGGCAGCACGCGGTCAAGCAGTACCGCACGGATCGTGAGCCGAACGCGCCGCTGTTTCGTTTCGGCAAGCGGGCGTTGGTGCACTTCGCTGCGGACCCCGACGAGGTGCACATGACGACGCGCCTTGCCAAAAGCGACACACGATTCTTGCCGTTCAACCGGGGCGGCCATCCCGGCGAGGTGCAATGTGGCAAGGGCAACCCGCAGCACGAATCGGGCTACCGCACCGGCTACTTCTGGCTGGAGGTACTGGAGCGGGATCGGTTCTTGGACATCGTCGGCTCCTACATGTTCACCGAGCGGCGCGAGGAGAAGATCGTCGATGCCAAGGGCGACCGCACGAAGGTGAGGGAGACGCTGGTGTTCCCTCGCTACCACCAACTCGACGCCGTGAACCTGCTCGTGAACGCGGCTCGTTCCGAGGGTTCTGGCCGTAACTACCTCGTGCAGCATTCAGCCGGTAGCGGTAAGACGAACTCGATTTCTTGGCTCGCGCACCGCCTGTCGAGTCTGCACACCGCCGCTGAGGACAAGGTCTTCGATTGCGTGCTGGTGATCACCGACCGCCGTGTGCTCGACGCGCAACTGCAGAGCGCGATCTATCAGATTGAGCACACCCAGGGCGTGGTGCAGGCCATCGACGAGGACTCGGACCAGCTCGCCCGGGCGCTCGTCGACGGCACCAAGATCATCGTCACGACGCAGCAGAAGTTCCCGTTCGTGTTGGACAGGCTGCTGGGAATCGCGGGTGCCGCCGCTCCCGATGCCGCCAGCGACAGCGAGCGTGAGCAGGCCGCCAAGATGGCGCAGGAGTTGGCGTCGCGGCGCTACGCGATCATCGCGGACGAGGCGCACTCGAGCCAAACGGGTGAGACAGCGCTGAAGATGAAGTCGTTGTTGGGCGCAGGAGCGCTCGCTGGCGGTGATGATCTCCAGGACTGGCAGGACGGCCTCAATGCCGTGGTGGAATCACGCGGCCCGCAGCCGAATCTGAGCTTCTTCGCGTTCACTGCCACACCCAAGGGCAAGACGATCGAATTGTTCGGGCGTCCAGCACCCAACGACCCCGGCGGCAAGCCGGTGCCATTCCACACCTACAGCATGCGCCAGGCAATCGAAGAGGGCTTCATCTTAAGCGTGCTGGACCACTACACCGACTACGACACTTACTTCAAGCTCGTCAGCACCGCCGAAACGGATCCTGATTTCCCCAAGCGCAGGACCGCCGTCAAGCTCTCCAGGTTCGTCAAGTTGCACGAGCACAACCTGACCCAGAAGACCGAGATCATCATCGAGCACTTCCGCAACCAGGTGATGCACTGCATGGGCGGGCGTGCCAAGGCAATGGTGGTGGCGTCGTCGCGGCTGCATGCGGTGCGCTACATGAACGCGTTCAACGACTATATCGATGCACAGGGCTACGACGATGTCAGGCCGCTAGTGGCCTTCAGCGGCACCGTCGTCGATCCCGACACCGGTGCTGAGTACACCGAGCCGAAGATGAACGTCGACGTGGTGTTGGGCAAGCCGATCAACGAATCAGCTCTGCCCGCTCGGTTTGCCTCACCGGATTACCAAGTGCTGCTCGTCGCCGAGAAGTACCAGACGGGGTTCGACCAGCCGCTGCTGCAGGCGATGTATGTTGACAAGCCGCTGTCAGGTGTACATGCCGTGCAGACTCTGTCGCGGCTCAACCGGATTGCGCC
>JAKZTU010000282.1:0-9211 GCA_047516945.1 Acidimicrobiales bacterium
TTCGAGGTCGCGTCCCTGTGCGACGAGAGCGCTTTCGACGGTTGTGACAAAGAACGGCAAGGCGACGAAAGTGGCGGCCAGAATCGTGCCCGCCGTCGTAAAAGGAAGCGTCACTCCAAACCAACTGTCGAGCCACTGACCCACGAGGCCGCGGCGTCCAAGCGCGAAAAGCAAGGCGGTCCCCGCCACAACAGGCGGCAGTACCATGGGCAGCAACACCACGGCCCGTACCAGTCGGGGGAACGGCAAGTCGACTCGGGCCAGAACCCACGCCAACGGCAGACCCAAGACCAGACAGAGTCCCGCTGCGCTGAAGCTGACGATGAGCGAGACCCTGATGGCTTCGAGGACCGCGTCGTCGAGGAGTCGGGAGACCAGCGACGACCACGGAGCGCGCTGCAGTAGTCCCACCAGTGGAATGACCAATAGCGCAACGGCCAGCGTCGCCGGGACCACCAGAGTTACGGGGGCGCGCCGCAGCCGGATCATCGGCAGAGCCCCAACTCGAAACCGCCTTGTTGCAGTGTCTCGGTCAGCAGGTATTGCTTGACCTGCACTTCTGGGCGCTTGTCGCTGTCGGATCTTGTGTCGCGCTCCGATGTTGTGGCGAGCGCGGCGATTCCGTATCTCGTGACTGCAGGGTTGGAGCAGTCGTTGCCTTTTGCGATGCGGGTGTCGGCGATCGTGGTGAGTCCAAGGCTGTGGGCGTCGGTGGCGTAGACGAGACCGGCGTCGAGCTCCCCGTTGGCGAGTTTGTGTGCCAGGGCGCGGACGTTGGGTTCGGCTGTGTCGGGGCGCATGGTGATGCCGAACTCCTTTGCGATTCGCAGCGCGGTAGCGCCGCAGGGGACTTCGGGTGCACATAGGCCGATCAAGGGCCCGTCCAGGCTTAGATCGTCGATGCTGGTTATCTGTGCAGGGTTGCCTTCGGCCACCGCCAAAACCAGCCGGTTGGTGATCCGCGGTTCATCCACGACGACATAACCGAGATCGAGGATGTTTGCGAGCTGTGTGGTGTCGGCAGAAATGATGATGTCGGGTCTTGCTCCGTCTCTGACTTGTGCGATGAGTCGGGAGCTTCCTGCCAGCACCCATTCGGGCGGCGCGACGTCCCCTTCGGTTTCAAGCGCCGCGTCGATGTTGTCGGTGACCGCGGCCAGCGATGACGCCGCGAATATCACCGTCTCTGTGCTGTCGGACGAACATGCGGGGAGCACCCAGACCAACACGATCAGAGGCATGATCTTTTGCACCTTCATCTTCTGCAACATCGGCATGGTTCGTGCGATCAGGCTCGTTCGATTATGACGGCGGTTGATTTGATTGAGGCCACGGCTCTTACTCCGGGTTCGAGGCCGAGGTCGTTGGCTGCTTCTGCGGAGATGAGTGACACGACTCGGTGAGACCCGGCTTGTATCTCGACTTGGGCCATGACGGTGTCGCGAACCACCCGGGTGACTAGCCCGGGGAATCGGTTGCGTGCCGATACGGAGCGGGTTTCATCGGGCGGTGTTTCTCCAAGCTCAAGCGCTAGCCGGGCTAGTTCTGGCCCGGCGATTTCTCGTTGTCCGCCCGGCGTGCGTTGAGTTTCGAACCGTCCTTGGTCTGCCCAGCGGCGAACCGTATCGACGCTGACTCCCAGCAATTGCGCTGCTTCGCCCATCCGAAACTTGTGCATGCTGCTAAATCATATCTAAAACCTATGATTTGCGGTAATCAAGTCACGGTAAGTGTTCTACTGAGAAAGTCCACTAAGGGTCCGCGCCTCCCGTAGTCTCAATCCATGACAAATTTGCTGGCACAAACCGACGGCTTGTTAGATGCCTGCGGAGCCGAGGGCTCCTACATCTGCGAGAAGGTCTACGAATGGACCAATAACGAACTCCTTGCAACTGGCGCCGACTGGCTGCTCGACCGACCCATCCGAATTCTGCTGATCGTTATTCTTGCCTGGATCGTTTCGAAAATCCTTCAGAAGTCGGTGCTGAAATTCGCCCAGACCATCGCCAACTCTCCGACGGATCCCCGTCTGCGAACTCTCCGCGAGCGAGGACCTGGCAAGTTGTTGATGGAAGAACGCGAAACGAAGCGTGCCTCGGCGCGCGCCGAAACCATTGGACTGGTCCTGCGAAGTATTGGTGTTGCGGCAATCTGGATACTGGCCTTGTTCATGATGCTCGGCCAGCTCGACATCGACTTGGCACCTTTGATCGCCGGTGCCGGCATCGGCGGTTTGGCACTGGGTTTCGGGGCCCAGTCAATCGTCAAGGATTTCCTGTCGGGCCTGTTCATGCTGATCGAGGATCAATACGGTGTCGGTGACATTGTCGATGTCGGTAGCGCTACGGGCACCGTCGAGAAGGTGTCTCTGCGCTCGACGACCATTCGCGACGTGAAAGGAACGGTCTGGCATGTGCCCAATGGCGTTATTTCAAGGGTCGGAAACTTTAGTCAGCTCTGGTCGCGTGCCCTTTTGGATGTGGAAGTGGCTTACGACACCGATCTCGATTTGGCCCGCGACGTCATCCAGCGCGTCGGCGACAGCCTGTGGGAGGACAAGGAATGGGGCGGCGAGGAGTTGATGGAGCGTCCAGAAATCTGGGGCGTCCAGGAACTTGGTGCTTCGGCAGTGGCGTTGCGATTAGTGGTCAAGACTGAGCCGTCCAAACAATGGGCCGTCGAGAGAGAGCTTCGCTTGCGACTCAAGGTTGCATTCGACGAGGCGGGAATAGAGATCCCCTTCCCGCAACAGACCGTCTGGCACCGAAATGCGGACGCCGTAGGTCATAGCAAAGAGGGTAAGCAGACTGGGTCCGAAGCTGCAGCCAAGTCCGACACCGAAGCCGACTCCGACACCGAAGCCGGGTCCGGGTCCGAATCCGAGTCCAAGCCTGAATCTGAGTCCAAGCCTGAATCCGACCCCAAGAAGGTCAAGGGCGACTCTGATCCTGAGAGCCAAGCTGAGGACTAGATCAACGACTCTGCGGTCCACAGAGGCGGTTGATTAGCTGCGGTGACTTTGGGCATCCTAGGGTTCGGCCATGACTGACGCCACCAGCGACGATTCCAACCGCGAACTCCATGACGATGTCGTTTCGGGCAAGGCTTGGAGCGATTTCTGCGATGCCTTGAAAACCGCTGGCGAGATGATTCTTGAGCGTTCTGAATCCGATCTCGACAGAGCCGAAGGATTCCGCTTTTTGAGTCGCCTGACCAGGGGAGGCTTGGCCAGCTTCGTGGAAGGGGGCGACATCCGCTTCCCGATCATCAAGCCTTTGCCTGACCAGGTCAAGATCGGTTCGGACAACCCGGACGCGGCTTACATGGCCTGCTCAATCGACGGACGGCTCAACTACAAGGTGTCCGGCAATCGCGGCACCGTCCACTATCTGTCGTTCAGCGCGTTCGCAGGCAACTACGGCGCTGCTCAGGAGCGTCTAGGCGTGATGGGCTTCATCGACGGTAGTGATTTGTTGGTTGATGAGGAAGGCAATTTCGAGCTTTTCGTGGGTCCGACTCCTCACGACCACAACTGGGTCAAAACAGATCCCGAACCGGGCATGCTCGCGATACGCCAGTTTTTTCTTGACCGCAGCACCGAGGTGTTGCCGACTCTACGCATTGAATGCCTGGACCACGACGAGTTGCCGCCTCCGCTGAGCCCAACACAGTTCGGCAAGCAATTACAGGGAGCGATGATGTTCGTCGCCGGTTGCTCGCAGATTTTCACCGATTGGGCTGATGAGTTGATGACTGAGGTTCCCAATGGGATGCATACCAAGGCAGGTCCCGCCCAAGGTGCCTGGGGCGACCCGAACCAGATTTTCTATCACGGTGCTTATGACCTAGCCGAAGGCGAGGCGCTGCTAATCGAGTTTGTTCCCCCCGAGTGTTATTACTGGAACTTTCAGGTTGACAATCGTTGGATGGAGAGCCTGGATTATCGGTGGTTGCCGGTAACGGTCAACGAGCACACCGCACATTATGAACCTGACGGTTCAGTGAAGATCGTGGTATCCGCTGAGGATCCCGGTTTTGGCAACTGGATGAGCACCGACGGCCATTCCCAGGGCCTAACCGGCTTGCGGTGGAACCAAGCAACCGAGGACGTCGAACCAACGCTCACCGTGATCCGCCCCTTCGATTAACCTCGCGCCTGCTTAGCGGCGGCGGATCAAGGTGACTCCGTCGCCGATCGTGAGCAACACGGCTTCGACTCGTTCGTCGGCTGCGACATGGTCGTTGAAGGTTCGCAAAGCCACGGTGTCGGGGTCTTGCGCACCGGAACCCTCAAGGATCATTCCGTGCCAGATTGTGTTGTCAACCAATATGACCCCCCGCGGCGACAAGCGCGGCAAGATTTCTTCGTAGTACGACATATAGCCGGTCTTATCGGCGTCAATGAACGCCAAATCGATCGTGGGCTCTGAGGGTAGGGAGCGCAGCGTTTCGATTGCGGGGGCGAGCCGCAAATCGATCCGGTCAGCGACACCAGCCATTTCCCAATGCTCTTTGCCGATGCTGGTCCACTCCTCGCTGACATCACAGCACAGCAGCCGACCACCAGGTGTCAATCCCCGAGCTATGCAAAGAGCCGAATATCCCGTGAAAGTTCCGACCTCCACCGCGAATTCGACTTGCAGAACCGTGGTGAGCAGGGTCATGAACACACCCTGGTCGGTTCCGATCTGCATGCCGGCGAAACCCTCTGTCTTTTCGTTGGTGGCCGCGATCAGGGCTCTTTGGACTTCATCTGGTTGGGTCGAATGAGCCGCGGCGTAAGCAACGATGTCTTCGGGCATGACACTGGATCGTGACACTCAAATCTCCTTGCTGATCAGAGCTGGGGTTAGCTCGTCAACGGTTGACGCGCCGCAAAGCGCCATGGTACGGCGCATGCCGTCGTCGAAGAAGTCCAGCAGCCAATCAACACCGAGTTCGCCTGCGGCGCCGAGGGCATAAAGGTAGGGGCGTCCGGTCATGACCGCGTCGGCGCCCAACGCTCGGGCTTTGACGATGTCTGAGCCGCGCCGCACTCCACCGTCGGCGATGATTTCGATGCTGTCACCCACGGCGTCTCGGCACGGTGTCACCAAACTAATGGGTGCGGGAGCGCCGTCGAGTTGGCGGCCACCATGGTTCGATAGACACGCGGCGTCGACACCGCGCTCCACGCAAAGCAAAGCGTCTTCGACGGTTTGTATGCCTTTGACGACGATTTTGCCGTCCCATATTGAACGGAACCAGTCGATGTCGTCCCATGACAGTGACGCGTCGAACTGTGCGCTGAGGTGATCAGCGAGAACGATGGCACTTGACCCGTCGGGACTGGCAACGCCGCCGGTGCTGGTTGTCACGTTCGCAAACATGATCGGATCGTTGCGCAGGAACTGCCAAGTCCACGACGGGCGCAACATCCCGTCAACTATTGTGCCGAGCCCGAGCTTGGGGGGCAGTTCCATCCCTCGCCGCACATCGCGTTCGCGGCGACCCAAACGAGGCGTATCGACGGTTACTACGAGTGCTTCGTAACGTGCAGCGGCACAACGCTCGATCATGTCGCGCATCAACTGACGGTCTTTCCAAACATAAACTTGGAACCACAAACGTCGCTCGCCGTCGCCACCCCACGTAACGCTGTCGCTAGCTGCGGCCATTTCCTCAATGGAACGCGTGCCCATCGTGGAGAGCGTGTAAGGGATCCCGAGCCGAGCAGCCGCCCGAGTGACCGCAAGTTCGCCTTGGGGATGGGCGATGCGGGTGAATCCGCTCGGTGCAAGCACCAACGGCAGTGGTGTTGGCCGACCCAGAAGTGTGCAGGTGGGATCAACTGCGGACACATCGCGCAGAACTCGGGGACGAAATCCAAGCGTTTGGTAAGCCCGCGCGTTTCTGACGAGTGTGAGTTCGTCTTCCGCGCCCCCGTCGATGTAGTCGAAAACCCCAGCAGGTAGCCGTTTCTTGGCTAGTCGACGAAGGTCATCGACATCGGCAGATGTCGCGAGCCGTCGCCGGTCTGGGTTCAGCTCAAATTTGCGGAACCGCAGTACTGACCGCAGCGAATCAAACATTGCGCCTTCTACTATTTTGCATGTGGCTCAACTCTGCTCAAGGAGTTAGTTTAGGTTCATGCGGAGATGTCTTCGGACATCACGCGATGGGGCGGGTGCGCTACGCGGTGCGAAAGTGCCCGAGCGTCGATTCTAGGTGGTTCAGCCCGTGTGTCTGATGGCTTCGACCGACTCTAGGCGTGGATTCCGGCGATCTGGGTGGTTTGCTCGCCTCCGTTGACGCGTCAGGGCCGCGCCTGGTCGGCTCTGGTTGCATGGTCTTGCCGGTTCGGGGTGTCGAGCGGCTTTGAGCAGTGGTTGGGTTAACCGCTTTGGCGGTAGGAGAAGCGCTTGTCACAGAAAACGTTCGCGTCGGTTACGTGCTGCTCGCGCAGGTCGATGTCGAGAACGATGCGCTCCTGGCGGTGGTTGGTGCGGGAGAGCACGGTGACTATCTCATGGATGAGAGCACCGTCAACCCCGTTGCTGCCGTGTCTGCGTCGCTTGTTGGAGTCGCAGATCTTGCAGACCACCTCGCCGGTGTAGGGGTCTTCGACATAGCGGTGATGATGATGGGGGATGGCTTCGGGGTCGTGACGGTTGTAGGTAATCCCCCCGGTGTGGGGATCGCCCCGTTTGCGTCTCGGGCTGTACATCGTCTTCAGTTCGCTTCCGTCACCGTAGACGACGTGATCTTGGGTGAGGGTCGGATTGGAGCCGCCGCTGTCGGGGAACTGCCCGAGCATCTCCAAAGCGTTCCGCGGCGTGGTCGAAGCCCGCGGCAGCGAAGCCAAAACCGCCCGCAAGGCACAATCTCCCGGCAGACGGTCCGCAACATCCTGCGTGGCGAAACGTGGATCGACCTGCCCACCCTCTACTGCATCGAACAGAACCTCAACGTCAGGCTATGGACCAGCGACCACTGGTCCCTGCCCGAGCGGCGGTAGCTGGTGTAGGGCGGCTCCACGAGTCCATGCAAGGCCGCACCAACAAGAGGGTCGCAACTCTGGCGACCGTCACCGAGAACACGCTCGACAGGCCCATCCGAAGGCAAGCCTAGGGAGTGCGAACCAGTCCTGGATCTGGTTCTCTATAGAACCGTTGTCGCCTATAGTAACGTGAGTCTGCTAGTTATGGACCTCCCCTTTCAAGATCCCGCTGTTGATCCTGTTCTTTGTTCGCCCTACGATCCGACGGACTGTTGCCCATCCCCTCTTCTCGTTATCGACGATAACTGGGAGGCTCAGTAGTGGCCGCAACGCAGGTGAACTGGTCTCGCCTTGATCAGCTCGTGAGTGGGCAGCGGTGTCTATTGCCCGGTGAGGCGGGGGTAGTGGTCGTTGATGCGGTCGCGTCAAACCCAACCGGCGCAGACCTGTATGTGATCGATAAAGCGAGTCCTGGCGTGTTTCGCAAGGTGTCACTCACCTCAGCACAGGTCGAGAAGGTTAAGCTGGTCAGAGAGGATGGAGCGGCCCCACCCGAGGTGGTGCTAGCAGGGTTGTGGAACGAGTGGATGCTCGGGGCGGTGCGGTCGGCTCGCTCGACGGTGCTGGCTTCTACGATTCTGAAGCCGTATCCGCATCAGATGGATGCCGTCTACGGCCACATGCTGACCCAACCGCTGCTGCGGTTCCTGCTCGCTGATGAGCCGGGCACGGGCAAGACGATCATGTCAGGGCTGTGGCTGCGTGAAGCTCAACGGCTTGGCCTCGCGAAGCGTGCGTTGATTGTGTGCCCGGCGCATCTGGTCATCAAGTGGAAAGCCGACTTCAGGCGCT
This sequence comes from Acidimicrobiales bacterium, assembly GCA_047516945.1. Taxonomy (GTDB): domain Bacteria; phylum Actinomycetota; class Acidimicrobiia; order Acidimicrobiales; family Aldehydirespiratoraceae; genus VXYK01. The sequence continues at coordinate 7,832 of JAKZTU010000282.1, forward strand.
TCTTCGGGCAGGACTTGCGAGAGGTGACCGCCGAAACGATCCGTCAGCGTGCTCTGGCGGGTTCAGGCGACGACTTGTGGATCGTGTCGTTGAACCTGGCAGCTATGAACAAACCTCTTCGGGATGCGTTGCACCCCGATGCAGCTGGATGGGATGCGATCATCTTTGACGAAGCACACCGGATGACCCCCACAGCAGAAACGTTCCACAGGGTGGGGAAGGAACTGTCGGCCAGTGTGCCTCATGCAGTGTTCTTGACCGCTACACCACACCGGGGCGACGAGTGGTACTTCCGGGAGTTGCTTCACCTGGTCGATCCCGATGTGTTCCCCACCAGCAGCGAACCTGGCAGCGGTCTGCCCAAACGCCGACGCTCCGACCAGCAGGAATCCAAGAGCACCCCTCCGCTGACACCGGGGCCGTTGCATTTCTTGCGGCGGATGAAGGAGGAGCTGGTCGATTACGACACCAAGAGCCTCCTGTTCAAAGAGCGTGAAGCTGTCAACGTCAAAGTGCAGATGAACCCGACGGAGCAGCGGTTCTATGACCGGGCCCAGGAACTGGTTCTGACGTACTTCCCTGTGAAGGGGCGTGCGCTCGCTGCGATGGTCTATGGCAAGAGGGCTGCTTCGTCGCTGTATGCGCTGGCAGAGACTCTGCGCCGACGCTCCGACAAGATGGGAACGGGCGACACTCCAGCAGCCGAGTCCGGTGGCGACACTGACGATGACGACGACGAGAACGAAGAGCAGGTCGTTGGTGCCGCATCGGTAGACGCCAAAGCTGAGAAGCAAGCGATCAGCGAAGTGCTAGCCGAGTTGGAGCCGATGCTTGACCCTGACCGGCTCGCGTTGGACGAGTTGAACGTCTCCAAGTGGGAGCCGATGATCGAGCGCCTAGCCGAGAACGGGATCAGTCCCGGTTCCGGCAGACAACTTGTTGTCTTCACTGAGTATGCCGACACCGCTGACTGGCTTATCCGAGCGTTCACGGACACCGGTTTCACATCAGAGCGCTACTCCGGTGCGGACAGTCACGTCGAACGGGCAGAGATCCAGGCACGGTTCATGGGCGGCCGGTTCGAGGTCATCGTCTCCACCGACGCGGGCAACGAGGGGATCGACCTGCAAGTAGCGAACGTGTTGGTCAACTGGGACATCCCTTGGTCGTTGGTCAGGCTGGAACAACGGATGGGCCGCATCCATCGCATCGGCCAAGAGAACAAGGTCACGCTCTACAACATGATCGCTCTGGGCACCCGCGAGGGAGACGCCCACCAGCGGCTCCTAGACAGGTTGATCGAAGCGGCCAACGAACTCGGTGGCAGGATGTTCGACAGCCTCAACGCGATCATGGAACGAGTCGAGTCGGGCACGACAC
>JAKZTU010000283.1:0-2765 GCA_047516945.1 Acidimicrobiales bacterium
GAATCGGGCGCATCTGGTCACGTTCTTGTGGCGTTTGGCCAATGAACCTGCGGCGCCGGATCATCCGTTTAGCGACGTGCATGCGTCTTGGCAGCAGGGCAGTGTTTCTTGGGCTGCTGATCGTGAGATCACTACCGGTACGTCGGCGACCACGTTCGATCCTGACGACACGTTGACACGGGCGCATCTGGTGACGTTCTTGTACCGTTATCAAGGCGAGCCCGAGGTGATGGTCGATCCGGCCTCCCATGAGTGTGATCCGGATGCTGAGCCTGTCGCTCCGCCGGCGGTGGTGGTGCCTGTTGACGGGACTGCTGTGTCGGTGCCGCGGGGTGGTTCGTTCACGGCTGAACTCGACCAGGTTAGCGTGGACGCGCCTGCTGGGGCGTTGTCGGGGGAGGCTCAGGTGAGCTTGTCTGTGACCTCGGTGGGCACCGGTGAGGTGCCCGAGGGCGAGGAGTTGGCCACTGCGCCGTTGGCGTTGCGGGTGACCGGCGCGGAGATCATCAGACCGTTGACGCTGCGATTCAGAGCTGATGCTTCTTCGTTGACGCCTGCAGGGGTCGTGCCCGCGTGGTACAGCAGCGAACTGGGTTCGTGGGTGCCCCTGGACGCTCAGAGCGTGGTCATCGGCGACGGCGTCGTGACCGTTACAGCGAACCTGGCCGACACACGGCCCGTCAGCGCGGCGACCGTGCTTGGTCCCACGGTGTATGCGGGTGCGGGCCCGCTCAACGGGCCTGTAGAGGTCGCGCTCCCGGTGATCGCGGGGGTGGTGGTGGTGGGCTTGATCTTTGCGGTCACCGGGCTGGTGGCGTTGACCTGGGACGTTGTGCATGACGCCTTGAAGCGCTTCTTCGGGCTGTTGGCCAGCGAGCCGGAGTGCCGCGGCGATCTGCCTGCATGGGTCGATTCGCTGTCGGACTCAGAAGACTCGCTGTCGGGCGGTCGGGCCCGGCTCTTTTCGTGCGGGGAGAGTGCAGGCGATGACCTTGTGGTGAAGGTCGTCAACAACCGCAACTACGGTATCGAGTTCGACGCCGCATCGGGCAGGACTCCAGTGGAGCTCGCCGGTGGGTCCCTTCCCTGGAGCGGTCTGGACCTGTTGATCAAGCAAACGGCTGAGGAAGTCATCGGCGGGTCGTATTTGTGGCCGCTGAGCAGTAGCGAGTTCCGGCTGAGTGAACAGACGCGCGACTGGTCCGGCAAGTGGCGCCCCACCGGCACTACCGCGGTCGTCGATGGGATCCGTATCGGCGTCGATCTTCTCAAGATCGCGGTTCCGGGGCTCTCGTTGGCTGAAGTCACCCAACAGAAGCTGCTCGTCTGCATCAAGAACCTGCTGAGAGAAGGAGCGAAGATCCTCAAGGGCTCCTTCGACATCTGGAACTTCGAGCATTGGACGAAGATGCTGACCGCTGTCACCGGCTGTTTCGTTGCGACCGGCGGCGACAGTTCCGAGCAGGCCAACAAGACCCGCGAGGGTTTCAAGGAGGTCAACAAGGCGCTGCGCTTGGTCTCAACGGTCAACTCGGCGGTCAAGTGGGCGCTGACCGCGGCGGACGCCGTCAAAGACAGCCGCCGGATCCCCGCCTCGATTCGAGTCTCAGTGCCCGACGACGACCAGGACGGCATTACCGACGAGTGCGACAGCGACCAGGGCAACGACGGCGTTACCGACGACCCCTTCGGTCGGCCCGACCTCGACACAGACGGCATCACCGACGACTGCGACGACGACCGGGACGGCGATCAAATCCTTGACCGGTGCGAGAGCGACCGCGACAACGACGGCATCCTCGACAGATTCGCGCGCGACCGCGACAACGACGGTATCGTCGACTATGGCGGCTGCGACACCGACATCGACTTCAGCGTCGTCGCAGACTCCCAGTTCAGCGAAGTGTCTGCTGGACGAAGCCATTCATGCGCACTGAGAACCGACGGCACCATCGCCTGCTGGGGATACAACACCGACGAGCAGGCCGACAACCCCAACGGAGAGTTCAGCGCCGTCTCTGTCGGCAACACGCACTCCTGCGTCCTGCAGAACCTTTCGATCGATTGCTGGGGCAACAACGACTACGGACAAACCCGAGTGCCGGTGGGGGCCTACACGGCCGTGTCCGCGGGATCAGACCATACCTGCGCACTGCAACGAGGAGGCTCCATCAAGTGCTGGGGCAACAACAGCCACGGACAAATCGACGCGCCCTCGGGGCGGTTCACTGCGGTGTCCGCCGGCGACATCGTCTCCTGCGGTGTGACCACCGACGGCGCCGTCATGTGCTGGGGAGGCGCCGCCGACTGGTCAGCCACATCCACCGGACCCTTCAGCGCAGTCGCCGCCGGCGGCACCAACTCGTGCGCACTCGGAACCGACGGCACCATCACCTGCCGCCTCAACTTAGGACACCCCCTGTTCCCAGGCACAAAACCCGACCAACCCGCGGGAACCTTCAACGCCCTATCGGTCAACCACTCACACGGCTGCGGGATCACAACCCAAGACACCATCACCTGCTGGGGCAGCAACCCCTACGGCCGCACCGACGCCCCCCAAGGAACCTACCTCTCAGTGTCCGCCGGCCACGAACACTCCTGCGCCGTGCGAACCGACAGCACCATCACCTGCTGGGGCCGACACAGCGACGAGCAAGAGACCACAGGGACCGATACGCCAACACCGAGCTTCCAAACTGTTTCGGCCGGCGAGCGGCATGCGTGTGGGATACGTGCCGATAACACCATCACCTGCTGGGGCG
>JAKZTU010000284.1:0-3532 GCA_047516945.1 Acidimicrobiales bacterium
GTGGTCAACACAACTTGGGATCGCGAACACTACCCCGAGGACGACGACGAGGACGCGGGCGATGACGAATGACGATCCCTGGAGCGGGATCTCCGCGCCACCGGTGCAGGCCTCGAAGATCAACGCGCGACGTGTCACGCAGGCGACGCCGTGGGGGCTGTACTGGGCCGTGGATGCTGATCGCAACATCCTTCTGATCCTCCAGCACGGTGCGACGATCGGGCGGTCACGGCGCCTGCCGAAGCTCCGCGGCCTCCGGGTCGAGGCGCAGCCCGCTGACAGCGGATCGGACGAACGGATCGTCATCCGGCTGACGGACCACGAGCAGAGGGACATCTTTCTCCGATTCTGTCGCGACATCGTTGACGCCACGGTTCTCGCACAGACCGAAGAACAGGCCGTGGGGCGGTTCCTCTCGCGCACTTGGCGGTGGCACAGGCTTCTACAGGGAGGCCGCGACAAGCGCCTCGGCGATGACGAGCAGAGGGGACTGATCGGCGAACTGGTGGTGCTGGAGAGGCACCTGCTTCCCGTGCTTGGCGCACGGGATGCCGTCAGATGCTGGACCGGTCCGCTGGATGCGCCTCACGATTTCGAGATCTCCCGGACCCACGTCGAAGCAAAGGCGCAGGGTTCCGCAACACCTCGCGTGACGATTTCCTCCGAGCATCAGCTCGACTCGGGCAATGCCGACAGCATGTTTCTGCACGTCACGCAGGTGACAACTGGGCCAGAAGGTGGACCGAATGTGTTCACCGTGACCGATGTCGCGAACAGAATCCGTGTCGTGTTGGCCGGACGGGACATGGCCGCTGTCGACCTCTTCGAGGAGCGTCTGGGCGCGGTCGGATTCGACTGGACGGATGATTACTCGGACAAGTCCTGGGTGATCGGGGAGGAAGCCCTCTATGAAGTGCGCGAAGGATTTCCTCGAATAACGTCGGCCATGGTTCCGGGAGGAGTAGGGAACCTGCGGTACACGATCTCCCTTCCGGATTGCGAGGCATTTCGCGTCGTTCCGGCATCGTTGCCGATCACCGTTTCGGGGGCCGCCGATGACAGTTGAGGAGTTCTCGGGAGAGTTCTTCCAGGATGTACTCGCCGAAGCCGATGCCGATGGCCAGTTCGTGGAGGATGTCTTCTTCCACAAGTTCTGCGAACACCTGATGGAGGCGGGTGAGCTGGAATCGGCCGACCGGGTCGCGTATCAGGGGCAGCCGGGGAGAGGTATTCGCGTCGATGGTTACGGAGGAGATCCCGCCGAGGACGACTCAGACTCCTTCAGTCTTCTGATCTCCGACTTCCATCATTCGGCGGAGGTCGGACGCTTAGTCGGAAGCGAGATGAACACGATCTTCCGGCGGTTGGCGAATTTCCTTCGGCACGCCCTCGATCACAAGTGGCGCGACGCGCTCGAGGAGACGAGTCCGGCCTTCGGGCTTGCCGACCTGCTTTCCAAGCGCTGGAGCGGCATCGGTCGGGTTCGCCTGTTCCTGATCACGAATCGCGAGCTGAGCGAAAGAGTCGACGGGCGCGAAGCGGACGAGCTTGACGGCAGGACGATCACCTACAGCGTGTGGGACATCGGACGACTGTACCGGCAGGCGACGGTCGGACGCGGACGGGAGGATATCGACGTCGATCTGGCGGGAAGCTTCGGCGGCCCGCTTTCCGTCCTTCCAGCGCAGCAGCTCGCGGCCGACCATGAATCGTACCTCGCGATCGTGCCCGGGCAGGTGCTCGCGGCAATCTACGACCGGTGGGGCACCCGACTTCTGGAACAGAACGTACGGGTCTTCCTGCAGCATCGCGGCAAGGTCAACAAGGGGATCAGGGCGACCATCGAGAACGAACCTAACATGTTCTTCGCCTACAACAACGGCATCACGGCTACCGCCGAGAAAGTCGAGATCGACGTCGACGACGGCAGACTGCTGCTGCGGCGAGTGAAGAACTTCCAGATCGTGAACGGCGGCCAGACGACGGCGGCGATCCACGCAGCACAGCGCGGCAAGGTTGACGTGTCCCAGACCTTCGTCCAGATGAAACTATCTGTCGTCGATCCGGAACGGGCGAACAGACTGGTGCCCAAGATATCCGAGTTCGCCAACAGCCAGAACCGGGTCAGCGCGGCCGACTTCTTTGCCAATCATCCATTCCACGTTCGCATGGAGGGTTTCTCCCGGCGCATCCACGCGCCGTCACAGGACGGCACGTTCCGACAGTCGAAGTGGTTCTACGAGCGAGCCCGAGGCCAATACGCGGACGCTCGCGGAGGTCTCACGCCAGCCCAGCGCAAGAAGTTCGATCTGGAGAACCCGAGACGGCAACTCTTCACGAAGACGGACTTGGGAAAGTTCGTCAACGTCTGGGAGGAACGCCCCCACGAGGTGAGTCTCGGCGCGCAGAAGAACTTCGCGGCCTTTGCGCGGCGCATTGGTGAAAAATGGAAGGCCGCCCCGGATGACTTCAACGAGGCATGGTATCGCGAAGCTGTTGCCAAAGCCATAGTCTTCAAGGCAACCGAGCGGCTCGTCACGGACCAGCCTTGGTACCAAAGTGGGTATCGCGCCAACATCGTCGCCTATGTGATCGCCAAGACCGCGCACGATGCCAGGGAAAGGGGCCAATCGGTCAACTTCCAGGATATTTGGCGTCGGCAGGCACTGCCGCCCGAGATGGGTCCAGCTCTGGTCGTCGTGGCCAAAGCAGTCCATGACGTACTGGTTGCTCCACCCGCATGGATCAGCAACGTAACGGAGTGGGCGAAGAAGCAGATGTGCTGGAAGCACGTCAGCGAAGTCGTAATTGCGTGGCCTCAGCCGTTCCTCGACGACCTGATCTCAACCGTCGACCGTCACGAGGCGGCTCGAACCGCCCGTCGTGAACAGCGCGAGCTGAACAGCGTCGAGGCGCTGATTGCGGTCGTCAACGCTGGTCCTGCGTTCTGGGCTGCCGCGCTTGCATGGGGCACGGAACGGAGGTTTCTCACGCCCACTGAGGTCGGGGTACTGGGCGTGGCGGCCGATCCTGCGGGCAGGACTCCGACGGAACGGCAGGCATTCAGGGCAGTCGAGGCGCTGAGCAAGTTGCAGTCGGAGGGGTACGGCGGTGAGCTGTCGTCCGGCGCGTGACGGTTGGAGTGCTCTGGGTCGATGCGCGGGAGCAGCAGAAGAAGGAGTGGCGCCAAGAGCAAGCATGTGGGTGCTCATCGGTCGACATCATGGGCAAGGCCGTCCGCCGTGAGCGTTAACATGACTAGCAGGACAGAACATTACGCCCAATTCTTGCCACTTGTCGTATGAAGCGGCGTAGCCGTGGCAGCATATAGCCTTGGGTCGTTTGAACCCCGCAGCCACTCAGCAGCGGAGCGACGAATCAGTTGCTTCGCCCCCAAACGCACTACCTTTCCCAACGACGCCAGCCCAGGTGGAGCCCCATTCCCCGCTGGCGGAACGGTGCGGTTTTGGAGACAATGGGGGAACTGCCGATCGAGGCCGAAACCGTTTCAGGGCCCGGGAGGCGCTTTCGC
>JAKZTU010000285.1:0-5792 GCA_047516945.1 Acidimicrobiales bacterium
GGTCTGTACAGCGGCCAATCCGGTGAGTGTCTTGTCGACATACATAGCGGCGAGCTTGGGCTGGTCGAAACCGGTTTGGAACTTCTCGGCCACCACCATGATCTGCCATTCGTCGGTGTCGAAGCGTTGAGCGGTCTGCGACTCTCCGAAGCCGTTGGCCTTGGTCTCGGTGAGTCCGTCAACCTCGCCTGAGAACGCTACGAGGACGCCGAGGTCGTAGCCGAGGTTGTTGGCATGGTTCCGAAGCGCTTCCCACATCCGTACGGCGTGGGGCCGTGACGAGCACACCACCATCGCTTTGGCATTGCCTCCGACCTGGCGGGAGATTTTGGAGCGGAAGTGCTCGACGATGATCTCGGCTTTCTGCGCCAGATTGTCGGGGTGAAGGGTCACGAATCTGGCGAGCGCGCTACGGGCCTTGCTTGTTTCGTATGCCGGATCATCGAGGATCGATTTTTCGAGGTGGAAGTACTGGTTGTAGGTGAGATAGCCGGCCAGCACATCCATGATGAAGCCTTCTTCGATGGCTTGACGCATCGGGTAGAGGTGGAAGGGCTCGTGTTTGCCGTCTCTGACCTCGCCGAACATCTCAAGGGTGCGGCCTTTGGGTGTGGCGGTGAACGCGAAGAAGGACAGGTTGGGTTGAGGACCCCGCGTCGTCACCGCTTCTGCGAGCAGGGTTTCGGCGTCGGTCGGTTCGTCTTCGCTGGTCGCCTCAAATTCCGGCTCGGCTGAACCCAGGGCACGACGCAGCTCAGCGGCGGCTTGACCGGTCTGTGAGGAGTGGGCTTCGTCGACGATGACCGCATAGTTGCGTTCAGGTACCTGTTCGATCTTGTCGAGGATGTAGGGGAACTTCTGCAGCGTCGTGACGATGATCCGGGCCTGCTCACCGATCAGGGCTTCGGCCAACTGCGCCGATGACCCGTCGATACGCTGCACGACCCCGATGGCGTGCTCGAACTGGCTTATGGTGTCTTGAAGTTGCCGGTCGAGCACGATCCGGTCGGTGATGACCACCACCTTGTCGAACACATTGGTATCGGTGTGGTTGTGCAACGATGAGAGCCTGTGGGCCAGCCAGGCGATCGAGTTGGACTTGCCGGACCCTGCCGAATGGTGAACCAGGTAGTTGCGGCCCGCTCCGTTTTCTCGGGCGTCGGCTTCGAGTCGGCACACGGCATCCCATTGATGGAACCGCGGGAAGATTACTTCTGGTCTGGCCCGGGAGCCTTTCGATGGTTTCACCACATGGATGAACCGACCGAGGATGTCCATCCAGGCGTCGCGTCTCCATACCTGTTGCCACAGATACGAGGTTCGGTGGCCGTCGGGGTTCGGCGGATTGCCCACGCCGAGTTGGTGCCCCTGGTTGAAGGGCAGGAACCGGGTTTGGGTGCCGGCGAGGTGGGTGGTCATCGCCACAGAGGACGGATCGACTGCAAAGTGCACCATGCCGGTCCGGCTCAGGGTCCGGTTGCGGTGAGGCCGGTGTCGGTATTGGGCGATGGCGTTGTCAACGGTTTGTCCTGTGTAGGGGTTCTTAAGTTCGGCGGTGGCCACCGGTATGCCATTGACGAACAGGGCAAGGTCGATTGTCTTGTTGCTGGAGGGGTCGAACGGTAACTGCCGGGTCACCGTCAACACGTTTGCGCTGTACCGCTCAGCCAACTCTGGCGTCAGCCCGTGTGCCGGTTTGAAGTAGGCGAGCTTGATTTTGACGTTGCGGTCCATGACACCGTTGCGCAGCACATCCACGGTGCCGCGCTTGTCGAGTTCGGATGCGAGTCTCTGCACGAACCCGGACTGCGCCTTGTTGGCATCGCCGCCGTAGGCGGAGTCCAGCAGCTGCTCCCACTCTTTTGGCTGGGTAGCCCCGATGAACACGAACAGATCAGCGGTGTCTACGCCCGCCACGGCGTCGAAATCCCTCGGGCCGTCCCCAACGTTTCCGATCTTCACCTGCCGGTAACCGCCGTGTTCAACCAGCCAGGAGGCGATGTCTTCTTCAAACGCCGCTTCAGTTACAGACATCACAGTCACCTCCCCCTCGGCCTGAACGCCCCACACACCCTAGAAGCAAGCGAACTGAACCGTGAAGCCGACCCCCACGTGACTAGATTCGACACCTTGAGATTCGGCTTAATCGGTGGTGCGGTTGTCGCGACGCAACCGAATCGCTGTTAGGAACTCTTCGTCGCTGTAGTAGCGCGCGGCTATCTCGTCCTCTGGCACATCGGGAATACTGCCGACACCGGCATCCATCTCAGCGAGCGTGACAGTCCGTTCGTCTGTGTCGAAGTCGGTGTCGGTTTCGGGGATGGCGCTCATGGTTCCGTCCCTTTCGATCACGAGCGGTCACCACGATGTTAGTCCCCAAGGGTTGCGCTGCACGACACGAATCCGCGGCTGTGAGCCTTCCCCGGTAACCCTTCGCCGACGGCTTTCGCGAAGACTCAAGCGCAAGCGGAGGAGGCGAACAGGTGTTGCCGCGCCGAACGGGATCGGCGTACCCTTTAGTTTGGAGTGCAAATGGCGAACTCACGTCCACGTCACCGAGACAAAGATTACGAGTCTCTGTTTCAACAAGCTGAGCGCAACGGCTGGCGCGTCAGCAAGACCAGAAAGAACCACTTTCGCCTGCAGTGTCCATCTGAGTGCGGTAAGCATACAATTACCGCACCTTCAACCCCATCCGACCATCGTGCCTTGAAGAATTTCAAGGCATCGATGCGAAAGTGTGAAAGGAGTGTGATCTGAAATGGAAACCACACAGACCGAAGCGACTTGTCGACTTACGGTCAGGGAACAAGAGGAAAACAGCGACCGGCCCCTGACCAGCGACGAGATGGCCGAATTCGTCGGCGATCTCGCGGATCATCTCGGAGACGACGAGCGGGTGATTGACCCTGTTGTCTTTGGTGACGCCGGTCGTGGCACGGTCGAGATCGTGTTCGGCATGCCGCGTTCGGCGTCCGAGCGCGACACTCATGTCGCAGTGTTCGACATCATTCACGACGCGGGCAAGGCACTGGGCTGCGAGTGGCGAAACGACCCGCAGAGCAGACGTCGTTTCGGGCGTTCATCGACGACGAGAACGTTGGAGCGGCGGAGCCAACTGTTGGAGGCCACGGGCGTTGACGCCTGAGTCCCGGGCATGACCGCTACCTCGGACAGGCCCGCGATTGTTTCGATCGGCTACGAGCAACGAAATGTCAGCGAACTGATCGGCCTCTTGAAGGCCAACGGGGTCGTGACGGTCGTTGATGTGCGCCTCAATCCGATCTCAAGAAAGAAAGGATTTTCGAAGAAGGCTCTGGCTGCTGCGCTGGGTGATGCAGGGATCGAGTATCGCCACGAGCGCGAATTAGGAAACCCCAAGGAGAACCGTGATCCGTTCAGGCGAGGTCTGGCGTCAGCGCGACGGAGGTACCGGCGTCACCTTCAAAACGGTGGATACTCTGTCTACGAACGAGTCGTCGACCTAGCGAGCACCTCACGGATCGCGCTCCTCTGCTACGAGCGGGACCATGACCAGTGCCATCGATCCTGCATCCTCGACGCCGCCCAGACCGACCATCCAGCGATAAGTGTCCTCCGACTCTGATACGGATCCCAAGCTCCATCGGACTGTAAGCGACAAAGAACTTCTTGAGGCTTTGACGACCATGTCGATGGTGCACCATCGCCTTGACGACGCATCCTTGGACACGACAGTGAACGCCGAGCGTTAGCCTGTCTCGGACAGTGGACAGTGCCTAGACTTGAAGCAGAACCCTCGTCGGTCGTGCATGGAAGGGAGCAGTCGTGAATCGAGCGGATCCCAGACTTGTGGTTGAGAACCTTGGGCCGATCCGCCGCGCAGATGTCGCGCTTCGACCGCTCACTGTGCTGATCGGACGGAACAACACCGGCAAGACATACCTGGCGCAAGCTCTATACGCCGTCTACAAAGCGATTGATAGTTTTCCCCACGGCAGGCTGGAGAAACTGACTGACAGCGAGCACGAAGCCTTGCTGGAGGCACTAGTGCCACACATGGCATCGGAGCACGGCGAATCATCCCTTCAAGTTCAGGATCTGGCGGATGAGCTAAAGGCAAAAGTGACAGATTGGGTGCATCGCGCGCTCAAAGACACGGGTCAAGCATTGAATCAACGGCTGTTCGCCTATTTCGGAGTGTCCGACCTCGTTGATATCACGAGATGGGGTGCGAACGACCTAGTCATGAAAGTGCTTCAGGACGACGCCCTGCTGTTTGACAGCAAGGGAAACGCGTCTGTAGACCCATCAGCGGTTTTATCGGTGTCTATTGATGACGATGATGCTCTTGGATTTCCGCATTTTGCAAGGTTGCTAACGCGCAACGGCGACGATCACGACAACGAGTTTCTCCGACAACAACTCTCCTGGATGCTGGCTTCGAATGTTTGGCAAGGATACGCAAGGCAAGTGCAGCTTGGTGGGTTGGCCCATTATCTTCCTGCGGGCCGGTCGGGTTTGCTGCACGCGTGGACGGATGTAGTGAAGATGCGTCTGCAACTAGAGAGAGACCGCTTCGGTCTGGTCAAGCCGGGCTCGGATCTGGGTGGTGTTGCGCTTGATTTCATTTCGTCGTTGGCTGACATGCTCGGACCACATCAGCGCTACCGACACCGGCGGCCGCTCTCGCTGTTTCATGAAGACGAATCCCTCGCGCTCTTGCAGGAACTCATGGATGGCAAGATCCGGGCTGGCTCGGAAACAGACATGGTTCCTACACTCGAATATGAACAAGACGGCCATCAGTTGCCAATCCGCAGAGCATCTTCAATGGTTGCGGACTTGGCTCCGCTGGCCATGTGGATCGACCGACTCATCCAACCCGGGGATCTGCTCATTATCGATGAACCTGAATCGCACCTGCATCCCGAAGCCATCCGTCTCGTTGCTCGCGTTTTGGTGCGACTTGTCAATGAGAATGTCCGCGTGGTGTGTGCCACGCATAGCTCTGTCTTTTTGCACGAACTTTCGAACTGCATCCTGAGGAGCCAAGTGAGAAGTCCTGAGGTGTATTCGAATGACGAATTTGCCACGGGTGACATTCTGGCTCTCGAAGATGTAGCGGTTCACCGCTTCTTTCGGCCCGGTCCTGCCGATCCTGTGGAGGTCGAACAAGTCAATATCGAGCCAGACTGGGGTATCGCTGAAGATGAGTATGTGGCCGTGGCCACCGATCTGTCAGACGAAACAGCGCATCTCATTGATCTATTGGCGTGATAGATACCGCTTCAGTTCGGAACCTACACGCGCGGTGTGGTTGCATCACGCTGGACACAGAACAGTCGTCGCCCTCCCGAGACGATCTCGAATACGACGACTGTCGCCTTCGAATCGGTGGTCTACGCCTCGTTATCGAGTGCGACAGGTGCGAAGCATTTCCGAAAGATCAACAACGGCCCGATTTACTGGTGTTTCGAGTAGTCAACAACGAGGCTCAGTGGGTTGTTGTGGAAATCAAGAGGACGATTCAGAGGAAGGCGAGACGACAACTTAAAGCGGGTTTAGAGATCCTCGCAGGTTCCTCACTGTTCCCGGAACCTCGAGGTGGTCTACCTCTCGGAATAGTTGCCTACTCACGACCGCGAGTAACCGATTTGGACCAACATCGCCAGCCACTGCGTGTGCGGGGGCAAGTTGTTCCGATGAGGGTGGTTCGGTGTGGTGAAGACAACATGATCTGACAGCGATATCCACCGTTCTCCCCGCTGTGCAACCCACCACGCGGAGGGGCAACTACATGGTCGTAGCAG
>JAKZTU010000286.1:0-12890 GCA_047516945.1 Acidimicrobiales bacterium
TGTAGATCTCGGTGGTCGCCGTATCATTAAAAAAAAAACGTCTGCTAACTGTCGTGGTGGTTGTCTTTGTCGCCGCGGCCGCTTCGTTGGGTGTGGCGGGGTTGGCGGCAGTGGGAGCCGTCTTTGGCGTAGTGGCGTTGACGGCTGTGGTTGCCCACCGTCGTTTCGGAGGCTTGACGGGCGATGTCCTGGGTGCCGCCGAACAACTCAGCGAACTCGCTGTACTCCTCGTGTTCTCCCAGTTGGCTGACGCAGCCGCCTGGTTCTAGCTCTGAGTCGCTAGCAAGATACCGTAGACAAAGGACTCGAACTTTATGCGGATCGCTGTGCTCGTCAAGCAAGTACCTGCCATTGAAGAGATGGCGTTGGGTCCAGATGGGCGGCTTATTCGCAGCGGCACTGAATTGGAGATGAGCGCTTATTGTCGCCGGGCCGTGTCCAAAGCAGTCGAGCTTGCCTCGCAGAGATCCGACTGTTCGGTCACCGTGTTGACGTTGGGCCCGCCGAGTGCCGAGGACGTACTCCGCGAGGCGGTTGCCTGGGGGCTTGACCGAGACGTGGAGATAGACGCCGTGCTGATCACCGACCAAGCTTTCGCCGGATCAGACACGCTTGCAACCGCTCGCGCTGTGGCCGCGGCACTCAACTATGACGGTCCTTTCGACTTGGTGATGTGCGGCAAGAACTCCGTTGATGCCGACACCGGCCAAGTGCCTCCACAGATCGCCGAGTTGCTCGACTTGCCTTTTGCGACCGCTGTGAAGGCTCTCACCCTCAACGATGATCGCCTGATCCTGGGTTGTGAACTCGACGACCAGTGGGTTGATTGCGAGATCACACTTCCTGCCGTGTTGTCTTGCGCGGAGCGGCTTTGCGAGCCCAGCAAGGTCCCTCCATCCAACAGGGTTCTGGTACCCGCTGAGCGGATTCGTTTCGTAGACGCCGAGACGTTGGGCCCCGGACCCTGGGGCCAAGCCGGGAGTCCTACCTGGGTCGGCAAAACCAGAATGTTGGCAGTGGACCGAAAGCGCTACGTCGAAGGTGGCCTCGCTCTCGCGGAACAGGTCCGCCGCGCCGTGCGCATCATCGCCCAAAAGGGTGGTTTCGACACGTCCAAGAAGCCCACCGAGCCGAGTCTCGTCCGCTCTCCTGGGGGTTCTGGCGGAGTGGTGGCGGTGCTCGCTGAACCCGGACGCCACAAACTAATGCGAGAGTTGCTCGGTGCCGCGGGCCTGTTAGCAGGCGAGATCAACGGTTCAACCGCCGTAGTACTCCCAGACAGTATGGGCAGCTCATCCACAGGTCCCGCCATCGACGCAGAGTTCTTGGCGACCTACGGAGCCGACCACATCGTCCGCCTCGCCGGAGCAGCAATCGAAGAAGACGTCGCAGCTGCGGTGGCAACTTGGGCCGGTGACCGGTTGCCTTGGGCGATATTGGCGTCTGGCACCTCCGCTGGCCGAGAGATCGCTTCACGGGTGGCCGCCCACCTCCACGCCGGGCTCGTCGGTGACGCTGTGGAGTTCGATGTAGCCAATGGGCGCCTCGTGGCCTGGAAATCAGCTTTCGGTGGGCAACTCATTGTTGCGGTTCACACGCGTACCGTGGTGCAGTTGGTGACGGTGCGCGCCGGGGTGTTACCCGCGCCGGAAGGCCTCGACCCCGGCGAGCTGAGAGTGCCCTCTGAAGAACATATCGAGGTCATCCCGAAAGGCCGGGTCCAGGTGACCGACCGCCGCCGCGACGACGACATTGACATCCTGGCCGACGCCGCTTCGGTCATCGCAGTGGGCCAAGGAGTTGACCCGGCGGACTATCCGAAGCTCGATCCTCTAGCCAGACTCCTCAATGCTGAACTGGGCTGCACCCGCAAAGTCACCGACAACGGTTGGATGCCCCACGCTCGCCAGATCGGTATAACAGGGCGCAGTATTGCGCCACGGCTGTTCGTCATGATCGGCGCCAGCGGCAAATTCAACCACACCGTGGGTGTCCGAGGCGCCTCTTCAGTACTGGCTATCACCAACGATCCAGCCGCGCCCGCTTGGGAACACGCGGATGCTGGCATCGTGGGCGACTGGCAAGAAGTGCTGCCGTTGTTGGTCGCCGAGATTGAGAACCTCAGTGTGTGACACGGACCAGATCTAGGCTGGGTAGGTGAACCGGGACATGGCGCTCAAGACACTGGGGCTGAAGCGTGACGCGCAGAAAGAAGACATTTCCGCCGCTTACCGCAAGCTGATTCGCAAGGCTCATCCAGATGTTGGCGGGGATACCGCTGTGGCCGCCCGGATCACCGAGGCGTACGCATCGTTGCAGCACGCAGGGCCGACTAAGGTTCGCTCCACCAGCACCCCAGCGGGAGCCCCGAGCAACGAGAGGCTGGTGCTGCTGTTACCCCCAGGAGATGTGTTCGCCCACCTGTGCGAGTTGGGCCAGCGACTGGGTGAACTGAGCTATCTGGACCCCCAAGCGGGGATCATGCAAGTCACCTTCACCGCCTTGACCTCTGTACCTTGCCAACTCATGGCCACAGTCATACCCGGTGCCAACCCCGAAGAAACCCAAGTCGAATTCACCCTGGAATCACTCACCAACGCTCAACCACCGCCAATAGCGGCCGTTGTCGACCACATGTTCGGCACCAATCGACCTTCGGAGGCCCAGTGAAAGGAGACCCAGTGAGAATCTTCGTGGACCCCAACAGATGCACAGGACACGGCCGCTGCTACACGCTCGCGCCCGACGTCTACGAACCAGATGACGACGGCTACTGCCAGGAGCAAGTCACGCCGGTTCCCCTAGCACTCAAAGACCGAGCACTGTTGGGTGCCGCCAACTGCCCCGAAGACGCCATCACCGTCATCGACGACGACTAAGCCCGTAACGTCACTACCCAGGCAACCTATTACCGGCCGAGGGTACGCTGGGGTATGGGCAACATGCGGTTCAACCACATGGAACTGACGCTTCCTTTGGGCACTCTGAACGATGAGTTCAGGGCCGAGGCGCGGGAGTTCTACGGTGATGTGTTCGGGTGGACAGCAACCGACACCCAGATTCTCAAACAAACCGGGTTGCTGCTGTCAACCGATTCTGTAACCAGCCAATTCATCTTGCTGCTTGAGCATCGCCAGCCTATGACTCCACCGCCGTTCGATCATCTCGGCGTGCTCTGCGACAGCCGCGACGAGGTGGACGCGATACTGGCCAAGTGCGAAGCCGGGCAAGAGAAGGACCCGCGGGTGGAGATCAAGCGCTACCAGGATCTAGTCACGCCCACAATCACCATCCATGCCTTCTATGTGCGTCACCTGCTCCCCATCCATTTGGATGTGCAATGTATGGAACGACCCGACGGCGTTAGCGCTCCTTTTGGACGTTGGGTCTGGGTTGAAGACTAGGCCGCTTCACAGGAGGTTTCCGTAGCGGTGAGTAGTCTCACTGATTGCTTGTTCGCGCAGATAGTGGAGCAACTCAATCCGGCCTTCGGCTGTTACGGGATCGGACGCGACATGTATCCCCAAGTTGTTGGCGCCATCTCGGATCGCCGGATGGACCGTTCCCAGCAGGCGCACGCGTTCCACGTTCAGCTCAGCTAAGCGATCCGCGAATGCCTCAGCTGACTCAAGCGAACCGTCAGACACCACAACATCAACCCCGCAACGCTCAGCTGCTCTGAGCACGCGATCCCGCTCCAGCTGACGGGCTTCTGCTTCAACCCTCACCGCCACCCTGTCCAGCGGGCGATAGCGAAACCGGTTGGACTCGCAGAAAAGCCCACTCGGGTCGTGCTCGGTCGAGAACTCGGTGCGCCATGCATCGTCATCGCTTCTGACTGCTCTCTCCAACCAGTCGGCATCGTTGAGGTTCAACTCAAGGGGTTTCCAAGACCCCAATTGCTGTATGTAGTTCGGACCCCCGGTTTTTGCTCCAGGTCCGATCGAGGATCGTTTCCAACCGCCAAAAGGTTGACGCCGAACGATCGCTCCGGTGATAGCACGATTGATGTAAGCGTTTCCGACCTGAACGTGCTCAAGCCAATAGGCGATTTCGGAGTCATCGAGGGAGTAAATCCCTCCTGTCAGACCAAACGGAGTGGCGTTCTGCAAACGTACGGCCTCGCCAAGAGTCTCCGCTTTCATGAGACCGAGGACGGGTCCGAAGCATTCCGTTTGGTGGAACCATGAGCCTTCCTGCACACCAGTGCGAATCCCGGGTGTCCAAGTTGCGGGTCCCAACCGTTGCGGTTCGAGCAGCCAACTTTCGTTGCCATCAAGCCGTGTCAGTCCACGCAAAAGCTTCCGGTCCGGCTCGCGGATCAGAGGTCCCATCGTTGTCGCCAAGTCCTTTGACGGACCGACTCGCAAACTCGAAGCTGCGTCAACTAGCTGACGCCGAAGACGCTGCGAGTCGTAGACATCACCAACGCATATCGCCAGGCTCGCCGCCGAACACTTCTGACCGCTGTGCCCGAACGCAGATGCGACCAACTCCGTAACAGCTGAATCAACATCGGCGTTTGAGGTGATCACAAGGGAATTCTTGCCTGAGGTCTCGCCCAGAATTCGCTGGTCGGGTTTCCAACTTCTGAACAGCTCGGCTGTCTCATAGGCCCCCGTCAAAATCACCGCATCGAGTCCGTCGTGAGCTATGAGGTGCCGGCCAACCTCATCTTCTGGAACGCGCACGAATTGCAGCACGTCTGGAGGAATCCCCGCACTCCAACAACACTCCGCCACGATCTCAGCACAACGCACAGATTCCGGGGCGGGCTTGAACACAACGGCGTTGCCCGCGGCCAGAGCCGCGGTTACCCCACCCGTGGGGATCGCAACCGGAAAATTCCATGGTGGTACCACGCAAACAACGCCAAGCGGAGTGAAAGAAGCGGACGTAGGGGTCTCAAGGTCCAAACCTCGGTCCGCGTAGTAGCGGGCAAAATCGATTGCCTCCGATACTTCTGGATCGGCCTGGCCGAAGGTCTTGCGCGCTTCGTGGACCATCGCCGCTACAAGATCACCTCGACGTTCAGCTAGTTCATTGGCCACCTCATGAAGCTTCTGTCGTCTGTCGCTGGCGCTGCGGCGTTGCCAATGATCGTGGCCCGCCTTAGCCCGTTCGACGATTCGGTCGATCTCCGCGCTACTCGTCGCAATCGGTGCGTTGATCGAAACTGCTGCTTGAGCCACTACCGATTGGGCCCAAAGGCGGTTTGCCCTCAAAGCAGGGTCGGTGTCGGCAGTGTTGTGGAAAGCCTCCCCCACCTCTTCGTGCACTTCGACGAGTCGGTTCTGGGTGCGCTGAGGAGTCGAGCCAACCAAGTTCCGGTCCCGCACCGAAACCCTGAATCGCTCGGCTTCGTTACTCATCGATCCGCCGTTGGAACTCATCGAGAGGAGTTGATGGAGGAAGTTCTCGTCGGCAGCATTCTCTTCAAGACGCCTGAACAGATAGCTGATAGCAACATCGAAGTCTTCAGCGGAGACGACCGGAGTGTAAAGAAGCAGCCCTGATTGCTGTCGGCGAACCAACCGCGCGTGCGTTGGCGCCATGCCTTCGAGCATCTCGAACTCAACCCGATCTACGACGCCACGGGTTTCGGCTAGAAGCTTGGCGAACGCAATGTCGAACAGATTGTGAGTCGCGACACCGACCTTGACCCCACAAAGCCGGTCGGGTTGAAACAACCAGTCAAGGCAGCGTTTGAAGTTAGCGTCGGTTTCCGCTTTGCTGCGATACGGAGCCTGCTCCCACCCATGAATCACGGCGTCGACTCGTTCCATCGCCAAGTTGGCGCCTTTCACCAACCTCACCTTCACCGTGCCACCCGTTTGTCCATCGACTATTCGCTGATGGCGCTGAGTGGCCCAGGCCTCGAGCTTGGTTAGAGCATCGAGCGAATCTGGCAGGTAGGCCTGTATCGCGACACCTGCATCGAGGGTGTGAAGCTCGGGCTCGTCGAGGAGCATTGTGAACACAGCCAGCGTGAGTTCTAGATCGTGATACTCCTCCATGTCGAGATTCACGAATGTCGCCGGCCTGGTCTGTTTAGCTTTCACGAATATGGGCTGAAGTCGCTCCGTTACCCGGTTGATACACCCCTGGAAGTCCCAGTAGTTGAGTTGAGCAACGATCGAAGACAGTTTGACCGAGACATAGTCGATATCGGCCTGTTCAAGGAGCCTCAACGCGTCAGCCTGGCGCGTCTGCGCCTCAGCATCCCCTAACACAGCCTCTCCAAGGAGGTTGACATTCAAGCGGAAACCTTGATTCTTTCGATGCCCGAAGTGTTCTGACATGGCATCGGGTTCGGCGTCTACGACCAGATGCCCGATCAAGTTGCGCATGCGGTGGTTGGCCAAAGGCATGACGACCCCGGGCAGTCGAGGCGCGAGTCTTGCTCCAACTTTGAGAAGTCCCCGATCAAACGGCGACAAGAAGTCTGGTAGGCGGTCTTGTGCTACCAGCGCGGCGAGTTGCTGAGCCGCGACGCGATGATTCTCAGGTCTCACAACCCGGTCGACAAATCGCATCGTGAACTTCATGCCCACCGGGTCGGCGACTACGCCGGCCATTTGTCGAACGGAATTGCGTTCCTGGCGGGTTGTTAGGGCGTCCGCTTCCTCAAGCCAATCGCCGACGAGTGTGACTGCTTCCTCGGCCAGGTCCACTAGCGGGTCATGCATCATCCTCCCGTTGAGGATGACCTTACTAGACCCAGGGACAGTTGGAGTTGCGGTCTCCGAACGCGTTGCCGGTGCGGTAGCGCTCAAGCGTGAAGGGCTTCAACTCGTCTGGTTTTTTACCGGACACGAGCATCTGGGCGGTTAATTTGCCCACACCGATCATCTTGAACCCGTGGTTGGAATCGGCGATCACCCAAGCATTGTCGGCCACGTAGTCGAACACTGGCACGTTGTCGGGGGTGAATGCTCCGATCCCGCCGTTGCGACGCTCCTTGAAGTAGGGCCGCAGGTTCTCAAGCCTCTTGAATAGCATCCCGAGAGTTGCGCAGTAGTAGTCGGCAAACCACTGTTCGGCCTGGTACACGTCGTTGAGGTGGCCGTAGGGTTCAACGGCTGCTTTGGGACCGATCTTCACGGGAATCGTCCCGCCCTGAAGGCCCGGGGCACCCACTCGTTCGGCCGCGTAACGCACGTAGGAGTAAAAGTGGTCTTTGAGCAGGGTGTTGTCTTCGCCATACACCGGCGTGTTCATGAGTTCAACGTGCAGAACGGGCGAATCCTGGTACTGCGCTGTGCGGAAATCGACGCCCTCAGGCAACAGCACTTCGCCTTCCAGCAAGCGCCAGTAGGTCCACATGTCCATCTGCTTCTCGACGTGACCGTCGGGGTATCCGACATCGATATGCGATGGGCCACCCAGCCATTCCCAATGCTCGGGTGTCCATGCTCCCGCGCCCACCACCACTTGCTCACAGGCCACTGAGCCTTGGTCGGTCTCGACTGCGGTGACCGAGCCCGACGCGTCAAGGGTGTAGCCGGTGACGCTGGTGCCATAAACGCGCTGCACGCCCCACTGCCGACACTTCTGGTCGAGTCCCCATACCGCCATGTGGGTGCCAGCGTAACCGGAGCGGAGTTCGTGGAGCACCACATCGCAGTTCTCGGTTTTGAAATCGGGCCATAGACCGGTTAGGAACGCATGAGCTTCTGAGCCGGTGTAAAGGTTCGAGGGATACCCACTCGCCGCTTGCGACGCCTGCAGCTTGATGTAGTCGGCTTCCTGATTAGCCTCCCCCACCGAGACGTAGCCGACTTGCTGGAAACCGAAGTTGACGGGATCGGACTCCCAGACTTCCACGCTGGCCCTCAAGATCGCATGCAAAGGCCCGGTCATGTAGAGGTTGCGGATGCAACCGCAGGCCAGGCCCGTAGCTCCAGCACCTGGACCTTGTTTGTCGATCAGCACTACGTCGCTGCCTTTGCCCTTGCCGGAGCGTTCCAAGTACATGGCTAGGTGGTAAGCGCTCGAGAGCCCGTGGACTCCGGCACCGACCACCACAAACCGCGCGCTCGGTGGAAGCGGAACCGCGTCGAACACCGGGATCACAGCCGGGTTGGCCACTCTCCCGTCTACCTCGGGGGGTAGTGGACGGTTAGCGAAGGGATACCACTGGTTGTGCCCTGTGGTGTTGGGGACTGTGGGGTTGGGGACATTTATCGTCATGATTTCTCCTGTTCAGTTCAGTTGTTGTTTGGGTCGTTAGTGGACGGGATTTGGTAGTCGGAGCCGAGCGTTCGCCAAATCAGCGGGACGCCCGGTCGGTAGGCGAGGTGGTGTCGGCTCGGAGCGTCCAGAATCGTCAGGTGCGCTGGAGCGCCCTTGATGATCCGCCCAAGGTCGTTGCGGCGCAGTGCCGCCGCGCCGCCTGTGGTCACCGCGGCAAGAGCCTCGTCGATGGTCATGTGCATGTCGCGCACAGCCAGAGCGATGCAGAACGACAACGATGTGGTGTAGCTGGATCCTGGGTTGCAGTTCGAGGCAATGGCGACCTTGACGCCGGCGTCGATGGCGCGTCGAGCGTTCGGATAGGGCTGGCGGGTCGAGAAGTCCGTCGCTGGCAAGAAGGTGGCGACGGTGTCGCTAGCGGCCAATGCCTCAATGTCGTCGTCGGACAGGTACGTGCAATGGTCAACAGAAGCACAGCCCAACTCCACACCGAGTTGGACTCCGGGTCCGTAACCCAGTTGGTTGGCATGGAGACGTAGACCCAGACCGGCCTCTCTACCGGCTTCGAGCACGGCGCGTGATTGGTCTGCGTCGAAAGCCCCTGTCTCGCAGAACGCGTCGATCCAGCGGACATGGTCTCGTACGGCGTCAAGCATCGGTCCGCACACCACCTCGACGTAGTCGTCAGCTCGGTCTTGATATTCACTCGGGACCAGGTGCGCTCCCAGGAAGGTGCTTTCTGAGGTCACCTCGGCGGCCAGCGAGGTCAACTCGGCCTCAGAGGCAACCGACAGACCGTAACCAGACTTGATTTCCACTGTGGTCGTGCCGGCCCGGTGCACCTCGATGAGCCGACGTTCAAGAGAAGCCCGCAATGCGGCGCGTCCCGCGGCCCGAGTGCCCTCAGTTGTCACTCGGATCCCTCCACCGTCGTAGGGTTCACCGGCCATGCGTCTGGTGAACTCCTCGGCACGGTCGCCTGCGAACACGAGATGGGTGTGGGAGTCCACGAAACCAGGCAGCACGCAACGGCCGCCTGCGTCTAGTCGTTCGTCGGCCTGTGCTCCTGCGCGGCCCACCGCCAGCACCACATCACCGTCAACAACAACCGACGCATCCTTGATGACCCCGAGCGGCCCTGCGCCCAATTCGGGATCGTTGGTTATCAGTTCGGAAATGTTGTCGATCACGAGCGTCATTGTGCTGTTACCTCTGAGATGGCTGCGGCGAGTTCGGCTGCAACATCGATGGATTTGTGGAGTCCGTTCACGACCACCGGTTCGCCCGCGACTACGAGACAGCTAACATCCGCGCTGGTAGCTGCGTAGATCACCGAGGCGAGAGCGTTGTCGGTGTCAGTGCCCGCCAGTCGCACCGAATCAAGGTTGACCGTCGCAAAATCAGCCAGTGATCCTGGCTCCAATGTTCCTCCCTCGCCCCAACCAAGCGCTCGGTATCCGCCGGCGGTGGCCATTGTCGCCAGCGTGTCGGTTCTCAGTACACCTCGCTCGAGTGTGGTTGTGCGCTGGTCGAGTTCAACCGCCCGAGTCTCCTCGAAGATGTCGACGACTGCGTTGGAGTCTGAGCCCACGCATAGCGAAGACCCGGCAGCAAAAAGAGCCGCGGCCGGGCCTATACCGTCAGCCAGGTCGCGCTCGGTCGTGGGGCACAAGCAGCAATTCGCCCCTGCTTCGCCGATCAAGGAGATGTCGTGATCTGAGGTGTGGGTTGCGTGGACCAACGTCACATTGGGACCGAGCCCCGCGGCTTCAGCAAACAACTCGGTGGGAGTGCATTCGTGAACTGCGAGACACTGCTGGTTCTCCGCGGGCTGCTCGGAGGCATGGACATGCAGTGGTGCATTGTTCTGCCGGGCCCAGGCCGCTGCCGTCTCGATAGATGCTGGGTCAACAGCGCGAACCGAATGCACTGCCGCTCCCACCTTGCGTGTCGGGTTCGACACCGTCCCAGCCAGGTCGTCGACCCGGCAAGCCCAGTTTGTGGCATCGCCATCGTTGAAGCGAGCCTGTTCGGGACGAATCGGCGCGTATCCGCCGGTTGTTGTGGGGTCGAGTCCGCCGCGCAGGTAAAGGGTGTCGAGCAGGGTCAACCTGATCCCAACATCGGCCGCAGCAGCCGCCACCGCGATCCCCATTGCATTGGGATCGTCGTAGGGGCTTCCGCATTGCTGGTGGTGCAGGTAGTGGAACTCGCCGACCACCCCGACTCCGGCGAGTGCCATTTCCGCGAAGACCGCACGGGCCAGCCGGTAGTAGTTGTCCGGGTCAAGGTTCCCAGCAACCCGATACATCAGGTCGCGCCAAGTCCAGAAGGTGCCCCGCTTCTGGTGGGTGCGGCCCCGCAATGCTCGATGAAAGGCATGGCTGTGTGCATTGGCGAGCGCCGGGATCGTTACGCCACTGAGTTGAGTGGCATTGCTGGGCGGCGAGGCCACTTCGAGTGAGATATCTGTGATCCGGTCGTCTTCGATGTGCAAAAGGACGCCCGCGGTGACCTTGTCGCCACCAAGCCAAGCCGACTCGCACCAGTAGCGCTTGCTCACGAGCCTGTCTCCGCCACGAATCGGCTGATGCGCTCGATGAACGCATCACGGTGGTGGCGCTCGAACTCGTCCCAGGTGCTCAGCGTGGTTGGGTCGGCACGGTCAACAACAAGGATGCCGTCGAGATGATCGCATTCGTGCTGCCATGTACCAGCAGTTAGGCCGCGTACCTCCTCACAGTGCTCGGTCCCGTGCCGATCGAAGTAGCGGACACGAACATTGACGAAGCGCTCCACATCACCGCGCAGCGGCAGCGACAAGCACCCTTCGTTGATGACTACCCTCTCGGTGTCCAACACTTCCAATTCAGGATTGATGGCCACCGTCAAGGGGATCGGCGGTTTATAGGGATAGCGGGGATTGTCATTCACTTCGAGAACCACGATCCGACAGGTCTCGCCTATCTGATTGGCTGCAAGTCCAGCCCCGTTAGCGTCGCGCATCGTGTCAACAAGGTCGTCAATAATGCCCTGTACGCGCTCACCGGCTAGCTCCTGGCGTGCAACATCAAGCGCCGGACTACGCAACACCGGGTGGCCTATAGAGAGGATTTCACGAACAGTCATAGTGCGCTGATCCGTAACTTGAAGCGCTCATTGCGCTGTTTGGGTTGACATGGGAATCTGTACGCCCCGCTCGGCGGCCACGCTGCGTGCCTCGATATAGCCGGCGTCGGCGTGGCGTATTACCCCGGTGGCCGGGTCGTTGAGAAGGACCCGCTCCAGCTTCTGTGCGGCTAGGTCGGTCCCATCGGCGACGCTTACCTGCCCGGCATGGATTGAGCGACCGATGCCGACGCCACCGCCATGGTGGATACTGACCCAAGATGCTCCTGAGGAGGTGTTGACCAAGGCATTCAGCAGGGGCCAGTCGGCGATTGCGTCGCTGCCGTCGAGCATGTCCTCGGTCTCGCGGTAGGGCGAGGCGACCGAACCTGAATCGAGATGATCTCTCCCGATCACAATCGGCGCTGAGAGTTCCCCTGAGCGGACCATCTCGTTGAAACGCAGCCCCAAGCGGTGGCGCTCTCCATAGCCCAGCCAGCAGATTCGGGCGGGCAGACCCTGAAAGGCCACCCTGTCGGCCGCCAGCTTGATCCATCGAGCCAAGCCTTCATCTTCGGGGAATTCAGCAAGCACGGCACGGTCGGTGGCGGCGATGTCTGCTGGATCGCCGGACAGTGCCACCCAGCGGAACGGGCCTTTCCCCTCGCAGAAGAGCGGGCGGATATACGCGGGGATGAATCCCGGGTAGTCGAAGGCACGGTCGTAGCCTGCAAGCGCGGCTTCGGCACGAAGGCTGTTGCCGTAGTCGAACACCTCTGCACCGGCGTCGAGAAAGCCGACCATGGCTTCGACATGAGTGGCCATAGCGTTTCGGGAGCGGCGGATGAACTCGTCGGGTTGATTGGTGCGCATTTCCTCGACTGCTTCGGGGGCTAGATCGTTGGGGATATATGACAACGGGTCGTGCGCGGAGGTCTGGTCGGTAACGATGTCGGCGGCCACGCCGTCGGCCAAGAGTCTCGGCAACAGGTCGGCGGCGTTCCCGACTAGCCCAACCGACAGCGCAAGCCGGGCCGCTACCGCTTGCTCGCAAATTCGGATGGCTTTGGCGTAGTCGTCGGTGACGATGTCGAGATAGCGGGTCTGTACGCGGCGGGCCGCACGCTCGGGATCAACTTCGATGCATAGTGCCACGCCGTCGTTCATGGTGATTGCCAGCGGTTGAGCGCCGCCCATGCCGCCCAGACCTGCCGTGACGGTGAGGGTGCCCGCCAACGAGCCACCGAAGCGCTTGCGGGCGATGGCTGCGAAGCACTCATATGTACCCTGCAGGATTCCCTGTGTCCCGATGTAGATCCACGAGCCGGCGGTCATCTGCCCGTACATCGTCAGGCCGAGGTGTTCGAGGCGCCGAAACTCGTCCCATGTGCCCCATTCGGGGACGAGGTTGGAGTTGGCGATCAGCACCCGGGGCGCCCACTCGTGAGTACGGAGGACTCCAACAGGTTTGCCCGATTGCACGAGCATTGTTTCGTCGTCGGCGAGTGTCGTGAGCGAATCTATCATGGCGTGGTAGGCGTCCCAAGAGCGTGCGGCCCGGCCCGTGCCGCCATATACGACAAGGT
>JAKZTU010000287.1:0-3529 GCA_047516945.1 Acidimicrobiales bacterium
GATCGTGTTGACCAGTATGGTCGGTGCCGCCCTCGTCAGGCGAGAAGGTCTCAGCGTGCTGCGCAGGGCACAGCAATCGCTCGACAAAGGGCAGATTCCAACAAACGAGTTGATCAACGGCGTGTTGTTGTTGATAGCTGCGGCGCTGATTTTGACGCCCGGGTTTTTTACTGCAGGGGTCGGCCTGCTGCTTTTGTTTCCGCCTACCCGGGCGGTCGTGCGCGAAGTGCTCAAGCGCCGCTTTGCCGGTCGTCTGGCTTCTGGCGGGCCCTTTGGAGGGTCGGGTATACGTTTCGGTCAATGGACCGACGTGAGCGCAACCGATGTCACCGACGCTGGTGAAGCCGGCAATAGCGACAACACCATCGAAGCGATCGAACTCGGCCCGGTGTCTGACACAAACGCCAGCGCCGATACCGACGACGACTCAGATGGTTCTCGCGAACAGCGCTGACCGCTGAGCGAAGCTTGCTCAGCCGGAGTCCACTTCAAGTTCGTCGAGTTCGTCGAGCTCGTCGAGGGCAGCCATGGCCGCTTCGAGCATGCGAGCCGAGCATCCCGCCATCTCGACTGGGGGAATGTACTCCTCGGCAATAGCTTCTGCGATGGCCCTCAGCGCCTCGGCTGCGGCGCCAGAGCCGAGAACTGCGGGGGTTCCGCAGTCGCCTCCGATGGACACCTCGGCTTCGATTGGGACCGATCCGAGCAGCGGAACACCCACATCGTCGGCTAGTTGTTGTCCGCCTCCGCTTCCGAACAGATTGTGTTCGCTTCCATCCGGGGCGACGAAGCTGGTCATGTTCTCGATAACCCCAACGATCCGCAGATAGTTCTTGCGGCCCATGTCGGCAACTCGCGCCGCAACCTTCTGCGCGTTGCGGGCTGGGGTGGTGACGATCAGCATCTCGGCTCGTGGCAGCAGTTTTGCCAAGCCCATCTGCACATCACCGGTCCCTGGAGGCATGTCGATCAGTAGGTAGTCGAGATCTTCTGACCAGGCGACGTCTTCGCAGAAATGCCGTACCGCGCGGTCGAGCATCAGGCCGCGCCACATCAGCGCCGAGTCTTCCTGTTCGACTAGGAAGCCCATCGACACGACTTCAAGGCGACCCTTACCGACCTGACGGATCAGGGGAGTGATCTTGCCTTCTCGGGCTACCAGGTCGCCGTCGACCCCGAGCATGCGGGGAACGGAAAATCCCCAGATATCGGCATCCATCACTCCAACCGCATAGCCAGTGTCGGCCAGCGCGGCCGCGAGGTTCGTAGCGATTGACGATTTGCCGACTCCGCCTTTACCCGAGGCGATCATGATGACTTTGGTCGTCGGCGGGATGGCGGTGGCCGGAGCGTCCTGGCTGACGTTGAATCGTGCCTTGGACATGGCCTCAGATTTTTGTTCTTGTGTCAGTTCGCTCCAGTTGATTTTCACGCTGGTGACCCCGGGAAGCGACAAGAGACGGCTGCGGATGTCCTTTTGGATCTGTCCTCGCAGCGGACAGCCGCTCGTTGTCAGGGCGATCTCCAAAGTGATTCTGCCGCTGTCGGCGACATCGGCGGAGCGAGCCATTCCGAGTTCTACGATGTCACTGCCGAGTTCAGGGTCGATCACCCCGCGCAGCAACCCCATCACGTCATCAGCAGTCGGCGGAGCAACGTCGTCCACACCCCGAGGCTACCGGCGCAAACCAAGCTGTGAGTCAGGGAGGCGAATCCGGGTCGTAGCGGATAGGGTAGGGTCAGAGTTTGGTAGTTCTCCTAGAGAGGAAGTCCTGTGATCACACTGACCGATTCCGCTGTATCGAAAGTTGATGAGCTCCTCACCGCAGAGGGAGAAGAGGGATTGGCGTTGCGCGTCTCTGTACGCCCTGGCGGCTGTTCCGGTTTCTCATATGAGATGTTCTTCGACAACGAACGGGCTTCCGACGACATGTCGGTCGTCTTCGGCCCGGTCGGTGTTGTGGTGGATCCTTCGTCTGCTCAGCTTCTTGATGGAGCCACGCTCGACTACAAAGATGGCCTAACCGACGCAGGGTTCTCGATCGACAATCCAAACGCACAGAGCACTTGCGGCTGCGGGCAGAGCTTCAGCTGAGCCGGTAAGTCGCATCAGGCCGAGGCCCCGATCCAGAGGCGGTCGATTGGCAGGGCGATGATGCGGTCGTCGTCCTCGTAGCGGACGCAGTGAGCGCCGGTGTAAAAGACAACGCCGGCGACAAATCGCTTTCCTAGGGTTTCGCGCAGCATCCGCAGGCCGCGCCGGTGGACCCTGCCGCTGGCCTTCACTTCAATACCGATGACGGAGCCGTCATGCCCGTCTTCTATGACTAGATCGACTTCAGCCCCGTCGTGGGTGCGCCAATGGCCGACATGAGGCCGGTGCTCAAGCCACGAGGCCTGCTTGAGCACTTCACCGACGACGAACGTCTCGAGGAGGTGCCCGAATTGTTGCAACGATGTGGGGTCTAGTCCGGCGAGCTTGTCGGGCCTTGCACTCGTGGCTGTATTAGCTGCTCCACAGGGCCTTCCGTGAATTTTGGGGACATGATTCTGGGAAAATTCGGAGGTTTCTACCGTAAATTTTACCATACGATTACCGGGAAATTTGAACTGGCATGGTTTCTGCAGAGGACTCAGCGTTCCGTTTTCTCAGCGACTCGGAGCAGGGGCTACGGTCTCGGCATGACTGAGCGAGCGTTTGACCCTGACTTTCTAGAGATGCTGCCGTTGCTGCCCACGGTAATGGACCTCTCAGACGCCTCCGAGATTCGTACTATGCGCGAATCGATTGGTTTGTTCGCTAACGAGTTTGAACCTCGAGATGACGTGATCCGTGAGGATCGCACTGTTCAGGGTCTTGATGGCGACCCCGATGTGCCGATTCGGATATACCGCCCAGCTTCTGCGAGCCCGGATCTCTTGGGTGCAGTGTTGGAGATCCATGGTGGCGGGTTCATGTTCGGGTCGATCGAGATGATGGACCCGTGGTGCGATCGCGTGGCTGCTGAGTTTCCGGCGGTGGTGGTTTCTGTGGAGTACCGGCTGGCTCCCGAAGATCCCTTCCCAGCGGGAGTTCACGATTGCTATGCGGCGCTGGTGTGGTTGGCCGAGAATGTTGCGGAGCTGGGCGTTGATCCCGATCGCATCGCTATTGCCGGTCAGAGCGCCGGTGGTGGTTTGGCCGCCGGCACCGCACTGATGGCCCGCGACCGCGGTGGGCCACAGTTGTGCTTCCAACTGCTGGAGATCCCTGAGCTTGACCATCGGCTTGAGACGCCGTCGATGACACAGTTCACCGACACACCATTGTGGAATCGACCCAACGCGATCTGGAGTTGGAAGCATTACCTGGGCCCTGACCACCAAGGGCCTGTTTCGCCTTACGCATCACCGTCGGTGGCTGATGACCTCTCAGGTCTGCCCTCTGCGTTTGTGTCGGTTATGGAGTTCGATCCGTTGCGCGATGAGGGATTGATCTACGCGATGCGGCTGCTCGAAGCGGGTGTGTCGACCGAGATCCACGCCTATC
>JAKZTU010000288.1:0-4004 GCA_047516945.1 Acidimicrobiales bacterium
AAGACCCTCACGCAACCACATGCTCGGATCGTCGCCTCGTTCGGCTGCGATTTCGGAGACCACCGTCTCAATCGTGGCCCAGAGGGATTCGCTGCACTCTTCAAGATCGCCGCCTCCGCAGTACCGGAGGTTGAACGGCCCATCGACCTGATGACCAAGAACTGTGCGCAAGTCCTTGTCGATCAGGCTCGCGGTGCCGATACCCCTGAAGTTGATCGTGTTGGGCTGGATCTCCCCGAACACAGGCTCCATGACCGTATCCGTGATCGGTCCCCAGAGCCGGTCGAACAAGAAGGCTCCGGCCCTGTCGTAGAAACCGTCCTCATCGGCGTCGAGCAACGGCGCGTCGTCGGCCACCCAAGCATCAAGGAGACCGACCACCTCGGCGGCCGCACTGCTCGGCGCGTCTGTTGATCGAAGCACCTCACTGATGACCGGCCACACCGGCGACAGAGTGTCCTCGGTAGCGGAACGGTTCATAATCCCTACAACGTCTTTCAGCTCAGACTTGTCGGGCCACTGGTCAAACAACTCGACTCGGTGGACCGACCCGTAGAGATTGCCGTCACCATGCATGAAACCTGGAGCAGACTGATTGTTCCAATTGAGGAGTCGCCCCGACGGATGGCCGGACGCGTGTGGATGCTCGTCCTGCTCCAAGAATCCCTGCCACTCGTATTCACCGGTGCCCAGCGTCGGCAAGCGGCGATCAAGCCCCTCAGCACGCTCCGGTAGGTGACCAGACGCAAAATAGGCAATACCCTGCCGGTTTGCGTAACCCCAGTTGAACGTGAACCCAAATTGATTCGTCACTTCAAAGAACGCCTCCGGTGTTGCGGCATCACCCTCAGTCATGTCCTTCAGCGCAGCAAGGTTGAGTCCGTCACGGCCGAAAGTCGAACGTTTCCGAGTTAGCGCCACGGGCTCTCCTTGCGACATCGCAGTGCCTGTCACCGGGCCGTGTACCGAAACGGGATAGCGGATCGGCGTATCACCGAGCATCCCTGCGTAGAACTGCTCAAAGGGAATGCACTCACCTTCGAACATGTAGGAACTCGATTCACGACTAGGGGCGGAGCCATCGGGGTTGCAGAGCACCTCGGCGTACACGTCGATCACGTCCTGGTTGGCCGAGGTGAGGCTCCACGCATAGTCGGTGGTACGTCCGATAAGGATGTACATCGCCAACCCGGGCACCGCGATTCCCTGCGCTTCGATTCCCGGGCCGCTCAAATGAATCTGCTGGACGATCTCGGGGTAGTAGTAGCCGAGTTGGGGACCCATCACCGCGAGCGTCGTGTTATTGACTGACCGCTCCGGGGCCACCGTCAACCAGTTCGATGCGGTAAGCGACGGAGGCGCCGAGGCCGCCTCGTACAAGACCCTCTGGTCGCTGAACACCGATGCTGAACCCTCCACGGGGGCACGAGGATCCAAAGAAATCACCGATCCCTCATCGATCACTACCGAACCGGTGACCCCACCTCCCGTGAAGGTGCCATATTCGAAGCGTTGGTCGATCGTGGTGGGTGCTTCGGGATCATCTGTCTGCATGAAGTCTTCCCACGCAGCGGTGCCTTGTTGTGCGCCGAGAGCGTTCTTCAGACCGGACAGGAACTCGGCGTTGGCCACTTCGCTGCCACCGCCAGCCCCGAAGATCGAACCGATGAAAGCAGTCACAGCGATCACATCGTTCACATTCGCCGGCTCCCGGACGATTCCGTTGGCCTCCCAGAACGCATTGATTCCCTCGGCGTAGGCGGCGGCATCGGAGATGATCTGTTCGCCCTCGGACCCGTAGGTTTCGACAATCAAATTCACCTGATCGGTGACAAGCTGTTCAGCCGCCGCGCTAGGTGTGAAGGACTGTGCGCTGGTTATAAGTCTGAAGGCGTTGATTCCGGGAACATCAGCCACTGCAACCCGCGCTGGACCCCGACCAAGGGTCAGTAGCAGATCACGGTCACGGGCTGTTACCCAGCCGGCGCCGAAGGCCAGGTCTTCTCTGGTAACGCCGCTGACATGAGCGATCCCGAATTCGTCGTAGAGGATCGTCGTGCCTTCGCGTCCTGTCGGCTCCTCGACAGTCTCGCCGACCGGCTCGAAATTCTGGGGAAGGAAAAGACTGTCGATGTCGGCATCGTTGATGTTGCCTCGTAACGGGGTGAGGCCGTCGTAGAGCGGGAGTTGGTCGAACGAATTGTCTGTCGTGGGAATACCGCCGTAGTTGCCTGGCGGAAGGATGTAGTAGGCGCGGTCCTCGGTGATCGTCGGCACCGTGGTCGTAGTGGTGGTTGTGGTCGTAGTCTGGTCGGGCGGTTCTGTCGTGGTGCTCGTGGGGTCGGGCGCGCTGATGCTGGTCGTCGTGGTGGAATCGGGTTCGGGGTCTGTGCTGGTCTCGTCACCCGAACAGGCCACGGCCACCATCGTTAGCGAGATTGCCGCAGCCAACCATTTGACCCGAATACTCTTGGGTTTGCTGTAATGACCTCTGGGCACCATTGCGCCCTCCTTTCGCCTCGGCTACGCGCCGAGCGCTTTGCGCAGGGCTGCCTCGGAGTCGCGGGCATTGTTGAGGCTGACTTGCGCGGTCGCCACCATCGACGATCCGTGGAACGTACCCGGATAGGCGTGGATCTCGGTCGACACACCCGCTTCGAGCAGTCGCATCGCATAGATCAATCCCTCATCGCGCAACGGATCGAACTCCATCACCGACACAAACGCAGAAGGCAGGCCTGAGAGGTCATCAGCCACCGAAGGTGATGCGTAAGGCGAAACAGGCCCTTCGTGGTCAGGCCCCAAATAGTGCTTCCAACTCGAGATTGCGTTGGGTCGATTCCACAGTGGCGTGTCGGTGAACTGTGTCATCGACGGCGTCTCAAGCCGATGGTCAAGCTCAGGGATCTCCAGCAGTTGGAAGCACAACTGTGGACAGCCACGGTCACGGGCCATCAGTGCGGTGCCGGCGGCCAAACCACCACCGGCGCTCTGACCGGTAATAGCGATGCGCTCACGATCTACCCCCAACTCCGCAGTATTTTCTGACAACCACAGCAGCGCTGCATAGCAGTCATGGATTCCCGCCGGGAAAGGATCTTCGGGAGCAAGCCGGTACTCCACAGACACCACCACCGCCGGGAACTCAGCGGCCACACGATCACACCAAGGGTCCATCATCTCGATCGAACCGATCATGAACCCGCCACCATGGATCTCCAACACTGCACCCAAGAGATCCGGACTCGCAGAATCTGGGCGGTATATCCGAATCGGCACATCGGGGTCGCCATCAAGACCCTGAACAGTGCGATCCTCACGGATCACGTCATCTCGAGGTTCAAACTCGTTGGCGAACAAACCAATCGATTCGCGCATAGTACGAATCTCGGCGGCGTCTGAGAAGTCCGTTACCGTGGGCAGCAAAGGCAGCATCTCAAGCAAGTCCGGGTCAAACGCTCGCTCAGTCATGCCGAGACCGTAGCCCCCGCTTCCAACCGCTGAGAAAACGAAGAAAGCCCGCCGCTGGGCGACGGGCTTTGCAGTCGACTTACCGGCTCAGCTGAAGCTCTGCCCGCAGCCGCAAGTGCTCTGTGCTTTGGGGTTGTCGATCGAGAACGCTGCGTCGGTGAGGCCATCTTTGTAGTCGAGCGTGGCTCCATCAAGAAGCTGAGCAGACGAAGGATCCACAACGACACCGACCGGGCCGAAGACGACCGACATGTCGTCGGAAGCCCGTTCGTTGTCGAAGAACATCTCATATGAGAAACCGGAACAGCCGCCAGGGCGCACGGAGACACGCAACGCCAATCCGTCTTCCCCCTCTGCGGTGAGGAGCTCATCAACTTTCGATACAGCGGAATCGGTCAGTGTGATCACAGGACTTCCTCTCTTAGGAGAACTACCAAACTCTGACCCTACCCTATCCGCCACGACCCGGATTCGCCTCCCTGACTCACAGCTTGGTTTGCGCCGGTAGCCTCGGGGTGTGAACGACGTTACTC
>JAKZTU010000289.1:0-2727 GCA_047516945.1 Acidimicrobiales bacterium
CCGCCAGCGGGTGTTGGTCATCACTCCGGCCACCCTGCGAGATGGACCGTGGCGAGCGTTCAAGTCCGACCACAACTTGCCGATGGAGCTTGTGTCGTACGAGGAGATGATGGGCGACGCCCGTTTGAACCCAGAGCACGCCAAAGCACGCAAGCTTGAGGCCGACACCAACGATTACGCGATGGTGGTGATTGACGAGGCCCACAATCTGCGGAATCCCAGCACGCAGCGAGCGAGTGCGCTGCGCGAACTGTTGAAGGGGTCGCCTCCCAAGAAGGTGGTGATGCTCACCGCCACCCCAGTGAACAACAGTTTGTGGGATCTCTACCATCTGCTGGGTTATTTCCTGCGCAACGATGCCGTGTTCGCTGACGTTGGAATCCGATCGCTCCGCGATCACTTTGCAAATGCAATGGCTCTCAATCCAGACGACCTCACCCCTGAGCATCTCTTCGACGTGCTAGACGCGGTGGCGGTACGGCGCACGCGGTCGTTCGTCAAGCGCTTCTACCCCAATGACACCATCAGAGTTGGAGGCCAGGACCAGGCCATCGTCTTTCCGACCCCTCGGGTGCGCAAGATGGACTACAAGCTCGACGATGTGCTGCCCGGATTCTTCGATCGGTTCGCCCGTGCGCTCAACCCCGAAGCTAGCCCCGATGATCCCAGCCTGCTCAGCTTGGCCCGATACGCGCCGTCTCAATATCGCCTTGACAACGAAGTCGAGGCTTATGAGATACAGCTCGCCGGCTTGCTGCGGTCAGGGTTGTTGAAGCGTTTCGAATCGTCGCCGCATGCCTTTGCCCTGACGTGCGAACGGATGGCCAGGAGCCACGATTTCTTCTTGTCGCTGGTTGACAACGGGCGGGTGGCTACCGGCGATGCCCTAGCCGACTGGATTGCGACCGATTCTGACGAGATGGACGAAGCGCAGCTTGACTTCTACCTTGACGGCATCGTCGGCGTGACCGATGACGCTGCCTCCTATGACATCAATCGCCTCCGTGAGCACTCTGAACGTGATCGAGATCTGCTCAGGTCTTTCGCCGCCGAAGCCCGAACCGTCACCCAATCTGAGGACCCGAACTTGGCCGTTCTGGTTGAGGAACTTGCTGCCATCGCTGCTGAGGCTGCTTTTGAAGGCATCGGTTCTGCCGATGAGCGAAACCGCCGTAAGGTGCTCATCTTCAGCTACTTTGCCGACACGGTCGACTGGGTCTATGGCCATCTGGTTACCGCCGCTCAGACCGACGAGCGTCTAGCTCCTTACAGGAATCGCATCGCGTCATTGTCAGGCAGTTCCGGCACCGACAACAAAGAGTCAGTGCTATGGGGATTCGCCCCTCGAACCACCGACGCTCCTGAAGGGTTCAACGACGACCGTTTCGACATTGTCGTGACAACCGACGTGCTCGCCGAAGGAGTCAACCTCCAACAAGCCCGCCACATCATCAACTACGACTTGCCCTGGAACCCCATGCGCTTGGTTCAACGCCACGGAAGAATCGACCGCATCGGTTCTCTCCACAAAGAGGTGTTCCTGCGTTGCGTCTTCCCCGATGACCATCTTGACGACTTGCTCGGCCTTGAAGAACGGTTGCACACCAAACTCGCGCAAGCCGCCGCCAGCATCGGTGTCGGCGAGGTGCTTCCGGATCAAGCCCGTCAAGTTGAGATCAACTTCACCGAAACCCGAGAGGAAATAGAGCGTCTTCGTAACGAGGACGCAGCAATCTTCGAACGCGGAGGAACTAGCCGAGGCGCACTATCGGGTGAAGAGTTCCGCCAAGAACTCCGTCAGGCGCTCGAAGACACTGACCTAGCGCAACAGATCAAGTCCCTCCCTTGGGGTTCGGGTTCGGGCATGACTGTCGCTCGCGACGGGCGACCCGGGTATGTGTTCTGCGTTCGAATCGGCGACCACTCCCGTCCGCTATTCCGATTCGTCGAAAGCGGAGGCGAGGCCGAAGTGGTTGACGAAACTCTGGCTTGTCTCGATATGGCCCGCCCTCTTGCCGGTTTCAACACAGAGCGCAGGCTGGATGACGATGCCATCCAAGGAGCATTCGCTGCATGGGAAATCGCCCGAGACCACATTGTGGAGCGTTGGAACTTCATGGCCGACAAGGCCAACCTTGAACCGAAGATCGCTCCGCGACTCCGCCGCGCGGCCGACATCCTTCGCGAAAACCCACCGCCCGAGTTGGCCCAGGATGAGATTGATCGCGCCATCGACACGATCAACGCTCCCTACCCTGAGCGCACCATCCGCACCTTCCAAAAGGCCATACAGAGCACCAGCAACCCCGCCGAACAAGCCGAGAAAATCCTCGGTGTCATCGACACCTACGGCCTAGAGCCCTACGTCCCCCCTGACCCCCTCCCCGAAATCACCCAAAGCGATGTCCACCTCGTCACCTGGCTCGCACTCACCTAGAGTCATCGCCGTTGTCAGCCCATGTTGTCCATTGAGAGCCTCTGCAACGTTCGGGAGTTGGAGTTATGAGATCTGGTTCTGAAACTCAAGCGATGGCGCGGGTTGAGCGGTTCTTAGCTGATCATCCGGATGGGCATCTCCATGTTGTAACCGGGTTCGCGTCGATGGCAGGGCTGGCTTGGCTGGCGCTCAGGACGGCGAACAGGCCTGTGACATTGGTCATTGGTGACTTGCGTACAGGGATGGACAATTTCAACGCCAGCGATGCCGCGAAAGCTGCCGAGTTCATC
>JAKZTU010000290.1:0-6924 GCA_047516945.1 Acidimicrobiales bacterium
AGCTCTCCTGTTTGCCTAGACTTAGCAATTTCGGACGGTTCAGCTAACAGGTGAACTGAGTATGGTGTGGTACCGATGACTTCAAATGGTCCTAACTCGTGGGTATTGTCGAGACTCCATTCTTCAGTCCAATAATCGGTCGGCAACACAGCAGAGACAAGCGATCTCTGGCTGCTCTCATCGGTAGAGATCGAACCCTTGTCACGGATATGTTTCGGAGAATTGCATCCTTTTGATGACAAGAGATCATCGGGGCCAAGTTCAATTACTGGTTCCGATCGGCTACTCAGAGGACTTCGTTCGATGGTAAGTAGACATGTCTCTTCCTCTGCAAAAAGTAGCCAAACAGCGTTATCCGGAGTGTCTAGGAGCAACAGAGTACCATATTCAGGTTGTGTGTCGAAGATATCAGCAACCCCCAAGGGCAGACTTTCGACCTCGACTTCATTTAGATGTTCGTGTCTCGATGGATCAGAACTGCTACAACCGGTAATGACCAAGAGGCATACAAGTAATAGAAGTGCTATTTTACGAACGTCCGTCAACTCTACGGTGATTCGGTCATTCATGCGTTCAGTACTCGACTTACGTACCGCGATAACAGGCCAGAGCTATGTTCGAACCGCCCCAACCTAGAGAGTAAATCGAACAGACATTTTTTGCGGTCTGCTGACTATAACTGATCTGATTGCTCCACGCGGGCATACTGTTACACTTGATAATACCGCTTCCCGATGCGGAGTACCCGCAGATTGTATTCCCCACGAAGGGTGTAGCGGATGCTTCTCCACCTCTCGACACATACCATGAAGACCAGTGATCAACGTTGTAATTTGTCGCGCCGTTGTAGTACTGCGATGAATAATTCACAGCACCTGCCGCGGGAGCAAGAATCAATAGAACAACAAGAATGAGTGATGCTATTGAGAAGCTGCCGTTCCGAGCAAGGCGCCCGATGCGTCGCTCTCGAAGCGGGCCTCGCTTGAACGAGTGACTCCTGGTAGATCGGATTTCTTCGTTCGTTGTGGCTTGTTCGGTAGTCATGGGTTTCTCCATCCTTTCGTGCCCACGGTCAAGGGCTGTGCTGAGTGTCTGGTAGGTACTTGCCCGCTGGAAGGCTCGCGCCGCGCGGATTTCTGAATAATTTTTTCGATTTCCGCGCGACGGGCGGGGTTCAGGCGGCAAGTACATGGTGAGATCCGGGGGCTGTCCTCGGGGCCATGAATCGAAAGGGGCTTGCAGTGAGCAGCACCAAAATGTTGAGAATTGTTGCGATCGCGGCGTTCATCGCCAGCGGACTTGCAATTGCGTGGAGCGCAGTAGCGTCAGCGAAACCGAGTACAACCGAACGGCACTGCGTGGTTGAGGTCACAGGCGTTCGAGACGGAGTGTTCGTGACACGTCCCGAGGTCTGCTTCACATCGCAAACCAAAGCCGTAGTACATGCCGCATCGATCAACACCGACACTGCCGACCCGAACCGCGCTACGCGAACGTCGGGAACCAACACGATAGGCGTTCACTACACGTCGACCTGGTTCAGCGGGTCCTCGGTGCGGATCGTCGGGACGACCTGCGGCGGTGGAGTCTGGTACCCGACCGGCGCATGGAACAACAACATCGAGTCCTCGCGACACTATTGCGGAAGCTCTCCCACCACCTTCTACGATTCCTCCAGCTGCAGCGGATCGTCGTACCCCATCCACAGCGACGCGAACTCGCTAGCGCAGATGAACAACCGGGCTTCATGCGTACG
This sequence comes from Acidimicrobiales bacterium, assembly GCA_047516945.1. GTDB lineage: Bacteria > Actinomycetota > Acidimicrobiia > Acidimicrobiales > Aldehydirespiratoraceae > VXYK01. The sequence continues at coordinate 1,757 of JAKZTU010000290.1, forward strand.
TTACGGCTAGCACTGTTGCTCCTGCTCCTCCGTTGCGCGAGCTCATTGCCGCCGACCTGCTTGTTGGCGCGAATCGTTGTCCCCGCGCCGACTTTCCCTCGGTTTGGGTTGCTTCAGTCAGGGGTAGCCTCGCGATTGTGGCGAAGTCGAGGATGGGGTCAGAGAGATGGAAAGAAGATCATCGCAGCGATTCGGAACTCCTGCTTGACGCCCGGCGGGATCCCGAAGCGTTCGCTGAGTTCTATAAGCGGAATGTTCGGTCCATGATCACCTACTTCTGGAATCAGACACGAGACCGCGACGTCACATCAGATTTGGTCGCTGAGACTTTCGCTACCACGCTCGAAAGCGTAGAGCGCTATGACCCAGCGAAGGGCAACCCGCGGCAATGGTTGTATGGGATCGCCAACAACCAACTCAAAAGGTTGTGGCGTAGAAATCGAGTCTCCATGAACGCGCGGCGCCGGCTGGAACTCCAGACGCCACCCACAGCAACCACCGGTTGGGAAGAGATCGAAGCAGCAGACGCGCGGCTCGACGCCGACCGGATAGCCGAGGCTCTGGCCCGCGTGCCTGCCAGAAGTCGTGAAGCTGTACGACTGCGTGTCATCGAACAACTCGACTACAGCGAGATAGCCCAACAACTAGGATGCAAGCCCAAGTCGGCTCGCGACCTGGTCTTCAGAGGGCTACAGCGCCTCAGGACCGAATTCGACGTTCCCGCACATGTCGAGGACAAGCCATGACCAATGACCTCTCCGACTTCGAAGAACAACTCGGCGGGGAACTCCGAGCCGCGGCCTATCGCCGCATCGAAGCTCGCAACTCAAGAACTCCAGCCAGTCGCCTGTACCCGATTCTGATTGGAGCACTAGCGACTGTCGCTGTGGTCGCAATCGCCGCTTTCGTGCTGGTCGAAATTCGGCCACGGCCAGTAGCAGCCCACCCGTTCAAGATCATCTATCTGGAGCACGAGATCCAGTTGGAGATCGTTGATCTGGTCAATGATCCCCGCGCGGCGGAACAAGAACTCCAAGAAGAACTTGGCATAGACGTCACGTTCGAAGCTGTGCCTGCGCCCCCAGAACTGCTCAACGAGGTTAGAGGTGCATTCAGCGCCGGAACCACCAACGTAGAAGTCGTATTTGATGAGGCGGGAAGTAGCAAGCAGATCATCCTGCCCCAAGAAATCGACGGCAAGCTCATCATCTATTACGGCCGCCAAGCCCTCCCCGGGGAGCGGTACATCTTCGGTGTCACCTCACCGATATGCCGCGAGGTTTGGGCCCAAACACCGGAGGAATCCGCACCGCGTGTCTCCCAACTCGCCGACACCATCCGTTACGACACGTTCGACTCCGACTACAACTACCACTCTGAGGTGTCATTCACCGAAATCGATCGCGACTACCGCCTGATTGACACGATCTTCCTGTCTGACAACGAACTCTTGGTCAGATTCGCCGCCCACCTCGACGCGCTCGGAACCGACCGCCCCAACTGCGGATGGTCGGCGCCTTAGATGAATCGGACCCAGAGGGTTGGTAGTTCAGTGGTCGGGCGGGTTGAGCCATCTGCTCCAGATGTGTGGCGACGATTCCATACTTCTGTGCATACGTTGCCTGCGTTAGGGTTCGGCAGGCATCGAGGGGATCGGCTTACATAATGAGAACCATGGTGATGGCTTCGGCGCTGCGGACCGGTGTGGCGGCTCTGCTCGCAGTCGGGTTGCTCGCTTCGTTGGCGGCTGCTGCGGACGATAGCGATACCGCAGACGCTGACCCACCCGCGGAGGTGCCCACCGAACAAGACGTTCAGGAGGCGCATGGCTTAGATGCTTGCTGGGAGAACATCGATCCGGCTCCGTTCGTCGATACGGCCGACCTGAGCGCAGAATCCAAAGCGGCGATTGACTGCATGTACCACTACGGCATCACCAAGGGCACGTCGGTTACTACCTACTCCCCGGCCGCGCCGGTCATCCGCCTGCATATGGCCCTCTTTCTGGTCCGCACAAGCAAAGTGCTCGGGTTGCCGGTCCCCGTAGGAGCCACAGAATCGTTCGAAGACTTGGAAGGGGTGAGCACCGAAGGGCGCTCGGCTGTTGCTCAACTCAAGGAGATGGGCATCACGACCGGATATTCGCCGCAGATCTTCGGTCCGGCCAACATCGTCGAGCGGGTGCACATGGCCCACTTCCTCGCTCGGGTGCTCAGACTCACCGGCATGACTCTGCCCGTAGGGGGCGAGGAGACCTTCGAGGACGTAATGCCTTTGAGTACCGAAGCGAGAGCCGACGTCTCAGCGATGGTCGAACTCGGGATAATGGACCCGGTAACCGCCGACCAATTCGATCCTCGCGGCGCGGTGACCCGCGAGGACATGGCGTTGTTCCTGGCTCGAATCCTGGAAATCGCCGAGATCAAGCCTGTGAGCTTGGAGCTTGAACTGTCGTCGGATTCGCTGATGGTAGGTGGGGCGGCGACTGCTACGGTGCGAGCGCTCAAGCCTGACGGGAACCCATACCCGGGCCTTCTGATCGACTTGTTCGCCGACCACGGTTCGCGCCGCGGAACCGCTTGCAACCTCGACATCGACGCACGCTTGAACGGCGGCGATGCCGGTACATCACAGAACTGCCGGATCGACATTGGTGACCCCCGAACCGACTCCAACGGCGAGGTCACCGTCGGGCTGGCACACAATTCCGAGTTGGCCGTCAACTGGATCTATGCCTGGGCAGGGACGCTCGGCCAGGAGTTCAACGAACGCCAAGTGCGCACTGAAGTCAAGCGAAAGATCGACTGGCAGCCGTCGCCGACCATGGTGACGACCATCATCCCGATCGGCATCGTCTACTGGCAGGGCGTCAGTATCGCTGCCCAGCTCGTCGGTCCGAACTCAGCAGGACAGCGGATGATCCTTGTTGCGTCCTTCGACGATGTGGTACGGGTGATGCGAATCGAGACCACGAAGGAAGACGGGTCGGTCGCCTTCAGCATCCCCGGTCGTGCCAATCCCAGCGACAACATTTACGAACCGATCTCAATCGACGAAACGATCCTCGTGTACTGGGACCGCAACGCCAACAATGTCCACGATGGCCCTGCCGAACTGTCGGCACGAACCACAATCTACTGGAGATGACGATGACACCCAGAACGGCCAGAAGAACGATGAAGGTACTGGCCATGATCGTCGTGGTTGCTTATGCCGCGTCAGCGTGCGGTGGAAGCGACGACACAGCAGAAGTCCACCCGCCTGAGACAACCGCTGGCTCCGATACAGAAAGCACCGAAGACGCCGAGTCAGCGAACCAGGACGAAGATGTTTCTCCCAGCGACGATGAACCCGCCGACGGTTCAGACGAACCCGAAACCTTGGAAGACTATCTCGGGACGGGGTTCTTCGGTTTTGATCCTGAAGCGCAAGCGGCCAACTACGCCCGTCAAGAGCAGCAAGTACAGGGACTGATCGCCGAATGCATGGCAAAAGAAGGCTTCGATTACATCCCGGCGATCCGTCCTGTCGACGACTTCGGATTCGGCGTGCCTGGAGACGTCGAATTCGCCGCTGATTTCGGATTTGGCGTCACAACCTTCTACGGCGAAACAGAAACGCCTTGGTTCCAAGATGACTGGATTGACCCGAACCAGGCAATCATCGAGGGCCTGTCGGAGTCGGAACGAAACGCATACTACGACACGCTGCACGGGTCGTCGTTCAGCAGCGGTAGCTTCGGTTTCGATACCGACAGTGCCATTTCTACCACTGAAGACGGTTCGGAGTCGGAAGAGGAGGTCTTCGATAGCGGTTTCGAAGGATGCAGCGGGCAAGCATATGAGGAGGTCTACGCATTCGACGAACTTCAAGAGGTCTACGAGCAGCTTGATCTCGACTCACTGTCTCAACGTGTGGAAGCCGATCCCCGAGCCGCGGAAATCTACGCCGAATGGTCCGAATGCATGGCCGAACGGGGTTACGACTACGACGACCCCAACACCTTGTACGAAGCTGTCTACACAGACTTTCAGGCACGTCTTGAGGAGATTGTCGGCTCCTCCGGGGGATTCTTCGATCCGTTCGCGGGGATGTCGGACGAAGAAATCGAAGAACTCATGAGCAGCCTGTCGCCTGAGGAGATGGATGACTTCTTTTCTCAGGAGCAGCAGACGACCCAGCAGGACATAGACCAGGAAGCCTTGGCAGCTCTGCAAGCTGAAGAACGTGCCCTAGCGGTGGTGAACGCGGAGTGCTCGGGAGGTCTCTACGAACAGTTCATCGAACTCTCTAGGGAATACGAGGCGGCACTGGTCAACGAGAACCGAGCGCTGCTAGAGCAATTTCGCGATAGTCGGGAGCGTTGAGCCTTGCGCCGAGGTGTAGCTGTCATAGTGACGATTGCGATCGCTGTTGCCGCGGCCGCGGTCGGATGGCTGGCCGGGCGCAATATCACCTCACCCGATCAGGCTGCGCTGGAGTCTGAACCACCGCCGGCATCGTTGATCACAGTCGAAGTGGAATTGGCGGAGTTGTCCGCCGACGTGATCATCCGCGCAGATGTCGGATACGACGAGCCGGCCACCTTGGGACTCTCCGGCGCGCTCGGCAATCGAGAATCGGCCCTGGTGGTGACCTCAGCGCCCGAACGGGGAGCGGAGCTGACCGAGGGATCGGTGGCGATCGAGATAGCAGGTCAACCGGTGTTTGTGCTCGCTGGGCCTGTTCCGGTGTACCGGGATCTGCGCCCGCAGGACCGTGGACCCGACGTGGAGCAACTGGAAGCTGCGTTGGTGAGGCTCGGATACTTCGAGGGCGACCCCGACCAGTTGTGGGATGAAGCCACCGGTGCGGCTGTAAGTGCCTGGTACGAACAAGCCGGCTACAGGGCCAACGGGCCCAGCGACACCGAACAAGCGGCTCTACGAGCGGCCCGTGACCGACTCGACACGGCCCGCGACGCGCTCGCTGACGCGCAGCGATCTCTGGCCGAAGCCGGCAAGGGACCGACCGAATTGGCTGTCCAGCAGGCTCGCACTGATGTGGCCCAAGCCGAGTCAGCGCTTGATCAAGCACGTCGAGCCTTGTCGCAGGTCACAACCGATGCTCAACAGGCGGTAGTCGACGCTCAACAGGCGGTAGTCGACGCCAGGCGGGGTGTTGCTGAC
>JAKZTU010000291.1:0-13544 GCA_047516945.1 Acidimicrobiales bacterium
GACAGTCCGTGGACCGGTCGGCCAGCTCACTCGTCCAGCGCGTGCCATACCTGTACGGTATCGACCGCTAACGCCGCGCAGTGAAAGAATTAACTGTTAATTCGATTCTCACGCAGCCGTTTCAACGCTGAGAGAGCACGAAGCGTAAGAAATGGTCGCTAATTGCTGCCCTTGCCAACCTAAGGGAGCCTTCTGACCGGGGGTTTTCGTGGTGTCGGAGGGGGTGTGCGCGAGGGGGTGTGATGCGACATCACAAGTGTGCGCGAGGGGGGACTTGAACCCCCACATCCTTTCGGATACAGGCACCTGAAGCCTGCGCGTCTGCCAATTCCGCCACTCGCGCGTGGCCGCACACCGCAGTGAACGTGCCCCGATCCTAGCGCGACTGGGTTTGGATCCGGTTTGCCGCCAGATCGCGATTTGAACTGTCGCGGTGGGGGCTACTCTCTGAGTGTGGGCCTACGGTCAGTTGAACGTCGTCTTGAACGGTTGGTGGGAGGCACCGTTGGTCGTATCTTGCGCGGCGGGGTCCGACCGGTAGAGATCGGGCACAAGATAGTGCGCGAGATGGGCGATGCTCGCAGTGTCGGAGTTCGGGGCCAGCCAGTTGTGCCCAACCATTTTCGGGTGACGCTGTCGACTCAAGACTTGGAGCGCTTCGAGGAAGTCAAAGATTCGCTGGCCAAAGAGCTGTGTGAGGTGGCCCGTGACCATGCTCGCGACGAGGGCTGGACGTTTATGGGGCCGGTTCGGGTGGAGCTGTCGAGCGATCAGCGGCTGCGAAGCGGGACTATCGGAGTGCTCGCCCGCATGAAAGAAGGCAACGACAACGTTGGTTTGCTGCACTTGCCGACAGGCGAACAAGTCGCGCTCGGTGAGCACCTCGTCACCTTGGGCCGGTTACCCGAGTGCACGATCTCGTTCGACGACCCCAACGTCAGCCGTGAACACGCCACGATTCGGCCTGACGGCAACGGATTTCTTCTCGTAGACAACGGCTCGACCAACCAAACCTTGGTGAACGGTGCTCCTGTGGTTTCGCACCGGCTCGTCGACGGCGACCGGATTGAGTTAGGCGCCATGGTGATCGAGTTCCGGTCTGGTTGAACATCTGCTTTCGTGTCATTGGCGGGAGGTAACCTCAAAGAACCGTGTCGGAACAATCGCTCGTCTTACTTCGGCTTTGCTTGTTGGCTCTCGTCTACTTGGTGTTTCTGCGCGTGCTGCGGGCCGTATGGGTTGAACTTAGAGCCGAACAGGGTCTTACTGTCTCCAGGGTTGCCAGAGGTGCCCGGTTTGCCAGAGGTGCCAAGGGTGCCGAGGCCACCAACAGGGCAAGGGGCGCGGCGAGTGGGGAAGCACCGAGTCGAGAAGCCATAACGCGTCGGCGGGCACAACGAGCCAGCGAGTTGCTATTGGTAGCACCGACTGCGCTTGCGGGCAGAAAGTTTCTGCTCAGCGCGGAGACCACGCTGGGCCGAGCGCCGGGATGTGGTGTCCAAATCGACGATGTTCGGGTGTCGAAGCTGCATGCCCGCCTCTTTTTCCATGATGGGGCGTGGTATCTGGAGGATCTAGGCTCGACCAACGGCACGCAACTAGACGGAGAGGCAGTCGTCGGCCCCATGCGAATTAAACGCGGCGCTCGAATTCAGATAACTGAAATAGAGCTGGTTCTGACATGACCACCTTGGCTTGGGGCGCGGTAACCGACACGGGCCGTCTTCGCGATGTCAACCAAGACGGCGTCTTTGTAGCCGACGACGTCTTTGTCGTGGCCGACGGCATGGGGGGTCATCGTGGTGGCGAGGTCGCTTCAGCCATCGTTGTCGAAGAGATGGCCAAAATCACGACCGTCAGCAGTACCGATGAGCTGATCGAGATGGTGCAGCGGGCCAACCGCGAGGTTCTGGACCGTGCCCGGGAGGATCCGTCGCTCTACGGGATGGGAACCACGATGGTGGCGCTCGTGGCTATGACCGACGCTGATTCCGAGCGGCTGTGTGTTGCCAATGTTGGCGATAGCCGCCTGTATGTCCGCACAAAAGATGAGATGTTGCAACTGACCGACGATCACAGCCTGGTTGAAGGCATGGTGCGCGATGGTTGGATCTCCCCAGAAGAGGCGATGGTCCACCCACAGCGCAACGTCGTCACGCGTGCGCTAGGCGTTGAAGACGAGCTGCTGGTTGATGCTTGGGAACTCCTAGCGGTAACCGGCGACCGTTATCTGTTGTGCAGCGACGGTCTGACCAACGAACTCAGCGATGCAGAGATCCTGGGAATCCTCGACGAAACAGACGATCCCGCAGAAGCGGCGTCGTCCCTTGTGCAAACTGCGTGTACCGCAGGTGGGCGAGACAACGTGACCGTCGTTGTTGTGGATGTTGTCGATACGGAATCCGCGGAACCCGACCCACCCGCTGACCGGGTAGTGGCAACCCATAAGGCTGTGCCTGACAACGTCGATGTGGACGCGACCGACGAAGCGACAACCGACGAGTCGGAGCCTGGCGAGGCGGAGTCCGACGAAGAGATGCCCAACGAGGAAGCCGAGTCGACAGAGGCAGAAGAATCGGGATCACTGCTCGATTCGCTGTCGTGGCGCTCTTTCATTGACTGGCGCTCCTTTGGGACCTGGCCGATCAGCTGGTTCGTGGGCTTAGCGCTCATCGTGCTGGTGGTGCTGTTAGTGCTATTAGCGTTCCTGTGACCGCGGCTGAACTGCCGTCAACACCTCTGCCGGTGACCAACCTCCGGCCCCGCCGGGTCGAGTTGGGCTTGGTCGTGATGGTCTCGATAGTGGTTGTCTCGGCGTACGGGCTTGCCAGCCTTGGCCGCAACGCCGAACTTCCAGCCGACATCAGACCATTCTTGGCCGGAACTCTGGGGCTGTTCTTTTTCATTCATTTTGCGGTTCGCCGCCTGGCTTTCGCGGCCGATCCCGTGTTGGTTCCGACTGCTCTGCTGCTCAACGGAATCGGTTATGTGATGATCGCCAGGCTCGGCTCCGATGTCGAAGGCGGCGGAGACCTCGCAGGTCTCCAGTCGCTATGGACCGGGGTTGGGGTGATGGCTTTTGTCATCACCTTGGTGCTTGTGCCAAAGGCCAGGGCTTTGGCAGGTTACCGCTACCTGTTGGGGCTAGCGGGGATCTTGTTGTTGGCTTTGCCGCTTGTACCGGGAATCGGTGTCAATATTCGCGGCGCCCGAATATGGGTGAGTCTGGGACCGGTGAACTTCCAGCCCGGCGAGTTCGCCAAAATCGCTTTAGCAATATTCTTTGCCGGTTATCTGGTTGAGTCGCGGGAACTGATTCGCAATCGGATCGAGTTGCGTGACCTGGCTCCGATCGGAGTTGCTTGGGTGGCTTCGGTGGGGATCATGGTGTTCGAACGCGATCTGGGTTCGTCGTTGCTGTTCTTTGCGCTGTTTGTGGTGTTGATGTGGGTAGCTACCGAACGGTCGTCGTTTCTGGCGTTGGGTGTGTTCTTGTTTGGGGGCGGAGCGATTGTGGCTTGGCGGCTGTTCGACCATGTCCAGTTGCGCATTGACGCCTGGCTCGATCCTTTTGCAGATTTCTCTGGCGGCGGCTATCAGATTGCGCAGGCGTCGTTTTCATTGGCAGAAGGAGGATTGACCGGCACCGGGCTGGGTCGAGGCGACCCCGATCGCGTGCCGATCGCTGAGTCGGATTTCATTTTTGCGGCCATCGGTGAGGAAATGGGTCTGGCGGGATCGACAGCGATTCTGATGGCTTTTTTGGTGATGGTCGGTTCGGGACTGCGGATCGCCATCCGGGCGACTCGGCCCTTTGAGAAGCTGCTGGCGGTCGGACTCACGACTTTGATCGGGCTTCAAGCGTTCATCATCATCGGAGGCGTGATCCGGCTAGTGCCGCTCACCGGGATCACCTTGCCGTTCGTCAGCTATGGGGGTTCTGCTCTCGTAACCAACTACATAGTGCTGGCCTTGTTGATTCGTCTGTCGCATGAGCAACGCGCCGGTGAACCGGGGGTTGTGCGGTGAACCGCCGGATCCGCCAGCTCGGTATCGGCATGCTGGTTCTGTATGTGCTGCTTTTTGGGCAGTTGAATCGCGTTCAGTTTGTGAAGGCTCAGGACTTACGTGAAGACCCGCTGAATGTGCGGCCCCTGTTAAGAGAGTTCGGCCGGGCCAGGGGCCAGATCTTGTCCGCAGACGGTGTCCTGCTAGCCCATTCAGTTGCGACAACTCCTGATTCTGACATTGATTTCGTGCGGGAATACCCAACTGCTGAGCGCTACGCCCACATCGTTGGTTTTCAGTCTTTCAATCAGGGTGCGTTCGGTCTGGAGCGCTCGTTCAACGATGAGCTGGCAGGTGAACGGTTCGAGCAACAATTTCAGTCGCCCGCTGATCTGTTCCGCGATCGAGACAGCACCGGCACCCTCGTGTTGACGCTTCGCGACGATGTGCAGCAGGCAGCGGCGACTGCGCTGGGTAGACGTCGCGGGTCGGTGGTCGCTCTCAAACCCTCCACAGGTGAGATCGTGGCCATGTGGACCTACCCGAGTTTCGATCCGAATCCGCTGAGCGGGCTCAACGGCACCCTGGTCAACAACGCCTACGAGGCGTTACGCAATGACCCTGATGAGCCGCTTCTGGCCAAGTCTTTTCGTGAAGTGTTCTTTCCAGGCTCAACGTTCAAGCTCGTCACCGCGGCGGCTGGGGTAGAGAGCGGGTTGGTCTCGCCGAGCACTCCCGTATTTGCAGAAAGTGAGGAGTATCAACCGTTGCCTTCAGGCACGCCGATAAAGAACTTTGCGGATGCCTCGTGCGGCGGCGACCTTCGTGAAGTTCTGCGAGTGTCGTGCAACACGGCGTTCGCCGAGATGGGCGCGGAATGGATCGGACCCGAGATTATGGTCAAGACCGCGGAGAACTTCGGTTTCAACGATCAGTTGCCCTTTGATGTGCCCGGTGCGGTTGCCTCGCGATTTCCCAACGACTACGGCACATTCCTGGCCGACGTTCAGTACTACCGAATGACCGCACCCGCTCGAGCACAGGGTTCGACGAACGATACCAGCGAAGCCGAAAGCGGGGTGGCCCCAACTCTGCCAACCCTGCCGAACGGCGAAACATCCATACATGAAGGATCGGCGATCCTGGCTCAGACAGCAATCGGCCAGAACGATGTAGCTGCAACTCCACTGCAGATGGCAATGATCGCTGCGGCAATCGCCAACAACGGTGTGTTGATGGTCCCCCATGTGGTAGCGGAGATCAGAGCAGCCGACGGAACCGCTTACAGCACGGTTACACCCGACGTGTGGCGACTCGCCACCTCACCAGGGGTGGCCGAGATCTTGCGAGAAGCGATGGTTTATGTTGCCACTAGCGGAACGGCACGGAACCTGCAGGTCCCTGGCTTGGTCGTAGGCGGGAAAACCGGTACTGCCCAGCTTGGCACCGACCCCCCGAACTCCCACGCCTGGATTGTCGGCTTCGCCGGTCTCCCCAACAGCCCGCCAGAAATAGCGATCGCGGTGATTGTCGAAGCACAACCCGGAGCAAACGAACAAACAGGTGGTCGCGTGGCCGCGCTGATCGCCAAAGCCGTGATCGAAGCCGCTTTCCAAGTCGAGTCCGAAGCCGAGTTGGAATAGCCGTTTGACGCCGATTTTGCGGGCCGCGACCGTGCAACGGTCAACGGTGCCGCTCAGCTAGACTGCGGGGCGATGTCTGATGGTCGGCCAACGGTCTTCAATGGCCGCTACGAACTGCTGCGCCATATTGCGCGTGGTGGGATGGCCGACGTTTATCTCGCTCGCGACGAATTGCTGAGCCGCGAGGTCGCCCTGAAGGTTCTGTTCCCCGAGTTCGCCAACGACCCGAACTTCGTTGAGAGGTTCCGCCGTGAAGCACAGGCTGCCGCGAATCTCAACCATCCCAACATCGTTGGGATCTATGACTGGGGCCAGGAGAGAGGCACGTACTACATCGTCATGGAGCATGTGGCGGGTCGAACCATGGCCGATGTTGTGCGCTCCTCTGGGCCAGTACCGGCGCAGCGTGCCGCGCAAATCGCCTCTGACATCGTCGCGGCTCTCTCAACCGCACATCAGGCGGGCCTCGTCCATCGTGATGTCAAGCTGGGCAACATTTTGATCTCAGACAACGGAGATGTGAAAGTCGCCGATTTCGGTATCGCCACCGCTCTGGCAGGTCGCACCGACGCGGGGCTTACCCAACACGGGTCTGTGATGGGTACGGCCACCTATTTTTCTCCGGAGCAAGCGCAGGGAAAGTCGGTTGACGGTCGCAGTGATCTCTACTCACTGGGTGTGGTGCTGTACGAGATGCTCGCTGGAGAACCTCCGTTCGTGGCCGAAACCCCGATCGCGGTTGCTTACAAGCATGTTCAGGAGAAACCCCAGTCGCTGATTGAGCGTGGTGTGCCGGTTTCGTCGGCGCTCAACGCCATCACCATGAAACTGTTGGCCAAGAATCCCTTGAACCGTTATCCCACCGCTGAGGATCTCCGCTCTGACCTGCGTCGTTATCTGAGCGGCACGACCGATGTTCCTGGACGTGCTGGTGCGGGGGGTGCGGGAGCTCCCGCACAGAGCGCTGCGCCGCCGTCGTCGCCCGGTTCTGGAAGACCTTCCGCGTCTGGGCGCCCGGCAGCACCAGCGGCTGGAGTCCAACGGCCGGCAGCTCCACCGGCTCGTGCTGCTGTTCCGGTTCAGCAGGCTTCGGTCCCAGCCGGTCCACGCGGTGGCGCGATGTATGGCCAGGGTGGCTATTACCAGGATGCTCCCGAATTGCGTCGCAAAGATGACTGGAAGCGAACAGGCGGTCTGTTGCTCGGGCTGTGTGTTCTGGTTTTGATCTTGGGCTATTTGATCGTCGCCTTTGTGGACCAAGTCGGCGACGACGGTGGCGACAGTCCAACCGTTCCCGTTGAGTTGATTGCGCTCCCTACCGTAACCGGGATGAGTGTGTCAGATGCCGAACGGGACTTGCTGGGGCTCAGCCTTCAGGTCACGATTGTCGAGCGCCCAAACGAGACCGTTCCGAGAGGTGAAGTAGTCCAGCAGAGTCCTCTGGCTGGTCAGAAAGTAGAACCCAGATCTGAAGTCACATTGTACGTGAGTGCAGGTGCACCCGATCAGGTTCCCAATGTCATTGGCATGGACCAAAATTCGGCTCTCGACATGCTGGAGTCGTTGGGTTACAGCGTCACCGTTGAGTTTGTGTCCGATGTCCGAGAGTTCGGCGAGATCGTTACTCAGCTTCCTGCTCCGGGGACCGAACTGCCGGCGGGCGGCTCGGTAGTCATTACGATTTCGTCGGGTCCGGAGAAAGTTCCTGTGCCTGTTCTCGAATCCGCCACGCTCAATACGGCCTTCGAAGCATTGCTTTCGGCCGAATTCAGGGTTACCCCCGAAAACATTGAGGAAGCCTCCGAGACGATTGAGGAAGGCCTGGTGATTCGCACCGACCCGGCGTCAGGCAGCCTCCAGGACAAAGGCTCGTGGGTGACGATTGTCATCTCAACTGGCTTCCCAACCGTTCAGGTGCCGGGCGTGGTAGACCTCTTTGCCGATAGCGCCGAACAGACTCTACGCCAAGTGCGTCTCGAAGTTGAGATCGTCTTGGTTCCCGTTCCAATAGGCAATGCTTCTGTTGGCCGGGTCATTACCCAGAAACCGGCACCTTTCGAAGAAGTCTTACTCGACAGCGTCGTTGTGATCGGAGTTGGTGAAGCGTCCGACGACCCGATATCGACAACCACTACTACCACCACCTCAACGACCATCGCGCCCGAGTCGGTTGACGGCTAGCTCTAGCTGCAGCGGGTCAGATAGTTCTTGACGAGGTCGTGCCCAGAGTTGGTCAATACCGATTCGGGATGGAACTGTACGCCCTCAATGTCGAGTTGGCGATGTCGCAAGCCCATCACCAATCCGTCTTCTGTTTCGGCTGTGATTTCAAGGGATTCGGGTATGGAGTCGCGTTCAACAATGAGTGAGTGGTAGCGAGTTGCTTCGAGCGGGTTTGGCAAACCCTCGAAGAGTCCAGAGTTCGTGTGGCGAATAAACGAAGTCTTGCCGTGCATGACCTGGGGTGCTCGCACGACTCTGCCACCAAAAACTTGGCCTAGGCATTGCATCCCAAGGCACACCCCGAAGACCGGCGGCGAACCTTGGAGTTCTGCGAGCACATCAAGTGAGATCCCCGAATCATCGGGTGTGCCCGGACCTGGTGAGATGAGAATCCCATCGGGGTTCATCTCGCGGATGCCTTCGATGTCGATGGCGTCGTGTCGGCGCACGACGGGTTCGGCCCCGAGTTCCCCGAGGTATTGCACCAGGATGTAGACGAAGGAGTCGTAGTTGTCTATGACGAGCACCTTGGGATTCACGCCCGCCACGTTACTGCTCGCCAATTTCTATGGCCTCCAATATATGAATGGCGATGTCGGCGACTCGCACATCTTCGGGTTCTTTGCCGACGGCCTTCACGCCGTCATCAATCATGATGTAGCAGAACGGGCAGGCTGTAGCCACACGGCTAGCACCGGTGTCGACCAACTCCTGGGCCCGGACATCGTTGACCTTCTCACCGATGGTTTCCTCCATCCACATCCGAGCCCCGCCCGCTCCGCAGCACATTCCCTTGGTTCCGTTTCGTTGAGCTTCGACAACCTCGATGCCGCCGAGCTTGCCCAGCACTTTGCGGGGCGCCAAGTAGACGTCGTTGTGGCGGCCCAGATAGCACGAGTCGTGGTAGACAACCCGTTCTTCAAGCCTCGCGTCGCTCAGATCCAGCCGTCCCTGATCAACTAGCCATTCGAGGAACTGGCTGTGGTGCACAACCTCGTAGTGGCCGCCGAGTTGGGGGTATTCGTTAGCCAACGTATTGAAACAGTGGGGGCACTGGGTGATGATTTTCTTTACACCCATGGCGTTGAGAGTTTCGATGTTTTGGCTGGCGAGCATCTGGAAGAGGTACTCGTTACCCGAACGGCGAGCCGAATCTCCGGTGCAATTCTCTGCCGGGCCGAGGATTGCAAAATCAACCTCGGCACGTTGCATGAGCTGCGCCATCGCCTGCGTGACCTTTTTGTTCTTGTCGTCAAAGGAACCTGCGCAACCAACCCAGTACAGATACTCAGCGGTCAGCGGATCCTCACCGGAAATGACATTGATACCCTCCAAGTTGCGAGCCCAATCGGCCCGCTCGCTCTGGCTCATACCCCAAGGATTCGCCGAGTTCTCCATCGAGCGGAACGCCTGGCCAAGCTCAGAGGGGAAATCCGACTCCATCAAGGTCAGGTAACGTCGCATGTCCAGGATCATGTCGAGAATTTCGATGTTGACCGGGCAGATCTCGTCGCATGCTTTGCACGATGTGCAACTCCAGAGTTCGTCGTTGGTGATGCGATCAAACATCCAGTTGGCAGGGACGGTTATCTCGGTGTCGATCCCTATTGGCGGTGACACTTCCGGATTGCCGGTACGGGCCATGACTTCACCGGTTTTCAAGACTATCTCGCGGGGATCGAGCGGCTTTCCGGTGGCGTGCGCAGGGCAAACCGAGGTACAACGGCCGCACATGGTGCAGGCATCAGTGTCGAGAAGTTGCTTCCAGGTGAAGTCCTCAATGACTGATGCACCGAAGGTTTCGAGTTCGGTGTCGCCCTCGACAAGGTTGGGCATCGCCTTCATTGCTCCCTTGGGGCGATCCTTATCGCTGAGATACATGTTGAGCGGCGATGTGAACATGTGACGCAGCATCGTGGTTGGCAGGATCACCAAGAAGGCGATGAAGCTCACCACATGGGCGATCCACCACCCTTGATGCCAGCCTGCGATGTTGTTGTTGTCTTCGACAAGCGTTGCCAGCGGGTAGCCGATGAAACTCCATTTTTCGAAGTCCGGAGTGCCATCGATGGCGATGCGAAACATTTCGGCCCCGAAACCAGTGATCCCTATCGCCGCGAACACTCCTAGGATCACCATGTGTTCAGGCTTGCTTTTGATGCGAATGCGGTAAGGACGCCAGTTCCACGGTCCGTAGCGCCGCACGATCGCCCAGCCGATACCGATCAGGAATATCGTGCCGGCAGCGTCGCCGACGAAAGAGTAAGCCCGGTAAACGTCGCCGTGCAGGAACTTCGTACTCTCCGGCACTTGATGGTTGATTTCGAGCACGGTGGTAACGCCGAGCAGCACCAAAAAGCCGAAGTAGATCATTGAGTGCATGATCCCGGCGCCCGGTTCGCGCAGCAGCGTTCGCATATAGACGCCGGCTCGGAAGTCAGCCATGCGTCGCGGGGCGTTTTTAACGGTGGTTCGACGGTTGTCTGGTCGGCCGCGTTCCCAGTTCTTTACCCGCATGGCGAACATGTAGGCGCCGTAGACGAGCAGTATCGGGATGATTGAGTAGAAGCTGAGCTTCAAGGCGGTGGGAACGTTGCCGAAGACTTCACGCTGCACAACGCTGTCGTCGTGCCAGTTCGTGTAGCTCGGCACGATGCCCGAGACGAGCGTGAAAAGCGCGATCGCCAGACCAAGGCCGATGACGAGTTGATGGGGTTTGAGGCGCGGTTTCATGTTGCTGAGACGATACCTCTCCGGAGAGGCCGAATCAGTAACGGGTGCCTGCATTGATTGTCTGACTTCTTCATGTCGGCGTAACAGTGCCGAAACCAGTCACTCCTAACTTCACGCACGGGCTGCAAGTACGCACAACCCGATGGTGCATCAAGCACCGCAACGCACCAAGCAACGCACCAAGCAAAGCACCACGAACAAGGGGATACGAACCATGCGGAAGACAACAAAGCGAGCGATGTTGATCGTCGGCTCCGGCGCCATAGCACTGCTGTGGGCCAGCCCGGCCTCAGCTCAGGATTCAGACGCGGCTGCAGCAGCCGTTCAACAAGTGATGGACAACCTCTGGTTGGTTATCGCCGGGTGTCTGGTGTTCTTGATGCAAGCCGGCTTCGCCTTCGTGGAAGCAGGTCTCACCCGAGCTAAGAACCTGGCCAACATCATGGCCAAGAACCTCGCCGACATGGCGGTCGGTACGGTGGCCTTCTTCATCATCGGCTATTCGGTTGCCTTCGGTGACGGCGGTGACTGGTGGGGTGGACTCGGCGATTTCTTCTTCAACGAAAGCGCTGACCCCTCTGTGTTGAATGAAGGCGGTGGCCTCACCGACAACATCACCCCCGCAGCGAGTTTCTTCTTCCAAGTGGTATTCGCCGCCACGGCGGTGACGATCGCCTCGGGGGCCATGGCAGAGCGCACCAAGTTCGTGACCTACCTATTGTTCTCGGCGGCAATGACCGCGGTCATCTACCCGGTTGTCGTTCATTGGACCTGGGGCGGAGGCCTCATCGCCCAAATGAGCATCGGCGACGCCGTCTACTCTGACTTCGCAGGCTCAACGATCGTTCATTTGACCGGAGGCGTAGCGGCGCTGGTCGGGGCCGCGATGCTCGGACCCCGCATCGGCAAGTACGGCCCTGACGGCTCCCCACGGGCGATTCCCGGCCACAACATCGGCTACGCCGTAATCGGCGTATTCATCTTGTGGTTCGGTTGGTTCGGCTTCAACGCCGGATCGGAGCTTGCCGCGGACAATCTCGTGCCGTTTCTGGCACTCAACACACTGATTGCTGCCTCGGCTGGAGTGATCGGTGCAACCGCGGTCATCTGGAAAATTACCGGCACACCCGATGTGGCGATCGCAGGTAACGGCGCGCTCGCCGGGTTGGTTTCGATCACCGCCCCGGTTGGTGCGGTGGAACCCTGGGCTGCACTTGTTATTGGCTTTATCGGAGGCTTGATCGTGGTGTTCGCGGTGCTTGGGATTGATTGGATTCGTATCGATGATCCGGTCGGCGCGATTGCGGTGCACGGCGTGTGCGGCATTTGGGGCACACTGTCAATCGGCCTCTTCGCCCGCTACGACGACGCCTTCTTGGGTCGAGAGAACGCTGGTTTGTTCTACGGTGGTGGTATCGAACAGTTGTTTA
The DNA here is from genome assembly GCA_047516945.1 of Acidimicrobiales bacterium. Taxonomy (GTDB): domain Bacteria; phylum Actinomycetota; class Acidimicrobiia; order Acidimicrobiales; family Aldehydirespiratoraceae; genus VXYK01. The sequence continues at coordinate 12,038 of JAKZTU010000291.1, forward strand.
TGCAAGCGGTGATGGTCCTTGTGGTCGCCGCATGGGTCGGGGTCAACTGCTACATCTTGTTCTACACCTTGAAGAAGACGATCGGCCTGAGGGTTGACGCCGATGAAGAGTTCGAGGGCCTCGACGTTGCCGAGCACGGAACCGCCGGTTATGGCGCAGAAACCGCGGTTGTCGCCTAGTTCGTTGGGTTAGCTGGTTCTGGTGGTGTTAAGGGGCACCACCGGAACCAGCTGTCGCTGTTCATTCAGCGGTGAGCGCTCGGTCGAGGGGGTGGGCCTGGTCGATGGGGCGCATGTCGTCGCCGATCACGTAGTGCAAAGGGACCCCAGTGGGGATGTTGAGTTCGATGATTTCGTCGTCGCCAATGTTGTCGAGGTGTTTGACGAGGGCTCGTAGTGAGTTGCCATGGGCCGCCACCATGATGTTGCGCCCCGAGCGTAGGTCGGGCACTAGCGAGTCGTACCAGTAGGGCAACAGCCGATCCACCACATCGGCGAGGCACTCGGTGCTGGGCATCAGCTCCGGTGCGAGGTCGGTGTAGGCGGCAGATTTTGCGGGGTTGAACTCGTTTTCGGGGCTGATTGGTGGGGGTGGCGTGTCGTAGCTGCGTCGCCACAGGCGGAGTTGTTCGGTTCCGTGTATCTCGCCGACTTGGGCCTTGTCGAGTCCGGTCAGGTTGCCGTAGTGGCGTTCGTTGAGTCGCCAGTGCCGACGCACAGGAATCCAGCGGCGGTCAAGCCCGGCGAGAATGATCTCAGCGGTCTCGATGGCTCGTTGCAGCAGAGATGTGTGGAGTATGTCTGGCAGTAGGTTTGCCTCGGCCAGCAGCGGAACGGCGTCGCGGGCCTCTTGTCGACCAATTTCCATCAACGGGCAATCGTGCCAGCCGGTGAAGAGGTTGAGATCATTCCATTCGGAACGCCCGTGGCGCACCAAAATCAGGTTGTACATCCCGTTGACGGTAGCAGTGCTATTGTCGGGCGTAGCCGGAGGCTCGAAATGTTGCGGATGTTGGAACGACAAGACGCCTATGAAGTTTTGGTGTAAGTTCGCCGCTTCTCTTGGAATCGCTGTGACGGGCGCATTGCTGGTGCTGTCAGGCGGTTCTCTCTTGGGAGCGGCCAACGACGCTCTGTTCAGTTCTTCTGATCAGCCGGCCAGCGGTGATTCCCAAACTAGCAGCGACATCAGTATTTCAACGGTTGATGGTGCTATCCGGGGGAACAGCGACATTGTCGCTTTGCTTGGCGACGACTCATTTGTTATCAAAGACCGTCGGCCAGTATACGTTGAAAATGAACTCTGGGGTGTGAGTGCACAATTGCGATTGGTCGAAGCAACGACTTTGAATGGACCATGGATCACCGTGGAAACAGATGCCCTTCTCCAGTCTCCCGACAACGGCCTGCTTCAGGATGACTCCTCAGATCTTGGCGTCGGAGGGAGCAACGAGCTAACGCATGAGGAGCGGGATCGACAATTGTCCCATATTGAACTCACTTCTGAT
>JAKZTU010000292.1:0-3325 GCA_047516945.1 Acidimicrobiales bacterium
GACTGCAGGTTGGAGCGAGCCTGTTCAACCTCAAGAGCGTCCGGGTCTTCTCGCAGTTCCTGCAACTGCTCCTGTGCCGATTGCAGGCTGTTGAGCGCACTATCGATATCCGCAGCCGAGGGACCAGCCAACAACTCCGAGCGAGAGTTGAGCCGCCCCCAACTCTGCTTCGGTAGGCGCGGCGGTCAGATTGTCGAGCATCAAACGGGCCTGCGCAACAGCCGCTTCCGCAGAGGCCAGATCGGCGGGTCCAGCCCCAGATTCAAGATCATCGAGCGCGATCTCAGCACTCGCCACCGACGCTTCGGCGGATGCAATCCTCTGTTCGGCCTGCGTCACTTGTGAATCTGTGACCATCGAGTCGACGGCGAACAGTCGGGCTCCGCGTTCCAACCGTGTCCCCTCGGCGGGGACGTCCACCACGACACCACTGCTGGGAGCAACCACGATACGGGCGTCGTCGTAAGCCAAAGTGCCAGAGATGGTGGTCGTCTCGGACAGGTCGCGCACTTCAATGATGTCAGTATTCAAAGTGGATGCGGCAGGAGCGTTTGCGCTTTCAGTTTGATCGCCAACGAACCAAACCACGACACCTCCAGCGACAAGTACCAAGATCAGGATCGCGATCAAGCCCAACCAACGGCGCTTTCGCCGTTTCGGTGGTGCGGATGTCTCGTTCATTACGGGTTTCCTCCTGCTTGCGCTCCGCCGCCACCGAGACCGCCGAGCTCTCCCCGGCAGGCTTCGACGGCGTCTTGCACATCTGGATTAGTCGGGTCGAATGCTTCCCCGAACAGTCGTGTACCGGGATTGTCGCCGGTGCCAGTGACGAGCCTGGACAGCTCGGGGTCGTCTACCTCAATTCCTTCTGCACGCAGGCACTGAGCGAATCCAAGCAGAGTGTCCTGCACCTCGGTCAGGTTGAAGCCGCCTCCGTCTCCCCCGAAGGCGAGACCCTCAAAGTGGTGGCGGCAGACGTCTAATCCCTGCTGAAAGGTTTCTGAAGCCGGGTCGATGCCGGAATTCGCGAACATTTGACGCCTCTGCACGGCACCTGTGGCATCCACAGTCGGATCGACGAAGTCCGGTAGTCCGTTTTCTCTCATGCACTGGGCAAAGTTCAACAACGCCTGCTCGGGGTCTGTTTCCGCCTCCTCAGGCTCGACTTCTGTAGGTTCGACTTCTGTAGGCGCAACCTCCTCAGCCACAACACCCTCAGAGAATTCTTCCCCAACTGTGCGGATTTCAGGTTCGCTGCTTTGGCCATCGGTCGCCGCGGGGATAGTCCCCGCCTCAGACTCCGATGTTGTGGCTTCGGGTGTGGCCGCGGCACCGATGAGTGGGGCCGTTTCCGGCGAGTCCGCTCCTATCAAGGTGGCCACTCCCATAGTTCCATTGCCTTGATCGCCACCGCCGCAAGATGCGGCGATCAACGTGGTGATGAGTGCTACGGTCACCACAATCTGCGGTTTCATGTGTCCGCCCTGTCAAGCCCACTCCGAACCCACTGGGCTTTGTGCCAGGCATTGGCCACTTCGGTCCTTCTTTTTTGCCCATCCATGATCACTCCATCACAGCGGAGAACTGTAAGAGTGACGCAAGCGGATCCCCAAACCGCAGGCTCAACAGTTTCCGATGCGCCGACATGTCACCCGTGGGCGCGGAGGGATTCGAACCCCCGACTTCTTCCTTGTAAGGGAAGCGCTCTAACCAACTGAGCTACGCGCCCGGAGAATTAAAGGCTAGAGGGAGGCTTACCTAAACGGCGGCAAGTAAATGAGTCGAATGGGGCAGTCAGAGAATTTGGCTGAGGAACAGCTTGGTGCGTTCTTCGGTCGGGTTCGTGAAGAAATGCTCCGGTGGGCCCACTTCGACGATTTCGCCGTCCGCCATGAACACCACACGATCAGCAACCTCTCGGGCGAAGCCCATTTCGTGGGTCACGCAGATCATGGTCATACCCTCGGTAGCGAGATCCTGCATGGTGTCGAGAACTTCCTTGATCATCTCCGGATCAAGCGCCGAGGTGGGTTCGTCGAAGAGCATCACCTTGGGCTTCATCGCCAAAGAACGAGCGATAGCAACCCGCTGTTGCTGACCACCGGAAAGCTGGCCCGGATACTTCCTTGCCTGATCTGGGATCTTCACCCGCTCAAGCAACTCCATTGCCGACGCTTCCGCTTGAGCTTTGGGAACATTGCGAACGTTGCGAGGCGCCAATGTGATGTTGTCCATCACCGACAGGTGCGGAAACAGGTTGAAGCTCTGGAACACCATGCCCGTCTCGCGGCGGATCCCCTGAATTGCTCGAATGTCATCGGACAGCTCAACTCCATCCACGACAATTGAGCCGCGGTCGTGTCGCTCAAGGCGGTTGATACAGCGAATCAGCGTGGACTTGCCCGAGCCCGAAGGCCCGATAACCACCACCACCTCTTGCTCCCCGACTGACATGTTGATGTTGCTCAGAGCCTGAAAGTTTCCAAAAAACTTGTCTACCCCTCGCAAGCTGATAATCGTGTCCCCTTTACCGAGGACCTCGGTTGCATCTGCGTTGACGGCTATGTCGCTCATCTCACTCCGACTCCTAATTTCTCTTCGACTCTACGACTCTCTTTGGACATGGTGTAAGCAAAGGCCCAGTATCCAAGGGCAACAAAGGGAAGGGTGACGTCCGCCAGTCCCTGTCCTAGAAACTCAACCTGCGAGTTGGCCACCCGTGAAGCGTGCAAGAACTCAAGCAGTTTGAGGATGGCAAGCAACGACGTGTCCTTGAACAACGAAATGAACTGGCCGACCATGGCGGGAATCACCGCACGCAACGCCTGGGGTAGGACGATCAAACGTTGGATCTTGCCCGCGGACATCCCGCTGGCCTGCGCGGCTTCAATCTGGCCCCGAGGAACGGCTTGAAGCCCGCCGCGAATAATCTCGGCGATGTACGCAGCCGAGAACGCAGTGATAACGATCATGGCTCGCGTCAACGAACTCGGAATGTCCAGGTCCCTCGGGAACAGCAACGGCAACATATAGCTCGAGAACAACAACAATGAGATCAACGGAACGCCGCGCACAAACTCAATGAAGATCACCGACGCGCTTTTGATCACCCGCAGATCTGACTGTCGACCCAAGGCCAACAAGATGCCGACCGGGAGTCCGGCGCTGATACCGATCACCGTCACGAACAAGGTGAGATGCAAACCTCCCCAATCGTCCCAGCCGAAACCGCCAAAGTCCAACGCATTCAACCCCCGCCACACGGCAACGCCGACGATGACCCCTGCTAGCCGCGAGGCCACGATCCCCCCGACTCGCCGTTTAA
>JAKZTU010000293.1:0-3990 GCA_047516945.1 Acidimicrobiales bacterium
CTGGTCGTGCAGTTGATGCCGGATGTACAAGCCGAGCTGGCGTCGAAGTTGGGGCAGATGGTGGTGGACGACGGACGGCTCGACCCCGAGGTGTTGGCGATATCCGATATCGAACTCGTACAAGTTGATCCGAGGCATTTCCGTGATGGACTGGTTGCTGAGTGGGTCAACCGTTACCACAAGTTCCCCGAAGAGGGCGATTTCCTGCAGGTCATGATGGGTTCAAGCATGCTGTGCGAATGCTGTCAGCACAGGATGCAGCGCCTCGATGATCCGGCGCCACTGCGCCTGCATCACCAGAACCGGCAACAACGCCGAGCCGCGCAACGGCACCGCCCGAAGCCACCAAAAGGTCGTCGGAAGTGAATGACCACACCCAGCAGCACTCGGGCGCAACAGCAACCCTGATCGGAGACCGGTTACGGTTGGGATATGAGTCTTGCTGTTGAACCAACCGATCTAGCCGGTGTCGCGCAGAAGCATGGACCGGCTGGGTATGTGCTGACTACCGGTGCCGATGGCAGACCCCGCGTGATTCATGTGGCTGTGGATGTCGCTGATGACGGCACTATCTCTGCGGCTGTTGGAAGGAGCGCTGCGGCCAATGCGATCGACCGCCCCAACGTGTGCGTGTTGTGGCCGCCCGCTGCCGACGGGTTCAGCCTGATCGCTGATGGCACAGCCATCGTCAAAGGCGAACCCGGCCCCGGCACACCGATAACCATCACCGTGACTTCTGCCGTTAGACACCGCCCTGCCCGTCCCCAGAACTAAGGAACACCCGCCCGGGAACGGGCTGAGGGCACCATCGGGCGGGCGGTGAGTAGCTAACGTGAGCGTAGCGCACCCAGCGAAACCGGCGAGCGCTGTTGCTCAACTCGATCGGTATGCGTCTCGGCGATGGGCGACGCGAAGGATCACTACTTCTCGTTGGGTGTCGTTGATCCGGTAGAGAATGCGGTACGTGCCTCTGCGGGCGCTCCACAGTCCCTCTAGCTCGTTTCGCAACGGCACGCCCACCCGTTGGAGATTTTCAAGCAGCGCCCCGGTGATCAACTCAGTCACCGCGGCGGCGACTGCTTCTGGGAGTTCTTCTGAGATTGTGTTGGCTGCTGGGCGGGTGACGACGATTTCGTACGGCTCGTTGGTCATGAAGGCAGCAGTGCCCGAACGGCGTCAACTCCGCGAGTCACGTCGCCTTCAAGATACGAGCGGTGCGCCTCAGCGAGTTCTTCGACGGCTTCGGTGTCTTCTAGCACTGCCAGGGTCTCCTCAAGCGACTCAAGATCTTCGGGACTCATGAGTACTGCGGCAGGTGAGCCGTTTCGCGTTATGACGACGCGTTCGTGATGGGCGCTGACCCGTTCGATGAACTCCGAGAAACGGTCCCGTACCGTACGAAGTGATTCGCTCGACATGGCCACAATTGTGCCACACCTGGGCGCTAAGTCAACACCCTCACCACCGAATTCGGTGCGTCGGTGGCCACAAACCTTCTCGTACCTTTGCGAGATGGCGATCCGTCACGGGTGGCAGACGCGCTGGCCGGCTAGGGGTGCTGGTTCACCTCCGTTGAGGTGCCGTAGAGTCAGCGCCGGGAGGCCGAGCGTTTCGGCCAGACTTGACCACGATGATCCAACCGAAACGTCCACACAGGTGGCCGAGTCCACGGCTCGCACCGCGACCTCGCCAACAGTGAGCGCCGAGTTGATGTGAGCCGTGATCGCCTCAACGAGGGCTATTCCAGTTGACTCGTTGGGGTTCTGGTCGGTCATCACCGTCATGGCGTAAGCCCCACCGTAAGGGTCCCGTACTACGCCGGTCGTTCCGAGTCGCCATCGGGCACCTCGCATCGGGTAGAAGCCGTTCTTGAGCGCGACTTCATAGCCCTCGGGCACCCCAGCGGTCACCCCCCAACGTTGGGCGGCGCTCACGCCCGACATCGTGTCCCATGCGGTGTCAATCGCAGCCGGGCCGAGCGGACCGCCGCCAACAAGGAGTTGCTCAATGAGAACCGTTCGGTCCTCAGCTGTGCTGACCGTGGCGCCGTAACGCGCGGTGTGGCTCGTACCAGCGATACCGAACCGTTTGTCGAGCATCTCCATGCCGACAGCACCTCCAACAGCGATATACAACCGAGATGTGGGTGGGCTGTTGTGGCTGAAATGCATCATCAATCCGATGTCTGCGGATTCAGTGGCGCTGAGTGGGCGACCTGCGTCCTGGGCTGCCAGCAGAACTCCCGCAAGTATCTGCGCCTTGATCACGCTAGCGGTCGTGATCGACAGACCCGGGTTGAGGTGATACCAGCACCCGGTTCGAAGATCGTGCACCGCCGCAGTGAAGCGTGCACCACGGTGGGCCTCGCTGATCCGGGCGACGAAGGCTTCGTCGAATAAGTCGGCGCACCTATCGTGAGAGACTTCGCAGTTCGCAAACGAGTCGTCGGGTTCGCCCGTTGGACTCTGCGGGGTTTTGAGCCAGCGCCAGACGAAGGTGATGAGTTCTGCCCAAGTCACCGCGGTGTCCGGGTCGAAATGTGTAGTTGAGCGTCCTGTCGTGACTCCCTGGGCTGTCATCCAGCCGACCGGAGCGACTTGCCAGTCTTGCTTGACGTCGACGAACGAACTTGGTCTTGCGCTAGGTCGTCCCGATGCGCGCCAGAGGAATGCGGCCACTTGGGCTCGGGTCGCGAGCGCGTCGGGGCTGAACGTCGTCGGCGAGGTTCCTTGGGTGACTCCGTTGTAGGCAGCCCACGCCACGGGTATCTGCAACTCTCTAGCCCTGATGTCGAGGAAGGGATGACGGACCCGGGCCTCCGGCTCGCCGAGCGCTTTGTGTATGACGACGATGACCTCACCTCGCGACATGGCAACGCCGAGCGGTACACAACCTGTCACCACGCCGGCACCTTGCGCCCACGCCACCGCATCGCGGTAGTAGGGCACAGAGTCGGATTCGCTTTGGTCCGCCGACACAGGCGATGCGGCAACGGCTGAGCCGAGCACGCCGGCAACGATGATTGTGGTGAGCAGCGCGATAGCGACTCGGATTCTCATGGCCGCCGAGTCTAAGCGGTAGGTTTCGGTCGGGGTGTTCGGTCGGGGCGTCTGGTCAGGGCACCTAGGTTCACGTTTGAGGTGTTCAAGGGTCAGCCGATGCTGGATGATGCAGCGGCACCGGCCTAAGCCACCGAACGGCTGTCGGAAGTAAGAATTTGTTTTGTACATTTGTCTTTGCCCGAACTCAACAAATTTTCGATTAGACCACAGCAAAGTGCCAACAAAATTGTTTTGTACGTTTGTTTATTCTGAACTCAACAACATTTCAGATAGCTTCTTATTATATTTCAGTAACGGAAGATGACGCTATGTCCACAGAGCCAAGAGGTCGGGGTCGTCCCACGCACGGTGAGTTGTACGCAAGACTCCGTGTCCAGGTTGACGAACTTCATAAGAACCTGGGTGGCTTGCCTCTCCCCGCAGAGGCTGTCGATATCTGGCGCGGCATCTGGTACGAGGAGGCTCACCACTCCACAGCCATTGAAGGTAACACCCTTGTTCTCAAGCAGGTAGAGCAGTTGTTGGCTGAGAACCGCGCCGTTGGAAACAAGGATCTGAGCGATTATCTGGAAGTGAAGGGCTACGCTGACGCCGCGGACTGGGTGTACAACCAGGCCATTCGTCCCATCGGTCTTTCGCAGCACGGCAAGATTCTGACCTTGTCGGAGATCCGGGAGGTACACCGCGCGGCGTTGTCCCCGGTGTGGGAGGTGTCGCCTCATCCAGACGCCGATGACCAAGAAGCCCCAGGACACTATCGCCGACATGACATTGAACCCTTCCCCGGAGGCATGACAGCGGTCTCGTGGCCGCTCATTGACTCGGAACTCACGGCTTGGACCGACGATGTCAACTCGCTTGACGATCACTCTCTCAAGTTTCCCGAGGCGCTGGGGATGATTCACTGCCGCTTTGAGCAGATTCACCC
>JAKZTU010000294.1:0-7394 GCA_047516945.1 Acidimicrobiales bacterium
CCCAGGATTTTAGTCGTTATCGCAATCTGATTCCAAAGGCCCGGTCCGAACTTCAAGACGCAGGGCTGCTCTCATGACCGCAATAACCGAGTGGGGCCTCCATGACCGGTCGGCTACTTTTTCGTTCTATATGACGGCCCACCGCTGCAAGAGTCGGCCCGATTTAGCTTGGAGTGCAGCGAACCTGGCCGACAAGTTAACGATTGCCGGTCCCAAAGGCCCAGCCGCCGCCGATCGGTTGCGGGCCTCTGGTTTCGACTCTCCAATTCTGTTCGACGGTACCGGTTACGATTCGCGTCAGAACTTACCCCGACCTGACGTTTGGGTAGACCGGCAGCGTCGCGCCGAAGCAGCCTGCCATCTCCTTCCGGGCGTCTTCTTGCCGTGGGACAAAGACTGTAGTGAAGCGTTCGTGGGTGTGGTCCAGGAACAGAGTCGTATCGCAGCGGACTTGGGCGCAACGATGCTGTTAGCGATTGACGCGAGGTGGATCGGGAAGCGGACTGACGTGGTTGTGGATACTCTGCGCTCGACAGATCAAGCTGTAGCACTCGTGCTCGCACACCGTGCAGATCCTCTCTCGGTTGGTGGAGCGGTCAATGGTTTGCGGAGGATCGCATCGCAGGTCAGGCAACTGTCCGTGCTTCGCAGTGACCATGGAGCGATAGGTGCTCTCGCGTTCGGAGCTGATCATGCGTCGATTGGGCTCACCACCGCTATACGCCACTATGCAACGGCCAAAATGAGACCGAGGCGTCGCCCTGGGTCGTCTGCAAGGATCTTTGTGAGCCGGCTATTCGATTGGTTCCTTGTTAGTGACATAGCAGGCTGGACTGCAGCGGGTGAAGATGTGATCTGTCATCTCGAGTGCTGTGATGGGCGTTCTCTCGATCGTTTCATCGATTCTGGTCTGGATGTGAACTGGCACAACTTGAATGCACTGACTGAGGTCGCAGATTACGTCCTCAACGCTGATCTTGCCGATCGAAGATCGCTGTTCCTTGACGAGTGCCGGGCCGCCACTTCGCGATATGGGCTTGCGGGATTCAAGGACCCAGAGAACCCAAAGCCTCAGCTTACCGGCTGGGTTTTTTCGTAGAGATAGCGTTTGTACGCCAGTTCAGCCACCCACCATCGGTAGACGCTTGGGACTCCCACCTCAGCGGGCATCGCGGGGACTAGCACTTGGGGTGGAGCTTCTTGTTGGAGAGCGATAATCCCGACCCCCCACTCACGCGCCAAACATTCCACGGATGAAGGTATCGGTATGTGACCTTCGTCGATCAAGGCGAACCTTTGGACAATCGGTGTGAATCGAAGTGCCCGATCAACTGATCGTTCTACTTTTTTGCCGCTGAAGATCACCGATCTCAGTACCCCAGGAGGGGAATAGGTTCGTTCGAACCCAGTATCCGTCGCGATGACGGTGTAAGGAGCTGCGCGCAGCTGGTCCACTTTCGCGTCAGGCAGTGCTTCAGCAGCTATCGGACCGCCTGAAGGTAGTAGCCAAAGACTGCACAGGAGAGCTGTTGACGTAATGGCTCCAACACCTTCCTGCGATCTCCGCTCGTGCTCGGAGGAACAGAGTTCGAATGTGGCGTGCATTTTGGATCCGTCGATTGCGAGCGAGACGACGTGTTCTTCGGGGGTCTTCCCAAGCGCGTCCAGCGCGAGCCCCAATTCAGCTGCCAGCACTTGCCCCCCTGTCACGGCTGTTCGAGGTCAAGATTGTCATTGATTTCCGGTTTGGAACCAATCGACCGTACTTCAGGGTAGATCGCTGGGATGCTCGCAGCGGTGGATCGGCATGGCAGCGAGGGTCCTTTCGTGGATGTCGATGGGAATCGAAGCTCACGTTCACGTTCCGAGGACCGTGTTCAAGGCCAGCCGTTGCTGGATGATCTCCATGGCTATGCGGGCGATGGTGGGGATGTCTTCGGTTTCACAGATGTCGTGGGGGGTGAAGCCTTCGTAGTCGTGTATGGCCCACTCTTCGGCCTGGGGTGATGGTGATGTTGCGAGCATCTGGTGGATCTCGGCGTAGATAGTTTCGGGGTCTTGCGCGGCGCTGATCCAGCAGCCGTGGAGATGGCCGTTGTTGTAGTCGCTCAGCGAGGCGACATAGATACTGGGTTCTACCGAATCTGGAGACCCGTGCCGTTCTGTTGGTCCGTCCATTGGAGGGGCTTTCTGCTTTGTTGTGGTGGCTGCCCTCCTTCCTGCAGGTGGCTCGGGCGGCGAGAGACCTGAGGACGATGATGCTGAGTGGGTGTGACAGCGACCGCGCCGGTTACTCTCGTCAAGTGCTCACCCTTCCCCAGCTGGAGAGGCATCTCTTTGCGGCAGCAGACATACTGCGCGGAAAGATGGACGCGTCGGAGTTCAAGGAGTACATCTTCGGCGCTCTGTTCTTGAAACGAGCCAGCGACGTGTTCGACGAGGAGCGTGAGCGGGTGATCAAGGAGCAACTCGCGAAAGGTCGCTCGCAGGAGCAAGCCGAAAATCGGGCCGATGACGCAGATTTCTATGACGATTTCTTCGTGCCACCACAGGCGCGCTGGTCGTATCTGCTCGACGAGCTACATCAACAGGTGGGCCATGGATTGAACAAGGCGCTGGGCGCTCTTGAGCAGAGCAATCCAGAGTCGCTTGAGGGTGTGCTGCAGCACATCGACTTCAGTCGGCGGGTCGGGAACACGGCGGTCTCGGACAAGAAGTGGCGTGATCTCATAGATCATTTCTCGAAGTACCGGCTTCGCAACGAGGATTTTGAGTTCCCCGACTTGCTGGGGGCCGCATACGAGTACCTGATCCGTGACTTTGCAGATTCCGCGGGAAAGAAGGGTGGTGAGTTCTACACACCTCGTCCCGTTGTGCAGTTGATGGTGCGACTCGTCGATCCGCAGGAAGGCATGGCGATCTATGATCCGTGTTCAGGCTCGGGCGGGATGTTGATATACGCCCGCAACCACGTGGTCGACAACGGCGGAAATCCAGCCAATCTTGTGCTCGCTGGTCAGGAGAACAACGGCACCACCTGGTCGATCTCGAAGATGAACATGCTGCTACACGGCATCCGAGACGCCGACCTCAAGAACAACGACACGCTCACCAACCCCGAGCACACCAGCGGCGGTGAGCTGAAGCGGTTCGACAGTGTCATCACCAACCCTCCGTTCAGCCAGAACTACGACAAGGATTCGCTCGCCCACACCGAGCGGTTCCACTACGGCTATACCCCTGAGGGGGGCAAGAAGGCCGACCTGATGTTCCTGCAGCACATGCTGGCCGTACTCAAACCGGACGGGATTGTGGCAACGGTCATGCCTCATGGTGTGCTCTTTCGGGGCGGTGCCGAAGGCTCTATCCGGCAGAAGATCATCGAAGACGACCTGCTCGATACGGTTATCGGCCTCGGCCCGAACCTGTTCTATGGAACCGGCATCCCCGCCGCGATCCTGATCCTGCGGGCCAAGGGTTCGAAACAGCCCGAGCGGCGGGGCAAGGTGCTGTTCATCAACGCTGATCGCGACTACGGCGAGGGCCGTGCCCAGAATCACCTGCGCCCCCGGGACGAAGAGAAGATCACAGCGGCCTACCGGGACTTCGCCGATGTGGACGGGTTCGCCAAGACCGTCGCCATCGAAGAGCTGGCCGATAATGACTTCAACTGCAACATTCGCCGCTACGCCGACAACTCCCCACCGCCCGAGCCCCACGACGTGCGAGCCCACCTCCACGGCGGCGTGCCCGTGGCTGAGATCGACGCCGCCGCGGGCCTGTTGGAGCGGGCTGGGCTGAATGCCTTCGAGGTCCTGTTCTTTGATCGGGGGGACGGCTACGCCGACTGGTGCCACAACATCGCCTCTCCCGAAGGTCGAGAAGCCGCACACGGCGCTATCGGCTACGCCGTGGCCCAGCGTGCAGCCGCTAACCCTTGGCCCCAGTGGTGGGCTGACACCGTCGAACCGATCCTGCGAGACTTGCCCGGCCTGGCCAGCCTCGCCGGTTTGCGCCGGCAGCTCGTTGAGGACTTTAGCGCCAATATGGCCGCTGCCGGGATGGACCGCTTCGACGTTTCGGGCATCGCCGCCACATGGTGGGAGGACAACGTCCACGAACTCCAGACTGCGGTCAGCCGGGGTTACAAGGCAGTCATCGAGGGCTGGCTCACCACCGCCGAAGCCAGCCAAGGCGACAAGAACGCCACCGACTTGACTGATCAGATTGCGATCAAGCTCCTGGCCAGCCCCCAGTTGACCTCCCGGGCCGAGCTTGCAGCCGCGCTCGCCTCCCTGGATGCCGAGATCAAAGCAGCTGATGCTGCCTGCGAGGAAGACGACGGGTTCGACGACGACGCCCCCACGCCAGCCGATATCAAGAAGATGAAATCGGAGCGCACCAAGGCCAAGAAGTTGCTTAAGGAAATTGACGCCTCATTGCTGGCCACCGCCCGCCAGACCCTCGACGCTAAGTCAGAGACGGCTGCTCCCGTCGAGGTCATCGGCGTGCTCCGTAGCCCCATCGAGACGCTCGTAGCTACCTACTTCGCTGATATCGAACGGACTGCCCTCGCGTGGTACGACAACCTGGTCGACAAGTACGGCACCACTCTCTGGGATCTCGAAACCGAACGCGACACTGCCACCACCCGACTCGAAAAACACCTCAAGGACCTCGGATATGCCTGAGTCTTGCGATTTTGTGACCCTGAGTGAACTCGCTGACTTCAATTGCGAGTCGCTAGGAACCGATACACCGGCAGAATTCACGTTCGACTACATTGACCTATCGTCTGTCACAACTGGATCAATTGACCTCGGTTCGCTGGAACAACTCCGGTTTGCTGATGCTCCGAGTCGAGCCCGTCGGGTCGTTAGGGATGGTGACGTTCTGTTTGGAACTGTTCGACCCCGACTTCGCTCTCACGCGCTGGCGTCAGACGGGAATTTCGTGGCTTCGACGGGCTTCTGCGTGCTTCGCCCGAGGAAATGCGCAGCGAGCGGTCGCTTCCTTATCCACTACCTCCTCTCCGACGCCGCAGAGCGACAAGCGAGGCGTTTGGAAGTCGGCTCCAACTACCCCGCGGTCACTGAGCGAGACGTTGCCCTGTTGGAGATTCCTCAATTCCCGCTGGAGGAGCAGCGGCGGATCGCGGAGATTCTCGACACGATCGACGAAACCATCCAAGCCACCGAACGCGTCATTGCCAAGAGAACAGCGACGTTGGATGGACTCGTCGAAGCGCTCGCAGGCCGTTCGAATCAAGTCGCAACGGCTCATCGGCCTCTCGGAGAATTGCTTCAGCTCAGAATGGACTACCGCGGACGCACGCCCAAGAAGCTGGGGATGGACTGGGGAGATGGGGAGATTCCCGCATTGTCCGCGAACAATGTTCAGATGGGCAGAATTGACTTTGGTAAAGAGTGCTACTTGGGATCCGACGACTTGTACCAGCGGTGGATGACACAGGGCGACCTAGAACGGGGTGATTTGCTGATCACTATGGAGGCACCGCTTGGCAACATCGCCCGCGTTCCTGATGATCATCGCTACATCCTCTCGCAACGCGTTGTTCTCTTGCGATTCACCCCTGCGCTGTTGCTGAATGACTTCGCCTATTGGTACCTGCGAGGCGAGAGCTTTCAGTCTGAGTTACGAAGACGGTCGACAGGGACAACTGCAACCGGAATACGGCGAGCAGAATTGGAACGGATTGAAATCCCTCTGGTAGACCTCCCGCAGCAGGAGGCAGTCGCCGATTCGTTGTCGGTACAAGAGGAGGCAATCTCGCGTGAGCAGGGCCTACTCCGAAAGCTGGACGAAACGCGCACAGGACTAGCTACCGACTTGCTGTCGGGGCGAGTCCGAACGGTGGCGGCGTGAGTTCTGGCCCGGAATGGGAGAGGGTCGAGCGGCCGTTGCTCGAGCATCTGTCCTTCTTGGGGTGGGAAACGCTGAACTGGTCCGAACGGCAGGCTGATGGAGTTGACGTACGGTCGTCGGATCGCGATGTGCTTCTTGAGAGGCGACTTAGTTCCGCGCTGAAGAAGATCAACCTCGGACCGGATGGAAGCCCCTGGTTGGACGAGTCCAGGATCAACGCGGCAGTGGCAGAACTACGGTCGATGCCGGCGGGAGCGAAGCTGCTTGAAGCCAACCAGCAGGCCACCAGATTATTGCTCCAAGGCTTCGCGGTTGCCGGGCTGAATGGGTGGCACGGAGGTCGGGATCAGACCATCAACTACATCGACTGGAACGACTGGAAGGCCAATGACTTCCTAGCGGTGTCGCAGTTCGCGGTTGCCACGCCAGGGCAGGCTCCGAACATCCGGCCAGATGTGACGCTATTTGTCAACGGAATCCCGTTGGTGGTGATCGAAGCCAAACCACCTGGGCACGACAGCGGTATTACCGATGCCATCGACCAACTCCGCAGGTACGCCAACCAACGCGGAAGCGAAATCAACGAAGGAGCGGAACAACTCTTCTGGACGAACCAGCTAACCGTTGCCACAACCGGCGAACGAGCCGAAGCAGCAACATTCACAGCGCTTCCCGAGCATTACATGGCGTGGAAGGACCCGTGCCCGTCCACAGTCGAAGAAGTTGCTGCGTCGCTCAACAAGCCAACCGACGCGCTCACCCAACAAGAACTGCTCACCGCGGGGATGCTGGCACCGGAGCGGCTGCTCGACATCATGCGGCACTTCACGCTCTTCACTGAACCCGGCTCGGGCCGCACCACCAAGATCGTGGGTCGCTACCAGCAATACCGAGGCGTGCAGAGGGCGATACAGCGGCTACTGACGGGTGAAACCCGCGCCGCTGACGGCCATGTCGACCGTCGAGGTGGGATCATTTGGCACACCCAAGGGTCGGGCAAGAGCCTCACCATGGTGTTCCTTATCCGGGCGATGCGCAGCCACCCCGAATTGCGGAAGTTCAAGATCGTGCTGGTCACCGACCGCATTGACCTTCAGAAGCAACTCAAAGACACAGCCGCATTGGTAGACGAGACCATCCATGTCGCCCAAAGCGCCGCAGACATGAAGGGACTGCTCAGCCAGCCCGGTCCAGGCGTGGTAATGGCAACGATCCAGAAAAATCGAGACGAAGAGATATCTGAGGCATTGAACGAGTCGGAGTCGATGCTGGTGATGGTCGACGAGGCCCACCGCTCCCACGGGTCGGCGTTGCACGCCAGCCTCATGAACGCCGTGCCAAACGCGGCCCGTATCGGTTTCACCGGCACGCCGATCATCATGGGCAAGCGCAAGAAAACTCTAGAGATTTTTGGCGGTTATCTCGACCAGTACACGCTGCGTGAGTCGGAGGCTGATGGTTCGACTGTGCCGATCTTCTATGAGGGCCGCACCAGCGACGCCGCTGTG
>JAKZTU010000295.1:0-3182 GCA_047516945.1 Acidimicrobiales bacterium
CTCCGAGGACGTCCTCGGACGCGTCTACGAGTACTTCCTGTCCCGGTTCGCGAGCGCCGAAGGCAAGAAGGGCGGTGAGTTCTACACGCCGCGGTGCATCGTTAAGCTCCTGGTCGAGATGCTCGAGCCCTTTCATGGGCGCGTCTACGACCCTTGCTGCGGTTCGTCGGGCATGTTCGTACAGTCGATCGAGTTCATCAACGCGCACGCGACTGGAAACGCAAACGGCGGAGAGGCCGCCGGAGACATCTCCGTCTACGGCCAGGAATCGAACTACACAACGTGGCGGCTCGCCCGGATGAACCTTGCCATCCGCGGTATCGAGGGGCAGATCGCACATGGCGATAGCTTCCACAACGACCGCCACCCCGACCTCAGGGCCAACTACATACTGGCCAACCCGCCGTTTAACGTCTCCGACTGGGGCGGCGAGCGGTTAGTCGACGACAAGCGGTGGCAATACGGCGTTCCGCCGAAGGGCAATGCCAACTTCGCATGGGTACAGCACATCGTCCACCACCTAGCACCGAACGGTACCGCCGGATTCGTCCTCGCCAACGGTTCCATGTCCTCGAACCAGTCCGGAGAGGGCGAGATCCGGAAGATCCTGATCGAGGCGAGCCTTGTCGACTGCATGGTTGCGTTACCCGGCCAGCTCTTCTACTCGACCCAGATCCCAGTCTCTCTCTGGTTCCTCGCCCGCGACCGCCGAGGGGGAACCTTCCGTGACAGGCGCGGCGAGGTCCTTTTCATAGACGCCCGCCAACTCGGGAGCATGGTGGATCGTACTCACCGAGAACTGACTGACGAAGACATCGCGCGCATCGCGGACAGCTACCACGCTTGGCGCGGGGAAGCCCAAGCAGGCGACTATGCCGACGTGCCCGGCTTCTGCAAAAGCGCCTACTTGGAGGAGATACGTCGGAACGGCTACGTGCTCACTCCAGGCAGATTCGTCGGAGCGGCAGCAGAGGAGGACGACGGCGAGCCTTTCGGCGAACAGATGGCGCGGCTCGCCACCCAGTTTCGCGAGCAACACGTCGAGGCGGCGAAGCTGGATGCCGCCATCCTGGCCAATCTGAAGGAATTGGGATATGGGGGCTGAACCCACTACCGTCGCTCAGAAACATTGGCTCTACAGCCCCATCTATCCGTCCCATTGGCATCGACGCCCTCTATACGACCTTGCCCGATGGGTGAACGGACTTGCGTTCCGCAACATCCACTTCACCGCGAGTGGCAAGCCTGTCATCAAAATAGCGGAGATCAAGGGAGGTATCTCTGGCCAAACCAGATTCACCGAGCAGGCCTACCACGAGACAGTGCTTGTTCGCCCTGGCGACTTACTGTTCGCGTGGTCCGGCCAACCAGAGACATCAATAGACGCGTTTTGGTGGCGAGGCCCGGAAGGTTGGCTCAACCAGCACGTATTTCGTGTCACACCGGTCGAAGGAGTCGATCCCACCTTCTTCTACTACCTCTTGAAGCATCTGAAGGTCAACTTCATAGGCATTGCGCGGAACAAACAGACTACAGGTCTCGGTCACGTCACAAAGCGGGATCTGCAGAGAATCATGGCAGCCACGCCACCACTTCCCGAGCAAGGTGCCATTGCCCACATCCTCGGCGCGCTGGACAACAAGATTGACCTGAACCGGCGCATGAACGAGACGCTTGAGGCGATGGCGCGGGCGCTGTTCAAGTCGTGGTTCGTGGACTTCGATCCGGTACGGGCCAAGATGGAAGGGTACGACACAGGGCTGCCTTCGAATGTGGCGGCTCTCTTTCCTGATCGGCTCGTCCAATCCGACGTTGGCGCAATTCCAGAGGATTGGGCTGTAGGCACGGTTCGCGACATCGCCAACCTGAATCCCGAGTCCTGGACCTCTAGGAATGCTCCGACATCGGTCGTCTACGTCGATCTTGCCAGCACCAAGTGGGGACGCATTGAGCAGGTTAGTCAGTACCGTTGGAATGAGGCTCCGAGCCGTGCCCGCCGCGTCCTACGCCGCGGGGACACGATTATCGGTACGGTCCGACCAGCCAATGGCTCTTTTGCTCTGGTGTACGACGAAGGATTAACTGCGAGTACGGGCTTCGCCGTATTGCGCCCAAGACTAGACGCAGACCGCGAGTTCGTCTGGTGCTCGGCCACATCACGCCGTAACATCGATCGACTCGCTCGCCTAGCCGACGGAGGCGCGTATCCTGCGGTGAGGCCCGATGCTGTCGCGGAATCACCAACTGTCTTGGCGACCCAACCAGTCAGGGAAGCATTCTCGGCACTGTCACGGGGGATGGTCGACCAGATTGGACTCGCCCTGAGCCAACGCGACTATCTCACGCGCCTTCGCGACCTGCTCCTCCCAAAGCTCATCAGCGGCGAGATCCGGGTGTTTCAAGCCCAAGAAACAGTCGCGGCGATATCGTGAGTCGACGGGCGCATGCACCCAAGACCTGCGGGCCGGCGTCGTGAGGGTTAGCCAGGTCGGTGTGTCAGAAACATCGGTCGAGCACGCCTCGCTCGAGTGGCTTCGCAGCCTCGGATGGAACTCTGCGCACGGCCCTGACATGGCCCCAGATACGCCGGGTGCCGAGCGCACGGACTATGGCGAAGTAGTGCTCGCACGGCGACTCCGTGCTGCGCTCAATCGCCTCAATCCCGATCTTCCACACTTCGCGTTGGACGACGCCTACCGCAAGCTAACCCGGCCCCAGGGTGCAACGGTCGAGGCCTGCAATCGGGCCGTGCATCGCATGCTGCTGGACGGTGTCACGGTGGAGTACCGGGACGGCGCGGCAATCCGAGGCGCTCAGGCGCGTGTCGTCCACTTCGAGCGACCGCTGGCCAACGACTGGCTCGCCGTCAACCAGTTCACGGTGGTCGAGAATAAGCACCAGCGCCGCCCTGACATCGTCCTATTCGTCAACGGCCTTCCCCTTGGCATCGTCGAACTGAAGAACCCAACCGACGAGGATGCAACCGTCTGGAGCGCCTGGCAGCAGCTGCAGACCTACAAGGCCGAACTGCCGACTCTGTTCACGATGAACACCATCCTGATCGTCTCCGACGGCATCGAGGCGCGCATCGCCACGCTGACCGCGGGCCGCGAGTGGTTCAAGCCTTGGCGCACGACATCAGGCGAAGCGCTTGCCGACCCCAATCTCCCTCAGTTGCAGGT
>JAKZTU010000296.1:0-17599 GCA_047516945.1 Acidimicrobiales bacterium
CGCGTGTGTCGGCCAGGATCGACGTGGCCCTGGGGTTGACTGCGAACAGGGCGACGCCTAGCGGGTCGATGCGTCCGTCTCCTGCGGCGAGCGCCCGGCGCAGGAGCGTGGCTATACCGTCGACCGAGTGACGGTCGCAGCGTGCCGGGATCAACAGCCAGCGGGCGGCGGATAACGCAGCGTCGGCTAACGGCGACGACGCTGAGGGCGGTGTGTCGATCACCGCGAGGTCTGCCCCGCTGTCGTCGAGGCCGTCTCTGAGCGCTTGTGCCATCTCTGAGGGCTGGTCCCCTAGTGACCAGGTGGCGTAGCGCAGGTTGGGGCGTCCGGTGGCCACCGAACCCGGAGCCGCCGTGGGGTCGAGCGGGTCCAGGCCGAGCGCGGCCGCGAGGTTCGCCTGCGGGTCGAGGTCCACGGCGATCACATCGAGGCCTGCGGCCGCCCATAACGCTGAAACGTTCGCGGTGACCGTCGTTTTGCCTACTCCGCCTTTACCGTTGGCGACGGCGATGGATGCTCGGTGACGGTTCACACTCGCAACCCTACCAGACTGTGGCGGTACTATGGCGGTTTATGGCAGGCGTATGGCGGGTTTATGGTGCTTTCACGGCGGGTTTTATGGCGTTGACGGTGCGGTAGCTGCTTTAGTCGACTGACGTAGATCGAAGCGCTCAGCTCCCAATAATCGTAATTTCCGCCGTTCTTGTGGTTCCGGATCGGTCTGCAGCGGTGCCGGCGAAGGCCTCGTGCAGCTCCGATCGCTCATAAAAACGCTCGAAGTTCTCGATCGGTGATCACATCAAGGCTTGTGGCTGTGTTATGGCGCAAGTAGGGCGAGGTTATGGCGGGAGCGTGGCGTCGGCGGTTTAGGCGTCGGCTTGCTCGGGCAAGCATCAAGCACGGCACGTAGCAGCCGCCGCAGGGCTAAGCCCAGCAACCCTAAGCAAAATCCGCAACGGCAAATGCTGGTGCGACATCGACACCCTCGCACGCCTCGAACACACCCTCAACACCCTACTCTGGGGCAACAAACACCGCCTCACCTAGACTGCCCCGTTCTGCCCAACGAACACAACAAACCTGTCAACACCACGGTGGTGTGCCATGACCCCAAGCTCCGAACCACATCTTGTATCGACTGCGATAGCGATGGTCACGCTCCGGCTAGAAAACACCGACGACGCAAAAACAGAACTCAACGAACTGTTAGGAGACGTGTGGAACCAAGGAGACCGAGCACTAGCCGAACTCGCGCTAGTCCTCGTGAACCTCACAAGCTGGCTAATCGCCAACCCCCCACAACACCAACACGACCCGCAAACGATCCTACAAGAAATGGCGTTACGGATCGCCAACGACAGTGCTGGGTGAGGCATTCAAGGGGGGTTACACGGAATGGTTCCCATCATCGGTGTCGTGGCCGGACATGATCCGGTTCAGCACCGTCTCGAAGTCGGTCGGGATAGCCATGTCGTCTTCGAGTTCAGCGAAGGTGCGTGTCCAGCGAGCCAACCGCAGATCGGGGGCCCTCGGCTCTGGCGGGCATCGCCTCACTCCGCTAGCAGCCGCACACCGCCCACCGCGCACCCACCAAGTGATTCCGTAGACAGCATCCTGACTGGACGACGCTCAGGATGCATCGGTGATTGGCGCGGGAAGGGCTGCCTCGCCCTAGAACAGCGACATCTCTACGGCCTTGCCCGTGTGCGGGTTCTTCAGAGGCGGGAGGTTGGGCATCTTGTCGTTGTAGAGGTCGCGGATGGACCAGAACTGAAGCCGCGGATACTCGGTGGTCGTCCCTCCGGCAGTGACCTTGCCCATCTCGCGCGCCTCTGACTTCGCGGATTTAGTCGGCTTCCAGTCCACCGTGATGAAGATGCCAAGGGCTGCTCCGTCCCGGTTCAGCACACGGCAGAAATCACGAACCTTGCTCAGCGTCGGCTTATGCGACGCTGATACCTGAGCGAGCACCAAGGGCTTCTTGGCCCTCTCGTCACCTCCGATGACATCCTTGGAGCCAAAGACTTCGCCCGTCCCGTCAATGCCCTTATCGCCCACCTGCGTTTCGTTGGGCAGCATCCCCGGAATGGCCTGAACTGCCCATCGTTCAAAGGCCATCGCGTCGGTCTGGGCGAGTAACTGGGCAGATTCCACATCCGCAGGGATGCCGAAGATGGTTGTGTCGACAACTCCGCTCTTGCTTAGACGCTGGTTTTTTGTGACCTCCAACGCCTCAACTGAAATGTCAATCACGGCCCACCGGCGTTCGCTCTGACGAGCAGCTACGGCTGTCGTGCCGCAACCGCCGAACGGGTCAAGCACTAAGTCGCCTTTGTTGGACGATGCTCGGATGAGCTTGTCAAGAAGGGCCAAGGGCTTCTGCGTGTCGTAGCCGACCCATTCCGAGCCCTTGTTGAAGTTCGTGAACCCACCGGGCGACAGAATGAGCGACTGGGGTTTCACACCATCTGAGCGGGCTTTCGCATAACGCTTGAGACCTGGCCAGAATCCGCGTTCGCCTGGGTGATGGATCATCCCGGCACGGTCCAGTGCGTCCAGCCGGTCGTGGACTCCTTCGATCTGAAGGTAGCCAGGGATGATGTTCTTGTCTATCCACTGAGCGTAACCGCGAGTCTTGGGTGCGGCCCAATGGCGGCCGCGACTGCTGATGTCATAGCCGCGCCAAGCCTTGCCAGACTCGCCAGCGCTGGCTTTCGCTCCGGTGATGTTGTCCGACCGGTACCTGCCGCGTCCGTCGTCGTCGTCGTACGGATACGACGATTCGATGTCGTCCTCTGAGTGTGGGGTAAGAACCTCGTCACCGTTCCAGGTGTAGATGTCTGATTTGGAATAGAACAGAATGTGATCGCAGATGCGACCATAGCGATCAGCGTCGTTGTGGGCGACAGCTCGTCGCCAGGTGATGTCGTTTAGGTAGCGCTCTGGACCGTAGATAGCGTCCAAGGCGGCCTTGATGTAGTGAACGGCTGTGTCGTCGCAGTGAACGTAAATGCTCCCCGTCGGTTTGAGCACGCGATGGCACTCGTACAGACGTTCAGCCATATATGACACGTAGGCGAGCATTCCGCCTTCCCCGAGCAGCGTCTCTAACGCAACGGTCAGATCACGCAACGGGTTCGCGTGACCTAGCGCCTTCAGAGCGTCCACGCGTTCTTCAGCGGCCTCGTCCCAGCGCCATGTGTCGGTGAACGCCTGCCGCTGTGCTGTGCGTCCACGGCCTTCGTCATGGCCGTACAGCACGTTGTAGTCCTGGTTGCTGTTGAACGGAGGGTCCAGGTAAATGAGGTCGACCTGCTCTTGTGACCAGTTCCTCATCACCTCCAAGCAGTCGCCGTAGTAGAGCGCGTTGGGCTCAATCGTGGTCGGGATACGCAGCACGTCCGAAGCGCTCGGTTCGGCACCACTGAATCGTTGGGGAATGGTCGTCATCTCAGACGCTCCCATGAGACGGCGAACTGGTCGGTGCAAGCTACCACATGGAACTGCCCCGAGCGGGCGACAGACCTTCCTGAGCGGCAAAGCCCTAACCTTGGCCTACGACCCGGCCTCACCTTCAGTAAGAGGCTGCGGCTGTCCATGCGGGCCGTCTCCGCGTTCCTGATCGCCGCCGTCCAGCGGCTAACGGTCGTGGTCGTCGTCCCGCTGCTCGCGCTGTACGTGTTCAGCACCCTGACCGGGGGATAGCACAACCCCTCGCGGCGAATCGGCTCTGAGGGCCGGCGATCGGGCGTACCCGGCTCGACGTTGACCGGCTCGGGCTGTGAGCGACGGTGGTGGCTGATCAGAAGTCGATGTCGAGTTCTTGTGGCTCGGTCATCGGAGGCGGCTGCTGGATTTCTTCTAGTCTGGTCAATTCCTCCCACAGCCGTGGCCACGACTCGCGGTCCTGATATTTGAAGTCGGCGGCACGAGAAGCGGCTTGGAGGTCCTGGTCGAGGTTCTCGAACCTTGCTTGGACGGTGGCGAACCAGGTGTTGAACTCACTCAAAGTACCCGGTACAGAGGAAGGGGTGGGGGAGGCCGCGGCGTGCTCGATCCCGGTCACATCGTCGGCAAGTCGATCCATCGCTGTGCGCAGCACGGCAATGGTCTGGCCGCGGTCGTCGGCATCGGTGACGACGACATGGTTGGCGTTGCGGCCCCTGGTTAAACCGACGTAGACCTGGCTGCGGTTGGCTCCGGCGACGGCAACGGTTACTGAGTGGTCGACTGTGACGCCCTGGGCGCGATGAACAGTGGAGGCGACGGCGTGCTCGACCCACGGGCGTCCGTCTGGGTTGGCTCCGTTGATGTAGTCCTGGGGGAGTAGGGCGGTGACGGCGGGGTTGTCGAGGCGTTCGACGTGGAGGTGATCGTTATGCAGACCCAGCACCCGCCATCGAGCACCGTTGAGCACCGCGTTGCCGGCGCTGTCGAGCAGGGTGGGATCGTTGCGGCCCGTGACGATGATGTCGTTGCGGGCGATGGGGGTGGCGAGATCGAGGTCGGCACGGTGCAGCCTGAGTAGCTCCGGGCCTAGGTCGAGATCACGGCGCAGGGCCATGTTGAGGGCGGCGACTTCTGCGCGTGTGGCCGCGGTGGCCAGAAAACTTTGGTCGGATCGCAGCGCATGCCGGTGGTGGGCAACGACGTTGGCTACGACTTCGGACCAGTCCGCAGCGGCATGGACTCGGCCGTGCTCGTCGAGTGTGTCGACCGCGGTGTGGTCGCCCTGCGCCAGGAGGCGACTGTTGTCGTACTCCCAGGACTGTACGAATCTCCAGCCGGTGTCGAGTTCGGTCAGTTCGACGTGGCCGGGTTTGCGGGCGTGGCGTCTCAGTCGTCGTCTAGGCTGAGCGTGTGGGTCTTTGCTAGGTTTCTTGGCTCTATGACTGGAGAGACCGTGACCTATGACGCTGCTGTTGTTTCTGTGTGTGTGTGGGGCCGCGGACGTGTCCGCCGGTCGTTGTTGGTGGCGGCGTTGTTGGTGTGGGGGTTGTCTGCGGGGTCTGATGCCGGGGCGGTGGCCGGTTACGGCGACGTTGCCGTGGGCAAGTATTTCGTTGAGCCTGTCCAGTGGTCTGCTGATGAAGACATCACCGGCCTTGACGGTGCCTGTTTCGGTCCCGACACGGCGGTGTCTCGCGGCGACGCCGCGGTCTACCTGTGGAACATGCAGGGTCGCCCAACCGCCGGCGTTCCCGCGCACGGGTTCGGCGACGTGACCGCTGGGGGCGATGCGGGGTCGGCGGTGTCGTGGATGGTCCACAACAAGATCACTACCGGCACCAGCGCGACGACGTTCACACCTGACCGGGTGTTGACACGCGCGGAGGTAGTGACGTTCCTATGGCGTCTCGCCGGTAACCCGGCGGCTGCCGAGCATTCGTTCGACGACGTTGCCGCAACTTGGCAGCAGGGGCCGGTGTCGTGGGCGGCGCACAACGAGATCACTACCGGCACCAGCGCGACGACGTTCACACCTGACCGGGCGTTGACACGCGCGGAGGTAGTGACGTTCCTATGGCGCTACAACAACACACCAACAGTAACCGTCGATCCAGCGTCGCCAGTATGCGCGCCGAACCCCGGCGAGGCCGAAGAAGCGGAACAACCATCAGACGCATCCGTACAACTCAACGCCGCCATGGACGGCGGCGGAATCATCTCGGCCAGCCGCGGGTGGTGCGTCGTCAAGACCAGCGGCACCTTGACATGCTGGAACGCGGACGGATCGCCTATGACGGGCGCCCCTGCGGGGTTGTTCACCGCCGTGTCCGCAGGCCCCTACCATACCTGCGCCATCAGGACCGACAGCACCATCACATGCTGGTGGAACAACACCGACTACGGACAGTCCCCCGACCCTGCGGGCACGTTCACCACCGTGTCCGCAGGCCTCTACTATACCTGCGCCATCAGGACCGACAGCACCATCACATGCTGGGGCGGCTACTCCGGACAGTCCGACGCCCCTGCGGGCACGTTCACCACCGTGTCCGTAGGCGAGAATCAAAGCGAGAATCATGCCTGCGCCATCAGGACCGACAGCACCATCACATGCTGGGGCAACAACGACGACGGACAGTCCGACGCCCCTGCGGGCACGTTCACCACCGTGTCCGCAGGCGGCTACCATACCTGCGCCATCAGGACCGACAGCACCATCACATGCTGGGGATCGAACGAGTACGGACAGTCCGACGCCCCTGCGGGCACGTTCACCGCTGTGTCCGCAGGCCCCGGCCATACCTGCGCCATCAGGACCGACAGCACCATCACATGCTGGCCCGACACTTTTACCGTCGCCCAACAGGGCACGTTCACCGCTGTATCCGCAGGCTTCAACCATAACTGCGGCATCTGGACCGACGGCCGCATCGGGTGCTGGGGAAGAATCTACAGTCCCGGGGGACTGTATGTACACGATGATGATCGGGAGAACCCTGGCGGGGAGTCTGCGATAGCGCCCGGCGGCGAGATAGTCTCTGCAGGCTTCCAACACTCGTGCGGACTTCTCGCTGACCGGACGGTCGCCTGTTGGGGATCGCACCTTTGGGGCAAACAGGAGTTTGCCCTGGGCGTGGTGCTGCCCTCGGGCCAGCTCCTTCCGGTTGCGGGCGGGTTCCTAGCGGTCTCCGTCGGCGCGTGGCAATCGTGCGGGCTGCGCACCGACCAGACCATCACCTGCTCGGGGCGCGCTAATTCAACTCCTGCGGGCCGGTTCCTAGCAGTCTCAGCGGGAGATGAGCACTCGTGCGGGCTGCTCGTCAACCAGACCCTCACCTGCTGGGGAAGCAACAAACGCGGTCAGCGTGACGCTCCCGAAGGTCGCTTTCTGGCGATCTCCGCCGGCGGTAGGCATTCGTGCGGATTGCTGGTCGACCAGACCATCACCTGCTGGGGAAGTGACCTAAACTTCGACAATACGCTAGGGGTCTATCACGACGGCCGATCCGACGCTCCTACGGGCCGATTCCTGGCGGTTTCTGCGGGTGGTACGCATTCGTGCGGATTGCTGGTCGACCAGACCATCACCTGCTGGGGCGGCAACCAATATGGCCAGCGTGATGCTCCAGCAGGCCGATTCCTGGCAGTCTCCGCCGGCCGTCGCCATTCGTGCGGATTGCGCGTCGACCAGACCGTCACCTGCTGGGGATCCAACTTCACAGGCCAGCGAGATGCGCCGAGGCTCCGGTTCCTCAATGAGGCCGACACCTCGGCATCTGCTTCAGTATTGATTCCAACGGCGGTTAGTTGCCAACGGCAGGCGCCCTCTGAGGGCGAGCCTGCCCGGCCTGCCGACGTGCAGATCGTCCGCATCAACGTTCTCGACCGAGAGGGACGACCCGCGCAGCCAGTCACTGTCGGCTGGACGAGTCCCTGCAGCGGCGGTCCTGTAGATCACTACGTCGTTGAATGGCGCCGTAGCCATGAGGGCTTCGGCTCCAACCGCCAGCTCATTGTCCAATCCAGCGAGGCGACCGGGGCGTACTCACTCGAGATCCCTGATCTCGGCGTCTACGCAGTCCGAGTGACGGCCGTCAACCGCCACGGCCAAAGCCGCTCCGCCGAGGCCATGGTCCCGACCCCGGCCAACGAGGTTCGCGCACTCTTGGAGAGAGTGGTCGTCACATTCGAGGGCCAGTATCCATGGCTGAGCGAGGTCGGGACCCGCATGCACGAACCGGACTTCGAGGCGGTCGCCGATACTTGTAGAGGTGGCGCCGGTGGCGGTTGCGCCAGCGGCGATTCATATATTTCGATCACTGGACCCATATTCTCGCTCACTCCGGGCAGCCCTTACGTCGAGGAGGCTCGACGCAAGGGCCGGACTCTCGACCTCATCGACAGCGGAAGCACCGCTGTGCATGAGATGGCTCACGTCTATCACCAGATGACCGACCTCACCGTCAATCCGCCGGCGATCGCAGCCGGCTGGATGTACGTTGCCGATTTCCTCAAGGACAGGAATCTCGCAGATTCCTGCGCCACGATAGAATTGTACGCTGACATACCCGGGATGCTGATGCACCTTGACGGCCTGAGCGGCTGGGCCAACGACTACTACTGGGTGGGCTGCCGCTACCATCAGCAGGGCGGAAGCAGTTCGTGGCCGTACGACGACAGTCGTTGGCAAGAAATGGTTGAGGTGATGCGTAGCGTCTACGTTGACCAGGAAGTGCCCCGGTGGTTCTACGACACCTACCAGAGGGCCGACGGTAGCTGGGACGTCGATGCCATCAAGGCGATCTTGGGGGACCCCGATAGCTTCACCTTCGGGAGCTTGCTGGTGCGTAGCACATTCTGGCAGCTTCGCCAGCTCATTCCCGAACTCTAGAACGGTTCCCGCTCAGGCATGTAGGCTCGAGAACTGCGCCGACAAGACACACAGCCAGTACAGAACGAGCCGACGGGTCGGCCGTCACCACGTCCTCGAACTGGAGAGCGGCCAACCTTCCAAGAGGTGAACGAACTCCTTGCCGAAGTCCAAGACGACTTCCCCCATTTCGACCGCGACTTCCAATCCGCTTTACGCAACATCGAGTTCAAAGCTTTCGAACGAAGATCATGGCCATGGGTCGAAGATGAGATGACCCGGCTCTCGAATGAGCTGACCCGGCTCCAAGAACTACACCAACCCGAACCGCCACCGTTGGCATCGCCCGAAATCAGCCTCTGAAGTTCCCTGGCCAGCCGCCGATCGCCGCCAACCAAGCCCCAAAACCGCCGTTATCCCTGCCGTTTGGCTGGGGTATAACCCCAGCTAAAGCCCATTTTTCGGCATTCAGAGCAACTGTGCGCCTTAAAAAGCCGGCAATTCGGCCGTTTCGAGCCGTCAAGACGCTCAGAGCCGATTTACCGCAAGACCAATGGACTCGGTGCCGAACTGCTTCTCGCGCTCGATTTTGCAACGATCACAAACCGAGACTTCGGAGTTTCCGATCACCGACGGCACCCAGACGACGCCCAGTCGAATTCGGCACACTTGGCATTGGTCGGACACAAGGACAACGGTACCGCGGCGGGTGTGACACCCCCGCCTTGTGTCAGCTAGACGACACAACACCGTATCGAATCCGGTAGACCTGGTGTATCGAATCCGATAAGGTTAGTTCATGGCCGACGAGCAAGCCCCAGCCGACCCCTGGTACCTCGTCGAACTGCTCGACGAGCTGCACGCGGCCGCCAACCGAGTCCGCGCCGGCCTCGCCCAGGCCTCCAAGGACTACAGCTACGCAAAGGTTGCGCACGCGACCGGTCTCAGTGTCGGAACTATCCAACGATGGAGCGTCGAGCACCCCACCGTGACAGTGCTGCGCGCCGCGGAGACACGACGCTCGATGACAGTTCAGCACTACGACACAGACAACCAGACCTACCGAGAATCGGAGCAGACATGACCACCCAAACCATCAACCTCAAACCCGGCGACGTGGTGCCGTGGGGAGACGACACCCGCACCGTCCAAGAGATCGTCATCACGTCAACTCACGACGCTGCCAACGCCGCGCTGGGAGGCTGCGGCGGTACCGACTGCGGCGACCTGATCGGCATCATCATGTTTACCGGAGACGACCAAACCGCCGGCCTTTTCTGCGGCCACACCATCGAGGTCAGCCAATGACCGCCACCGCAGCCGAACTCGATGAACGTGCCGCGGCGCTCGGACTCGCTGTCATCGAGGACAACCCGCGCCGGAGCAACGGAGCGCCAGCACCGAGGACGTGGGGTCTTTACTGGACCACCGACCTGTTCGTCGTCGCCCCCCACGTCGAGCGCATGGCCACCCTCGACGACGTGACCGCCGCGGTCGCCGCGCTGGAAACCCAAGCCGCGTCCGGGGAGCTGCCTCGACCCCGTACCGACACACTCAAACAGTCCTACGCCGGATTGTCCGGACGGCTCGTCGTAAACAGACTGGACGACACCGACGTCGAGGAGCTGCCAGACGTGAGCCTCTGAGGATGTGACCGACTGGATGCCTGACTGAGACGATCTGTGCGTCCTGGAGGACCTCGACGTCCAAAATGCCGGCATTTGAGGGCCCACAGATGCCCAGAATGACCAAAAGAAGGGTTTGCCTGGGGTTATAGCCCCCGAGAACAGCACCGGCGAAGGCCGGCGTTTGGTGGTGGTCGAGGGCGATCGGCGGCGGCCGTGAGAGCCGAGGTCTACCGACTGGGAACCACCGCAGCCGAAGATCAAACCTCCCGTCACACTCGCCCACTACAGTCGAGCCAATGAGCAGCGATGAGACATCCACTTCTGTGCGGGGCAATGGTCGACGAGCGCATGCCCTACACCGAGCTGGTCAAAGCGCTGTCGTGACTCCTGCCGCAGCGTTGCAAAACGGCTTGCATGGCCACCAGTTCGGAACGATCCTCGCTGACCCGCCGTGGCGGTTCACGAACCGCACCGGCAAAGTCGCTCCAGAGCATCGTCGCCTATCCCGCTACGAGACGCTGGCCGTCGACGAGATCGCGGCGATGCCCGTGGCTGAGATTACTGACGAGACCGCCCACTGCTATCTCTGGGTTCCGAACGCGCTGTTGCCGTGGGGTCTGCTGGTGCTGGAGGCCTGGGGATTCGACTACAAGACCAACCTCGTGTGGCACAAGGTGCGCAAGGACGGCGGCTCAGACGGCCGCGGGGTCGGCTTCTACTTCCGCAACGTCACTGAGATGGTGTTGTTCGGGATCAAAGGCAAATCGGCGCGCACACTGCAACCCGGCCGAAGCCAAGTGAACCTGATCGCTTCTCGCAAACGGGAGCACTCCCGCAAGCCCGACGAACTCTACGACGTGATCGAGGCGTGCTCCTGGGGTCCATACCTCGAACTGTTCGGCCGCGGCGTCCGTGACGGTTGGACCGTTTGGGGTGACCAAGCCGACGATGACTACGCCCCGGACTGGCCCACCTACGCCCACAACTCCGCAACCCGCCAGCCTGTATGAATCTTGCCGATCTGAGGAAAGCGGGATTCGACACCGCCACCCGAAACCACGCCGAAGCCATCATGGTCCGAGACTTCGGCATAGCCCTCGAAGAACTCTGCGAGGCGCTAGCCACGGTCAAGATCCCCGACATAGAACTCATCCGAGGCGGAGGAGGCGAATCCCCATTGACTCAAAGGCTTCGCCGGACCCTCACCGACGCGGGATGGGAGAAGCGCACCATCGACATCCGCAAAATCGTCGACGGCACCGAGACCGCCGCGATGACTCACGAGATCGACCACGTGCGCGACAGCGAGCGGGGATCAGTCGCGTTGGAGATCGAATGGAACAACAAGGATCCGTTCTTCGACCGTGACCTAGAGAACTTCCAACGCCTCCACCACGACGGCGCGATCAGCGTCGGCGTGATCGTCACCCGCGGCCGGTCCCTGCACAACCAACTCCGATCGATCGTCAAAGCCTTCGCTGAGCGTCACAACGTACAGTCCTTCACTGATCTGGAGCCGTTCGGAGTCGCTCCCACAGCGCGTCAGCGGCGCTTGGTCGAACAAGCCGAAGAAGCGTTCGTTGAGGCTTGGGCCAAAGTGTTCACCACCGACAAGTTCGGTCAGGCCACAACACACTGGGCCAAACTCGAGCAACGTCTACACCGCGGGGTCGGCAACCCATGTCCACTGCTCCTAATCGGCATCCCCGCCGCATCCATCGAACAACAGAAGCCATCATGACCACCACCAGTTGGCCCGCCGTGGGAGCCTTCACTCACAGCCGTAGATCACTGCGTAATCGTCCGGCAGAACCTCGAACGCCACGCCGGCGGGCCAACTGAACCTTTGGACGACGTCGTCGTTGCCGCCGCTGCTGTGTGTCGCGATTCCGGTGCGCACAGACCCCAGGTCGCTGTACCAGTTACCCCAGCGCGTTCTTCCTGGGTATTGCACGCCGGAATCGGCCCGTACGGGCTGCAAGACCCTATGACCGGATTCGGTCGTAAACGACAACCCGCCAACGCTGTAACCCGATAGACCACCACAAGCCTTACGTATAGGGTCCCCCTCGATGGCTGAACTTGACGCGATCTGCTACCTCCGAATCTCCACAAGCCAGCAAGCCGCATCGGGTCTGGGCATCGAGGCCCAACGCGAGCGCACCACGGCCTACGCAGTCTCGAAGGGATGGCGACACGTCGAAATTGTCGACAACGCCGTGTCCGGCACCACCACACCCGGCAAGCGGCCAGGACTCAGCCAAGCCCTGGAGCTGCTCGACACCCACCAAGCCGACGTGCTCATCATTTCCAGCTTGGACCGGCTGAGCCGATCCGTTCGCGACGTGCTCGACTTGGCCGATCGAGCCAGACGCAACGACTGGTCCCTAGCGATCCTTGATTTGGGAGTCGACACCACCCACGCCACCGGCAGGTTCCTACTCACCGTTCTCGCAGCGATCACCCAGCTTGAACGTGACCTGATCTCAGAACGCACCAGAGCGGCGCTCGCGGCTAGAGCTGCACGAGGCGAAACACTTGGCCGACCACCATCGCAAGCCACCCTCGACGCAGCACCCATCATCACTGAACTTCGCAGCGAAGGACTCTCCTGGACCGAGGTATGCGCACGGCTCAACGAGAATGGCCAGCCCACCCCGACAGGACTCGGCCCCTGGCGGGTGAACACCGCACGACGAGCCATCCAAACCGCCGCCCGCCACCAGAACGGTACCGCACCCGAGAACACCACCACAGCGAACTGACCGCCCACCAACGCACATGGCCACGTCAGAAACCGCGCGTTTTCTGGCGGGGCGTTCCTCGAGTGTCTCACAGCGATTTTTGACGGACGAAGACCTCACCCGCCCGGAGCTGACCGCCACGAACTCACTTTGCTGCTAGTCAGTTGTCACACGATTGTGGTATTGTTACACCTGAGTCGTGATCACGCGGGCAGCGTGCATCATTCAAAGAATGCTCACCCCCGGACTCGTGTTCCCGGAGGTTCGCCAGTCCGGGGGGAGCATCACTCACACAGCATCACCCACCTGCTCCGGAGATCGCGCGAACATGGATGCACGGCGAGCAACAGCGCCGCCGTCCCAGTCTCACTGCCCGAGACTGGCCAACCTCCGGAGGTCCCCAGATGGACCAAGCAACAGCAGCCGAAAACCACACAGACGCGCACCCGCACGACGAGCCGGTCCGGATCGAGGACCTCCCCCAGGGCCTCACCGAAGGCCTCGCAGTCAACAGGTGGACCATGGCCACGATCGGGCAACGCCGACATGTCGTCGAACAAGTCGGCCCCGCCGGAGCGACCCTGCTGTTCGCCATCCACGCGCTCACCGACACCAACCGACGCTGGCCCACACCGACCAACGACGATCTCACTAAGCTCACAGGCTTGGGTGTCGGCACGGTCCCCCGCCTACTCCCCTATCTCAAACGAGCCGGATTTCTCGAAGTCCACGGCCGCGGCCGCAACCGAGTCTTCGAGGTCCTCCCCCTAGCCGACCTCGAAGACGAAGCAGCCCACGGTCTGCCACTGGACCGCTGGGCCAAACACACCACACTTGAGCATTACCGCGTCACCCAGCTCGTCGGCTGGCAAGCAGCCTGGACCTACCAGATCATTCGGATCCTGATGGGCAGCCCCGACGCCCGCTGGGACCCCTGGACCCCCACCGCCACCAAGCAACTCGCTTATCTCGCCGCCTGGGACAACAGCACCATCGAACGGCACCTCACCATGCTCTACCGAGCCGGTCTGCTGGAATCAACCGGCTCGAACCAAAGCCGCCTGCTCAAGCCAGGTGCAGCCTTCACCGAAGTCACCGATCCGCGAGTTTCGCGCGTTAAACGCGGGAGCGGAACAGCCGTTCGCGCGCCGGACGCGGGACCCATTACTAGAAGTAACCCCCTAGATGCTTCTAAAGCTTCTAAGGGGTCCCACCTACGCGTTGTCACCGACGAGTTTTTGCAAAGCGAACTCGAAACCCAACCGCTGACCAGGACATGCCGAGTGCCCGACTGTGACAACGATGTCGAAATGCGGGGCCACCAATACACGGTCTACTGCTCCGGGCATTACCGCGACAACTGGACCGGGCATCCCCCAGAAGACCCCCGATCGCCGTTCTCAACGCGGTTCAAGCCTGTACATCGCCAAAGCAAGCCTGTACAAAAAGGGATCGGCACCGACGACCCCGACGACACCGAATCCGAGCCAGACTGGACGACGCTGACGCCCGGCGAAGAGTGGGCGATCCGGCAAGCCCAAGCCAGCGAAACTCCGCCCCAGCCCGCCGCCGCCGATCCTGCCCCCGGAGCCGACAGCGACGAACCCGACGACGACACCCCCGTCCCAGTACCCCAATTCGTGAAAGACCAACTAGCCGAACTCAGGCGGATGGCACCATCAAGCCTCAGCTACCGCCAACGCCCCAAACCCGTCAAAGACCTCGACGAACCCGACGAGCCGCGCCCGCAGAAATTCACCGATCCGATCCTCCATGAACAACCCCCCGACGTCGACAAGCCAACCAAACCCGACGAGCCGCCTCTGCAGAAATTCACCGATCCGGTCCTGCATGAACAACCACCCCCGCCGCAACCCCCACCCCAACCGCCGCGGTCGCTTCGTGCCCGGACTCGACACACCCGCGCCAAACGTCGACTACCACGTCGAAGGTAGGATCAGGCCCATGGAACCCGCAGGGATGAAGTCACCGCCCTGGATCGCTGGTCGCCCCGTAGCCACCCCAGATGATGTAAACGACCCATCGATCACCAAAGCCTCAGGCGTCGTGCAGCTCCCATTCCACCTGGCGTGGAGCGACCGGCACCAGACCTACGACCTTGCCGACGAACGCCAAAGACGACGGCTCTATGAACGTGTCTTGACCGAAGGCCTTGACGACGACGTGCGTTACTACATCGACCTCGACGAGCTGCTGGCCATGTGGGAGGACCTCTGGCTATCACCACACGTCCGCGAGGCATGGCAGCACTGGCTTGACCGCCACGACATCACCAGGTAAGCCGACCAGGTGCTGACACCGCTGCAAGCCGAAGTCCGCCGAATCATCGGTCGACTCGGCAAGGACCACGGCTTCGCGTTGGCCGGCGGAGCCGCCTTGATCACCTACGGAATCGTTGATCGAGCCACCGAAGACCTCGACTTCTTCGCCCCCAGCGGAGTCGTCGTCAACAGCTTCGTTGAGCAAGTCGAACGCCATCTAACGTCGCTGTCGTTCCGCACTGAACGACTCATCGAGTACCCCCAACTCGTCAGAATGCGCATCCAATTCGAAGACCAGGAACTGATGATCGACATCGGCTGCGACTACCGATCGTTCCCGCCCGTCGCCACCCCCGACGGCCTGGTCATGGACGAACTCGACCTCGCCGGCGACAAGCTCGTCGCCTTCATCACCCGCCGCGCAGCCCGAGACCTCATCGACCTCACCGCCCTAGAAGCCCGACACGGCCTCGAAACACTCTGCCGCCTCGCCATCGACAAGGACCCGATGTTCACACCAACCGCGTTTCTCAAAGCCCTCGAAGACATCGAGAACGAGCACAGTCTCGTCGCCAACCACGCAGCGATCGCCCGATGGCGAACCGAACTAGCGCACATCGACCCCGAACCCAAACCCCCCGACTTCGACATCGAGTTCTAACACGGCCCGCCTGCCGGTTCTTCTTGGTCGCTCCCTCCGGCCATATCCGGGAAACACGCCCTCCACAAGCGGAAACCGGCAGAGTGTCAGACGGGGAAGACTGCGCCGAAATGAGCCGTTCAACAAGCGGCGCAGACCCCGCTGATCCCCCTGGCTCGCAGCCCCGGACGACTGTCAAAATGCCGACCGGACTGCGAGCCTTGGGGAACGAGGATCAGCCCGCTTCGGAGTCGGAATCGGCTCCGTTGTCGCCTCCGGTTCCGGTGAGCGCCAGAGTCCGCTCAGCAGAATGCGCACGCTCGGTCACGTGGCGCAGTTCGGCTTCGAGGTCGTACATGCGCTGCAGAGTCTCCTTGCGTTCCTCGACCATCTCAGTGAGACGACCGGTGGCCGCGCGGGCTTCGGCCTCGGCTTTGAGCTGCGCTTCGGCCGCCTTCTCCTTGGCGACCGCGTGGAACGCCTCGGTGAAGTTGATCAGGTTGCGTTCAGCGTTCCAGCCGGACCCGCCGATGGTCAGAACATTCTGAATCAGCTTGCGAGGGTTGCCCGAGGATTTGATGGCTGGAGCGTCTCCGAACTCTTCGAGGAACCAGTCGGTGGTGGCTTCGAGTTTGAAGCCGTCCTCGATAAATCGGGTGATGCCCTGGACGCAGTATTCCCTAGGTATCAGTGCCATTGGGTTTTCCTTTCATGGGTTGAGCAGAATATGGCGGTTGCCTTTTTCTGCTGTTTGAACCAGCAACACGGTGTCGCTGGCGTCCTTGTCGCCGGTGACTATCCCACCAGCACTTCGATCTTGGTCAGCAGCGCCTTTTTGGATGAACCCGGACGCGCCTTGAGAGCTTTGGCCAGATCCTCGATCGAGATCGACCGATCATTGAAGCGCACCAGGCCCTGCACCCTGTTCAGCACTGCTGCTCGATCAGCGTCGTGCTTCTCACCGATCATCACCGCCAGGTCCTTGAGTGAGATCGAATCGTTGTAGAACGTCTCGATCGTCTCGCGGATCTGCGCCGCCAGCATTCCACGCTTCTTGGCCGACCCCGAACCGTGGTTGACCATCAGGTCCTCCAAGGCACGCTGCAGGTAGTCGTCGACCACCGCGGCTCGGCTGTGTCGGTCGATCGCCGCCGAAGGTACGTGCATGTCTTTGAGCCGCTGCTGGGTCTCGATGATGGCAGGCCAACGAGCTGGCCGCCGCCAGATCGCCGGGACTGGCTCTTGCTTCGATCCGCAACCGTTCCCCTCGTGACCCAACTTCCATTTCTGGATACCGCGCGGGCGGCCTGTGTGAGTCTGGAACCATTCCGCAGCGTTGGCCTGGCCCTCGATCACCCGCTTCGAGCGATCCTTTTTTGTTATAGTTTTAGATGGTTCAGAACTATAACAAAAACAGTAGAATTTTCTTCCGTTGCGCTGAGGTTTGATCTGCTCGAATCCGAGCGCTTTGAGCGCGTGCCCAACTGAACGAGCGTTCGCTGTAGGCGGGCCGATCAGGTCAGCGACATCCTGCGCGGTCACTGTCTTCGTCGGACTCGAGTCGGCCAGGGCCTCGTAGATGCGCAGTCTGAGTTCAATAGCATTCATCGACAATCTCCAATTCCGGGCTATTTGTAGTGCCCATCGGTCGTGCGTCAATGCGCAGAGTAACCCCGCCGCACGAATTTCGCTGGCCAGCCGCCGATCGCCGCCGACACAGCCCGAAAACGGCTGTTATTTGTGCCGTCTGAGTGGGCTATAACCCCAGCCCAAGCCCACTTTTCGGCGCTGAGAGCAACTGTGCGCCTTCAAACGCCGGCATTTTCACTCGATCGACCGCTCACCGCTCACAGCGCCCTCTTGTTGTACTGGCCAGGGCTTCACAGCGTTTGCTCTTCTATCCCGGTGATC
This sequence comes from Acidimicrobiales bacterium, assembly GCA_047516945.1. Classification (GTDB taxonomy): domain Bacteria; phylum Actinomycetota; class Acidimicrobiia; order Acidimicrobiales; family Aldehydirespiratoraceae; genus VXYK01. The sequence continues at coordinate 17,526 of JAKZTU010000296.1, forward strand.
GTCCATGACTGTACCGCCAGTGTCGTCGTGGAGCCGTCCGCAAAAGCCACGTCGATCGAGACTTCGATGGTCAC
>JAKZTU010000297.1:0-2687 GCA_047516945.1 Acidimicrobiales bacterium
GCCGTAGACTCTACGCCCGGCTGGCCTCGCTCTCAACATGGCCGGCTTGGCTGTCGCCCACGGTAGCCCCGACGGCGGTAACCTCGGGCGATTGTGGCTGACCGTATAGACCCACGTCTGTGTGATCTGAAGTATCTCCTGTAGGCTCACGCGCTGGCGGTGAGCGGGAGGCGGTTGTGGACGGGGATTGGGATTCGATAAGGATTCAACTGGGTGGGGAATTTGGCTATGGAATGGGAGATTGGTTCTATCTGCCGGAGCGCTCAGTGGTCAGAGTCAAGACGGGGAGACCCTTCGCAGAAGAAAAGGCTCGAGAGGACAGGGGCGGTCGTCGCGTAGTTCTTGCGAGCGTGAGTGGACCGAACGCTTTTGGGTATCCGCGGTCTTCGACAATCGCGGGCGACTCGAGTGAGTCAAGGCATGCCGCCCATCCCCAACCACACGGAGAAAAACGTTGTCGAATCAACCGCGATGGTTGGGTAGTGTTCGAGGTGCCGGTGAACGTAGGCAGCAATGAAATCTCCAGCTACAACTATTCTTGCCGTGAGCCGGACAAATCGGGTTTGTGGGCGGCCATTGAGCGGAGGCTTCGACTGTGACTCTCTCAGATCTCCGTGCTGAGTATGACTCGGTCAAGATTGGTCCGAGGATCTGGGATCTCGTGCTTGAGTTGACACGAGCGGTTTCTCGCCGTTACCCGACCACCGTCTACAACAACGGAGCGCCTTGGAGCGACGAAAACGTGGCAGATCTCGCTCAAGAGGTTGTCCTTGAACGGTTGCTGGGTGAGGCGCAACTCCAGTACTTGTTCGATCAGGCGGTTGATCTTGAGTCGTGGCGACGTCTGCTGACGCTGCAGGTCAGGCGGACCCTTGCTCACCGCCGCCAAGCGACGGTTCTCGACACCCTGCTTTCGCGTATCCGCAGGTTGGGCCAAGCACCACCGTTCCGCCTGGAGACCTTCGGCTCCAAGGTGTGGATCGTGAGTGAACATTTCGAAGGTGAGTTTGTCGACTTGGAGCCTTCTACCGTCACACGGCTGGCTGGTTCTGTTCGTCACATACCGCAGATGGTTGCCGACCAGCGGGCGTCAAGGGCGTCAATGGTCTACAGGACGAGTGATCTGCAGACGCTGCTTGAGCTGGTGTCGGAAGATGTCGGCGCGATCAGTGAGAGCGATCTCGCCAAGATTCTTGAGTTGTTGTTGACATCGTGGCTTCCAACGTTCCTTCAAGATGATGAGCAGTTGCTTGATCGTGAGTCCGAACTGGAAGGTCCGGTCGAGTTGCTCGAAAGTTCGGAGATGAGATCGGTGATCGAAACATTCGCAGCAAGCCTCAGCGAGGCAGAGCAACAGATACTGCTGTCGAAGAGCCAGGGCGTGCCGGACGCTGAGATCGCTGGGAGCCTGGGTCGTTCGAGGCCGTGGGTCGCCCAACGGAAGCAACTTGTGCTGGATCGCGTCGGTGCCGAGTTGATGCGGGAGTTGGAGGGTCGTCAGCAGACCGAGGCAATGGAGACACTGCTGACCGCGATCAGCGACTCGCTCGCGCAAGGCGAGGGCCGATGACCGTTCCGCAAACGATTCGAGAAGCGCTGTCTCACTGGGATCCCGCTGAGTTGGTTGGCAACCCTCTGCCGGTTTCGCGCGGTCAGATTCGTCGTTTGGCTGAAGGCCCTCAGGCAGACGAACGTGTCGAACGTCTGGTGCTGGTGCTTCGTGTCGACGGTCGGCGAGGTTTTGCCGAGATAATGCTCGTCCATCCATATGTGGAACTTGCAACGGGTACAGACCTCGTTGTGCCCTCAGAGCATTCGAGGCTCGCATATCAAGTTGTCGTGGAGACCGATGTTCGGGGGGTGGTCTGGTTGACGCAGGTCGGGCCGCTCGTCGGGGTTCTGAACCAAACCGCGCTCGAGGCCGTGGGAGCGGTGGCTCTCGGGGAAGACCCCGCCTCGCGCAGCCTCGTTGCGGGTCTACCGCTGCGGGGACGGTTCGACCAGAGATGGGACTTCAAGGCAGCAGAAGGGTCAACTCTGCGGATCCTCGCGGCTGAGTGCACAGCGTCGCTCCTGGATGGCCAAGCCCCACTCCAGCTTGACATCGGGATCCTTTCACCGGTGCTCCTCGCCGCTCTCGATGACCGCGAGAGTGCCATGCTCAAGTTGTTGGATATCGTGAGCAACCAAGATGTTTTATTCGACCTCGACGATGTGGAGACACTCGTTGAAATCGGAGCGTCGTCGGTGGCCGATTGGACCGAAGTGTTCGGATCAATCGGAACTGAGTACTACGAATCCCTTCTGCGTCCTCTGATTGATCGCGCGCTGACAAGGGGTCGGGACGCGAGCGATGCGAGGGAACAGCCGGATTCGGCTTGGGTCGTGGGACGCAGACCCGAGGCGGGCGTGTTGAAGATCAGGCCTGGTGTCCGTGTCGTGTCTGCAAACCACGTGTGGTCAAGCGACCAGGACGCGACGGCCTCGCTGCCGCCTGATCATGAACTGATTTACGCGTAGAGGATTGAACTAGTGCTGTTTCGAGAACCCACCCCGTACCGGCTACGCCGGATTGATCTGCGCAACTTCAAGTCGGTCGTCGACCAGTCGGTGGAGTTGGGACCGCTGTCTGTGATAGTCGGTGCGAACAGTTCCGGAAAGAGCACCCTGCTGCAAGCCGTGTTAGC
>JAKZTU010000298.1:0-3052 GCA_047516945.1 Acidimicrobiales bacterium
GAGGCGGTGGCGGTGTTTGGTGACGGTGTGGCGTACGCAACGAAGGCGTTTCTGTGTACGGAGAGGGCGCGGCTCGTCCATTCCGAGGGGATGCACCTTGATGTTGCGACCGGGGGAGAACTCCATGTCGCTCTTTCAGCTGGTGTTCCAGCGGACCAGCTGGTGCTACACGGCAATAACAAGTCAATCGCCGAATTAGCCGCGGCGCTTGAGGCGGGTGTGGGTCGGATTGTTGTTGATTCGTTTGACGAGCTCGACCGTCTCGATGAACTTCATGCAGCACATGGTGTTTGTCCCAAGGTGTTGCTGCGTTTGACTCCGGGCATCAAGGCGGAGACGCATGAGTTCGTGGCAACCGGCCATGACGACACCAAGTTTGGTTTCACCGTCTCTACCGGAGCCGCGGATAGTGCGATCGAACGCGCCCGCGCCTCGTCATCGGTGGAGTTGGTGGGTGTTCACGCCCATATCGGTAGTCAGGTGTTCGCGCTTTCTTCGCTGGAGCGAACGGTCGCGGTCATTGTCGAAGCGGCCGCGGGATATGACCTTCCAGAGATGAGCGTTGGTGGGGGACTCGGTGTTGCTTATGTGACCGACGAGTGGGCGCCTACGATCACGCAGTGGGGAGAGGCTGTGATCCAGACCTGTACAGATTTGGGTGTTACGGCTCGAGTGTTGGCTGAACCTGGTCGTTCTATTGCAGCGGCTGCCGCGGTCACGCTCTACGAGGTAGGCACGATCAAGAGAATCGACGGCGTTCGCACCTATGTGTCTGTTGACGGCGGGATGAGTGACAACCCACGCCCGGTTCTTTACGGTTCTGGCTATGAGGCATTTTTGCTTCGAGACATCGAAGCTGAACGGCCCTTGACTGTCACGGTGGTGGGCAAGCACTGCGAATCGGGCGACTTGTTGGTGCGCGATGCGCAGGTTCCCGCTGATCTGGCGGTGGGCGACGTTCTGGCAACGGCGGTGACCGGGGCGTATGGCCATTCGATGGGCTCGAACTACAACAAGGTGCCGCGTCCCCCGGTGGTGTTCGTCGCTGACGGTACGGCGCGTTTGGTGGTCCGCCGCGAGACCTTCGACGATCTTACCCGGCTTGACCTCTGAACCTCGAAGGGTAGGATTATGCGCCTCCAGCTGCGTTGAGGTCCGGCCTATGGATGTTCGTCAGATGCTTCGCTCAGATCGACCTAAAGCAGCGCTTCTCTTGATGACTATTTCGATATCGCTCTTGTTTGTATCGTGCGGGACGGATGAGACAAATACTGAGGCTGTCGCTGGCTCTCCTGACTCATCGATGATGACTACGACTACGTCTCCGATAGACGAACCGGATCGCGCTAAGGACCCTGACACTGAACCGATTGACGAAAGCCTTGTTACGACTACGACAAGTTCTGTTGGATCGACGGTCCCTCCCACACCGGGTTTCTCAATAGATGTCTCAATCTACAAAACAAATTTGAATAACCCGTCAACTCCGATGGGTATTCTTTGTTGGACAGTCTGGGAGGTATTCCGACAGCATGTCCTATTGTGGGAAGATCCAACAAAAATTTCAAAAGACATGAATCAACTGATAACCCACGAAGCGTACGTGGAGATCAACAAACAGATTCGTTTCGATACACTAACGTCTGAAGGGCTTCCCGTGGACGTAGTACCGTTCGCGGAAGCCTTCTATCGCGCGATAAATGAACGCTTCAACGGTCAATCATTAGACGAATTTATCCCTTTTGATGACCTTCCGGGAGCGGAAGCTTTTTCGGAAGAATTGGTGCGTAGTACTCCCGAGTGTGAAATTCCGCTAGAAGATTGACTGTTCTGAGAATAAAACCAGTGTGTCAACTGTTGCGACGGCCCGGGTTCCGTCGCTGGAGTAGGGCTGCAAGTTCGGATTGTTTGTTGCGAAGTCGTAGCATCCAGTCTTGGAGAGTCCGTTGGATCGACTCCTGCCAGCCCATATTAAGCGGAGGCTGGTTCAATGCCTCTGTTGTGCTTGGCAGTGGGTCGAGGCCGGCGATGACTGTCGGTTCGAAGTCGATCGTGGGTGTTGGGTCGTTGCCGGCGTGAATCCTCGCGGCGTCAGGCAACCGCTCATCGGGATTCCCGAGCAGCGCGGCCACGCGGTGCGGATCGGTTGGATCGGTGAGAACCGCAGCAAGGTCGTGGGCTAGTTCGTAGCTGCAACCGATCTGCGCTAAAGCAAGCGCCGACCAATCGGCGGTTGGATCGATCACGATCCCGGTGGCACATTCGGTGACGACTAGCGCCACCCCGACAATGTCGTCGCTGCGGTCGAGGGTGGTGTGGTTGCGTAGACGCTGAGGTGTGCCTCGTGAGCGTGAACTCGAAATGGTTCCCGCCGCGTCGAAGTCGGCGATCCAAAGGTCTCCGTCGGGGGCCAGCACGATGTTGGCGGGTTTGATGTCGCCGTGAACCACGCCGCGCTCGTGTATTTCTGCCAGTGCCGTGGCGATCCGCGAGCCGATCGCGCGACACTCCGTTTCGCTTAGGCGACCGCGCTCGGCCAGTACATCGGCAAGGCTGCCGTTGCCCGCGACGGTCTCAACCACTGCCGGATCGGTCGGGTCAGCCGCCAGTGCCGGTGCAGTTGCTGGTATTGGGACCACCCCAGGACCTTGTACCAACCGCAAAACAGCGCGTTCATGGGTAGCACGACCTAGAGGAGACACTTTTCGGTGATTCGATGTCATTGAGAAACATAGAATAACATCAAATAGAGTCAACCACATGATGATCTGATTTGCTGGGTACTGTCTCACAGTGAAATCCACGCTTGAGGTACCCGGCTGTCAGCTACGCTCGTCGCCCGTGAAGCAGGTATCGATAGGTTTGCTCGGGTGCGGCAATGTTGGTGGCGCGTTCGCGTCCTTGTTGGACCAACGGCGAGCCACGATCCTGGCTCGTACTGGAGTTGAGCTTCGGGTTACCCGGATAGCGGTTCGCTCGCTCGACAAAGACCGCGGGCTCGGTCTGGGTCCAGAGGTGTTCACCGATGACCCAGTGTCGGTAGTCGAAGATC
>JAKZTU010000299.1:0-3634 GCA_047516945.1 Acidimicrobiales bacterium
AGCCCAGATCACGCACACCGACCAACCAGTCGCGCAATTGTGCCGGGTCTCCAACCAGCGCGTCGAGATCACTGAACGCCAGACAACTCTGCCGCTCGTGACCCCACAACGATGGCTTAGCCGGGGACGCAGCTGTCAGGCCCTCCCCCCGAAGCCACGACTCCTCGAAGGTCTCGGTCACTCCCTCGGGGGCGAACGTCACCGCCACGCCGTGCAACTGCCGGGTAGCCGATGCGATCTTCACCTTCGGAAGGTGTTGAGGTCGAAGGTTCGCTGGCCACCCTCGCGGTGGTGACCCGACATGACGTTGTCCCTCAGCCACGAACCGAAGAACCGGCCCGTAGTGCCGTCGGTGTACACAACCTCGAGCCACTGCTCGTCATGATCTACTGCTTCAACACCCACCCGCGCTAACCTTTGTGGACAAGAGGCGAACTCCACCGGTGGATGCAAGTGATCGGTCATGATGACCGGTTGCAACACCTGGCATCTGACCAGTGGAGGTTTTCAGTATGGCACAGCGGCTCAGCTTCCTGGCATTGATTGGATAATCGCAGCGTCTGAATGCTGATCGAACGTATCAGCGATCTGGGTGTCGAGGCCCTTGACCCGTTCATCGAGGGCAAGAATGTTGCCCGCCAGTTCTGCGATGATCGCAGCCGCTGTGTCTTGTCCTGCGAGTACGACGGTTTGAGTTCTAGCGGCGCGCACAGCACGTTCCGCGACGGCCGCGAAGTTGCGGACCTTCTGTTGGCGAAGCCAGTTCGAGAGTCGTTTCTCGCCGATGCGTCGGATCCGCTGCGGTGTCGTGTAACCCGTCAACAGCACCAGGGCACCCTTGCATGACGCATAGTCAAACTCTCGTTCCAGCGAGGGAAACACGCTTGTCATCAGATCGCGGAGCCGGTTGATCATCCTCACACGATCAGCGACAAGGTCAGCGCGATGACCCGTCAAGACTGCGAGGTCTCGGACCAGGTCTGTTTCATGGTCAATGACGTTCAAGTCGTTTCGGATGCGGACGGTCTCCGCGATCATATAGGCGTCTTTGGCGTCGGTCTTGCCTTCACCGGCGTAAGCGTTGCTCATCGCTGCCACTACCCGTCCAGACGCGTACGACACTGATTGGTCTGATTGTGCGAGTAGCGCCAACAATAACGCCGACGCCGCCCCAATAATGTCGACAGCCCAGCAAGCATGGACTGCCATTTCGTTGATCGTCGCGATGATCTCTCGAATCTCGGCTTCGTCGTTGGCGACCTTCATCGACAACAAACGGACGCCTTCTTGGTTGACAGCGCAGACCCGGTGATGGCCGGCGACGAAACACGCTTCGGTGCCGTCGGTGAACGGGACGCCTTCTTGGTTGACAGCGCAGACCCAGTGATGGGCTTTGCCGACATCGACTCCCACGAACAACCTTTCTGGTCGTTCAGCACTCTCCGGCAAGATGGTCATGTTCGTTCTCCTTCAATCGTGGTGTGGTGAAACGGTTCGTAGCGGCCCCGCTGTCTCATCCGCAACCAGTGACCGTGCGCAAATCTCAATTAGCAGCCAGAGCAACTCTGAAGGATCGGGCGGTGATTCCCAGTAAGCGACAAAACGCAAGGCGACCTAAGCCACACCCGACCCTTCTGAGCCGTACACAGTCTTACGAAGGGAGATCTGATCATCGGGAAGAGCCATGGTTCGGCGGTGGCGACGCTCACTGAACGGCTCATCCGCCTGACTCTCGCAGTGGCGCTGGGCGACGGCTACGACGCTGAGCGCACCGCAGCCGCGGTGACCGCTGCGCTGCGCCGCCAACCCCGCCATCTGGTCAAGACACTCACCTGGGACCAGGGCCGCGAAATGGCTCGCTGGCAACACGTCGAAGCCGCCTTAGGCATCGAGGTCTACTTCTGTGAACCGCGCTCGCCGTGGCAGCGCCCAACCAACGAACAAACCAACGGACTGCTACGCCGCTGGCTACCCAAAGGCACCGACCTCAAGCAAGGAACAATATCGATAGCTCTTGCTGAGATTGGCGGCTAGGCGCGCCACCCGCAGGCAGCCAGACGACGCCCGCTAGCCTTCCTTGGAGCGATCCGCGGAGGGATGTATGAAAGCCATCGACTACCTGACACCCGACGTGCCAGGAGAGCTGCCCTGGCACGACGTGCCGGTACGCATCGCGACTGATGAGACTCTGGCGGGCTACGGGCATCTTGTTACCGACCCCGACACCTTCGAACTAGAAATCGTCACATGGCCTGCAGCCGGTTGGCGCTCCATCGACACCGGGACCGGCCGCGAAGGCGGCACTACTTCGGGCATCTTCGAATTCTGGTGGGAGGGAGAGCTTCTCCGCGGCAAGAACCACGCCGTCGACGATGAGTACCTTCTGGGGTGGTCGACCAATCCGTCGGCCGCTGCGCCAGTGGCAGAGACTCCACCCGAGCGGGTTTTGCTGTGGCACGCCAACTACCACCCAGACGGCGGCCAGCTCTTCTTCCCACTCGACGGTGTTCCCTTCGTCGCTCCACTGGCGTTGCCGGGCGACGACGTCACCCCCGACGATTTCGTCGCTTTCTACATCGACGGCGGCCGAGGCCTCTATATCCATCCCAACATCTGGCACGAGGGCGCGTTCCCGCTGGAGGAGCGGGCTCGCTTCTACGACAAGCAGGGAAGGGTCCACGCCCGGGTCAGCTGCAACCTCGCCCGAGAGTTCGGTGTATTTCTCTCGGGGCCCTTGACCAACCCACGCCAATGACTAGGGGGTGGTGGGGCATCTGGTCCGCCGTCGGTGAACCTCACCTCGAACTGGTGTACTTGCACTGAGCGGCATCGAACGACCACTGACGGCATCGCCCGGGACCCAGCAACATGTGTGTCGGAGGGGGACTTGAATCACCCTTGGCCCCCGGCGCGTGGTGATCCCCTGTTGCAGGACGCGGCAACCACGGTCGTTCTGGAGCGACCCCGCTTTTGTGGCTCTTGGCGCTCGGTACGGCCGAGATCATCCCGCACTACCGTCCTAGCCGACCGCCTCGACAAGCGGTTCCTCGACCACGCGATGCTCGAAGATCTCCCAACTGGCTGCTGGTTCACTCCCCCGCGTACCGTGGGCAAAGGGTGGTCTTTGATTTGACCGAGCTGGATTCGTGGATCTTGGATAATGGTGACGATTCGGTCCTGCGCAGCGAGGTCGCTACTCTCGGACAGGTTCAGCCGGTTACCCGCCCGCAGGTGAGCCTCGACGTGTTGCACTTTCGCGTAGTTGGTATGCGATTCGGACAGTGCTTGCGCAAGTTCCAGAGACGTCTGTGCCAGGGGGTTCGGTGGCCGAAGAACTCGCCGAGCCGAGCGAGTACGAGCGAAGTCGGCATCGAGTTATTGAGTTCCTGTTCCGCCATTGTTCCGGTATGCTAGCGGAAGACCTTGACAGGTAGTTGTCGGTCGCCGTCTAAACGGGAGGAGCCGCCTTTGGCCGCTCCTCCCTTTACTTTTTCGGTGTGGCATCAACCGGCGGCTGCCGACGCTGGAGATGTGGTGTGGAGACTGTGTCAACCAGCCACGTTCGGTTGGTTGCACTGTTGATAATCAATACGTATTATACGTACGTGCCCAATAAGACGATCAGTGTCCCTGA
>JAKZTU010000300.1:0-5192 GCA_047516945.1 Acidimicrobiales bacterium
GGATTCAGACACGTCGGACAGGATGGTGACCTGGTTGCCGTGTACCTGCACAAAGCCACGATGCACCGCGAAGATGTCACGTCCACCGTCGGGTTTGACGACCTCCACGGACCAAACCGCCAGAGTGCCGATAAACGGCACATGACCAGCCTGGAAAGCGATATCGCCACCCTCGACCGTGCGGGCTATAACCATGTCGGCAACACCGGTATAGGAAACAGCCTCCGGACTGACGACTTCGACGTCAAACATCAGATCGATCCTCGACCCTAAGTCCGTGCCCGAAGTTCAGCGGCCTTGCGTTGCGCGTCCTCAGCACCGCCGACCATATAAAACGCCTGTTCGGGCAGGTCGTCAAGATCACCGTTGAGCAGCGCTTCGAACGAATCGATCGTCTCGGAGACCGGTGTGAAGATGCCGTCCTGACCGGTGAACGCCTTGGCCACGAACATCGGCTGCGACAAGAAGCGCTGAACCTTGCGTGCCCGGTCGACCGTGATGCGGTCCTCCTCAGACAACTCATCAAGACCGAGGATGGCGATGATGTCCTGGAGTTCCTTGTAACGCTGCAACACCTCCTGGGCCCGGCGGGCGGTCAGATAATGGCGCTCACCGACGACCTGAGGATCGAGAATCGTGGAGCTGGAGGCCAGCGGATCCACAGCCGGATAGATACCCAGAGCGGCGATATCACGGCTCAGCTCGGTGGTGCCGTCGAAGTGGGTGAACGAGGTGAACGGGGCTGGGTCGGTGTAGTCGTCGGCCGGCACGTACACGGCCTGCAACGAGGTGATCGACTTACCCCGAGTCGAGGTGATGCGCTCTTGAAGTTCGCCCATCTCATCCGCCAAGGTGGGCTGGTAACCCACCGCTGAAGGCATCCGGCCGAGCAGCGTCGACACCTCCGAACCGGCCTGCACGAAACGGAAGATGTTGTCGATGAACAGCAACACATCCTGGTTCTGGACGTCACGGAAATACTCCGCCATCGTCACGCCCGCTAATGCCACGCGCAGACGCACCCCTGGAGGCTCATCCATCTGGCCGAACACAAGCGCCGTCTTGTCGAGCACGGTTGTCTCACCGTCACCCATAACGGTCTCGCCCATCTCGATGAAGAGGTCGGTACCTTCGCGGGTGCGCTCCCCCACACCCGCAAACACCGATACACCACCGTGGTTGGAGGCAACACGGGTGATCATCTCGGTGATGAGAACAGTCTTGCCCACGCCGGCGCCACCAAACAGGCCGATCTTGCCGCCCTCCTTGTAAGGAGTGAGCAGGTCGATCACCTTCACGCCGGTCTCAAACATCTTCGATGAGGGCTCAAGGCTGTCGAAAGAGGGCGCCGGGCGGTGGATGTCCCAACGTTCAGCAGTGGTGCGTCCCGGCTCGTCAAGGCAATCCCCCATCACGTTCCAAATGTGGCCCAAAGTGTCGTCGCCCACCGGCGCTTGCACACCGTGGCCGGTGTTGCGCACCTCAGTGCCACGGGTGAGGCCATCTGTCGGCTTCATGGCAATGGCCCGAACTCGGCTATCGCCGATCTGTTGGGCAACTTCGGCAGGCACATTGATCGTCTCGCCGTCAACCTCAACGTTGAACTCGATTTGGGTGTTGATCGGGGGCAGGCCATCGGGCGGGAACTCAATGTCGACCACAGGGCCGGCAATGCCGACAATGCGACCGGACTTGAGGTCACCTTCGGTAACAGAGGTACTAGCTGTAACAGTCATATCTCGGGGTGCTTTCAGGTCTCGGTAAGGGGATGAGAATCGGCGGGAGCCACATCGCTGGGCAACACATCGCTGGGAGACACATCGCTGGGAGACACAGTGGCGAAGGCCGCGGCGAAATCGTCGATGGGCACTTCGGCCCCCAACGCTTCAGCCCCGCCAACGATCTCCATGATTTCGGTGGTGATCGCAGCCTGTCTCGCTACGTTCATTTCCCGCGACAGTTTGGTAATCAAATCTTCGGCGTTGTCGGTAGCGGACTTCATGGCCCGCTGCCGGTTGGCATGTTCAGAGGCAGCGCAATCAAGCAGGGCGCCATAGAGGCGCGCCTCGACATAGCGAGGTAGCAACGACTCAAGAACAGCCTCAGGCGACGGTTCGAACTCGAACGAGGAGATCGCCGCCGCAGAACCTCCACCAACTTCGGCCATCACCTGCGTGTCCTCCAAAGGCAGGAACCGGCGCACAGAAACCCGTTGAGTCCCCATCGACACGAACTCCGTGTAGATCAACTCGACCTGGTCGATCTCACCGGCGGCGAAGGCCCCGGCGACATCTTCGGCGATGCGGCGGGCGTCCTCATAGGTGGGGTTGTCGGTGAACCCCATGTAGGAATGGTGCACGCGGTAATGGCGGAACTTGTAGTAGGCGTTCGCCTTTTTACCGACAGCGAACAGCGAATAGTCCTTGCCCTCGTTCTGATGAGCCATGATCTGACGCTCCGCGGCACGAATCGGGTTGGTGTTGTAGGCCCCGGCGAGACCTCGATCACCTGCCATCACGATGAAACCGACCCGCTTGACTTCGCTGACCTCACGCAGCAGCGGATGATCAATTTCAGCGCCGCTGGCAGCCAAGTTCTCGATCACAGATGTGATCCGTCGGGCATACGGACGGGCGGCATCGGCGCGCTGCATAGCTTTGACCACTCTCGTCGCCGCTATCAGTTCCATGGCGCGCGTGATCTTCTTCGTCGACTGGACGCTCGATATGCGTCGGCGAAGCTCGCGCTCCTTACCCCCGGGCATCGCTCAGATCTCGTCCCGGGTGATCTCTTCTTCAGGCAGAGTGGTCTCAGAATCAACCATGTCCGAACGCGCCTCGCCCTGAGCTTCGGCTTCGGGCGCAGCAGAATCGACCCGCGAACCAACGAACTGATCGGCAAAGGCGGTGATAGCAGCCTCGAAGGCCTCCTCATCGTCGATGACACCTTCGTTGCGAATCTTCGACATCACCTCGCGGTGGCGGGTCCGGAACCAATCAAGCAGCTCCGATTCGAAACGCGTGACATCTTCGATCTCAAGCTTGTCGAGGTACCCGCGGGTACCCGCGTAGATCGAAACAGCCTGCTCATCAACGGGATACGGCGAGTTGACGCCCTGCTTGAGCAGCTCAGTGAGGCGATAGCCGCGCTCTAGCTGGGCAGACGAAACTGCGTCGAGGTCCGATCCGAAAGCTGCGAAAGCCTCAAGTTCACGGAACTGCTGCAGGTCGCCCTTCAGCGTGCCGGTAGCGGCCTTCATGGCCGAGACCTGAGCCGCGGAGCCAACACGGGACACCGAAATACCAACGTCAACCGCAGGCCGGATTCCTGACTTGAAGAGGTCGTCTTGCAAGAAGATCTGGCCGTCCGTGATCGAGATCACATTGGTGGGAATGAACGCCGACACATCGCCCGCTTTGGTTTCGATGATCGGCAGCGCCGTCAGCGAGCCGGCGCCTCGCTCATCAGAGAGCTTGGCCGCACGTTCCAAGAGCCGGCTATGCAAATAGAACACATCGCCAGGGAAGGCTTCACGCCCTGGAGGACGGCGCAACAACAACGACACCTGCCGGTAAGCCTCGGCCTGCTTTGACAAATCGTCGTAAATGATCAGCGCATGCTCTCCGTTCTCCATCCAGTGCTGGCCGATGGCGCACCCGCCGTAGGGGGCGAGGAACTTGAACGGTGCCGGATCAGAAGCCGGGGCGTTGACCACCACGGTGTATTCCATCGCTCCGAGTTCATCAAGGGTGGCCACGGACTGAGCGACCGTCGAAGCCTTCTGCCCGATCGCCACATAGATGCACTTGACGCCCTGACCCTTCTGGTTGATGATCGTGTCGAGAGCAACGGTGGTCTTGCCGGTCTTGCGATCGCCGATAATCAACTCCCGCTGGCCGCGACCGATCGGGATCAAGGAGTCGATCGACTTGATACCGGTCTGCATCGGCTCGTGCACGGGTTTGCGGCCAGTGATACCGGGGGCCTGGATCTCCATGCGGCGGGGCTCCACGTTGGTGAGCGGACCCTTCCCGTCGATTGGTTCGCCGAGCGGGTTGACTACCCGTCCGAGCAGGCCGTCTCCTACCGGAACCGAGAGGATGTCGCCGGTGGCTACAACTGCTTGGCCCTCGACAATGCCCTCGACGTCACCAAGCACAACCGCACCGATGGATTCTTCGTCGAGGTTGAGGGCTAGACCGACCAGACCGTTCTCGAAGCGCAGCATCTCGTTGACGGCTGCACCCGGAAGGCCTGATACCCGTGCGATACCATCACCGACCTCGAGCACTCGACCAACAGTGGTCTGCTCCAGGCTCGGCATGAAGTCATCGAGGTTGCCGCGGATCGCGGCGGCAATGTCATCTGTGTTGATGGTTAGGGCGGTGTTGATCGTGAGATCTGACATTTCTTGTCTTTTCTGCTCTGTCCCCGTTTGTTTGGGCGGAGTGTTTGATCAGCCGAAGTTCTCTCGGAGCTGCGACTGTCGGTGTCGCACGCTGCCGTCGATAACGTCGTCGCCGATTTCGGTCACTAGGCCACCGAGCACGCTTTCATCGATGATCACACGGATCTCGACATCGGTGCCGGTGGACGATTTGATGGCTTGCGCCAATCTGGTTTTCTGGTCTTCTGTCAGTTCGATAGCGGATCGCACCTTGGCCAGAACCCGGTCTCGGTTGGCTGCTCCACGAGCGACCATGGCATCGACGATGTCGGGAAGGTGGCCACCGTGTCCAGTACCGACCACCATGGATACGAGCGCCGTGGTGACACCAGACGCCTTTTCGCCGAGCAGGTCCTCGACAACACCCTGGCGTCGTTCGATCGGAAACCGACTGTCCGATAGTGCCGCCAACAGTTCGTCGTTGCCTCTCAACGCTTCACCAATGCGGAACAGTTCGTCCTCAATCACCGTTGATTGACCCTCAGCAGCAGCGACCGCCAAGAGCGCTTCGGCGTAACCGACGAGGCGTTCGTCAGGCATTGCCGCTGGCCACCTCGTCGATGTAGGCATCCACGAGAGCACGCTGCGTGTCGACATCCAGGTTGGACTTGATGACCCGTTCGGCCGCACCGACCGCGATGTCGGCAACGACGCCTCGCAAGTCCGATACCGCCTGGGAACGAGCGGACTCGATATCAGCCGCGGCCCGAGAGCGCATCTGCGCTACCTCCTCGTTGGCGCGAGC
>JAKZTU010000301.1:0-3586 GCA_047516945.1 Acidimicrobiales bacterium
GTGTTGAGGTACACCGAGGTCCGCGAAGTCGACCAATTCAGCACTGATCTCATAACGCGGGCCGGGAGAGTCGTACAAGAACCTGCTGGGGGAACGTAGGGCGTGTCGGACTAGCAGCCACGCTTCCCCTCGGTTCGCAGACATTAATCCAGGGACGTTCTCAACGACGAAGGCCTTGGGGTGTCGCTGATCTAGGAAGCGTGCAATCTCACGAAAAAGATTGCCTCTTGACGTCTTGGCGCCGTCATGGTTCCACAGCGACGAGAAGTCCTGGCAAGGCGGGCCAGCGAGGAGGATGTCAGCGGAGACGTCTGGGAACTCCACTTCAGTGATGTCCATTTGCCAAATATGGTCGCCAAGATTATGGCGGTACGTTCTTACGGCAGCTGGGTCATTGTCTATTGCCCAAAGCGTCTTGATCCGTCCTGTTTGCTCAGCACCGAAATCCAAGCCACCACAACCACTGAACAGCGACACAGCGGAGTACGCCGACGGTGGCCGACCACGATGAGCAGTGAGTTGCGGATGTCCTGTGGCTGCGGCGCGTGATCCCCGCAAGGTTCGTGTTTGCGGAAGCGCGGAACCAGACCGGTGAGGTGCCCTTTCTTCAGTGATGGTGCTCATTGCTAGCTCCTGTCCCGTACGCCATCGTGAGCTCCGGTGATAGAGGGATTGGTTGTCCCGAGTTTGCAACGCCTGGAGAATACGCTGTTCCAGAAAGCGTAAGCGAATGGGGTCGGCGCTTCGACAACGAGCGGCCTGCGGTTGCGGGGCCATCCCGTAAGGCCCTTGTGCAGGTTCACTGTGTTGTCGCCGATGACAGAATGTCCACATCGAAGTTGGCGACCGGCGTCAAGTAACGGAATGCTGGCCCGCGATCGGGCACTCTTGTCTGTTTGGGAGCTCGGAGCGAGATCTTGCGCTTCATCTCATTAATCGTATCGAGGGGTGTGACAGGCATGATTGTAGTGGCCGGTTGCAAGGTTCGGAGTTGACTCTGAGTGGGACGGCTCTAGGCATGCCGAATGTGCGGTGTCACCGTTGCCGGTTGTGGGAGAACTCAAGAGCCTGGAGGATGAGAGGACGGGGGTCCTGTAGCCTTGCTCGACAAAGCAGCCACCGGCACACGTTCGTGCGCCACTGGGTGCACTTGGCGGTGAAGACCGCGGAGGCGACCTATGGGCAGCTCGATGTCGCCTCCAAGGGGGCGGTGCTGTCGATGACCCGGGAGCTGGCCGTGATCCACGCCCGGGAGAACATCCGGGTCAACGCCCTGTCGCGGGGACCGCTGCGCACCGAAATGCTCATGTCGTACCTCGACACCGAGGAGAAGCGCCAGCGCCGGTTGGTGCACGTACCCATGGGTCGGTTCGGCGAGGCCACTGAGATGGCCTCGGCCGCGCTGTTCCTGGCCTCAGCTGACTCGTCGTACATGACCGGAGCCAACCTGCAGGTGGACGGAGGCCTGACCGCCGCCTACGTCACGCCGGAATAGGTCTCTCCGTGATAGAGGTTGAATCCGTCAATGTAGGCGATCACCCGCGATGTGCTCATTAGACGGTGACAGTACTTGACCTCATGTTGTGTGCTGGTATCGTGTGCGCAGAACCCCCCGAGGTGAGTAGCCTCGGGCCAAGCAGCCCCGGCATTCGCCGGGGCTGTCTCTTTGTGGGCTGTTGGTGACGGCTGAGAAGGACCCCAGGTCGATCTGAGGAAAGGAATCCCGTGCGGTCCAGGGTCCCAGACACCTGGGTGGCGCGCCTGTGGGTGATCCTCGTGTGGGCGGGCGTGCTTACGCTGCTTCTAGCAGCCCGTGGCGGCGTTGAGAGCCCGGCAAGCCTCCTCGAGCCGGGCGGGGTCAAGCGTGGCCACTGGGCGACGGAACGCCTCGCGCCGCAGGGTGTGGATGGTGTCGAAGTTGGCGACACAGTCAGAGGGGACGCCGTCGGAGGCCGCGGTCAGGGGCAGTTCCGAGGACAGGCCTCGGCGGGTTCTGGTGAGTGCTGCGACTACGACTGCGTCGATGCGGTCCGCGACGGGGTCGCGGGTGAGTACCAGCACTGGCCGGTCGCCGCCGGGTGTGGCGGCGAACCAGATCTCACCGCGTCGCATCGACCCAGTCGGACCAGTCTTCAGCCGGCGCCCAGTGCTCGACCTCGATCAGCGACAGTTCCTCGGGACTGAGCGGGTTCGCCTCGTAGGCGCTGGCGTCTCGTTGCGCGGCGAGCGCGTTTAGATGGCGGCGCAGCGCTTCGCGGAGCATCTCTGATTGGCCGATGCCGAGGGCATCGGCCATGTCCCGGACCCGGGCGGCTTCGGTGGGCTCGACTCTGAAGCTGAGCATCGTCATACGTCAAGAATATCGCGTATGACGACTGCAGTCCACATACGTCAGTCGAGTCACGTTTCGTCTCCACGACAGCGCTGCCGCATCCCGTCCACCGACGTGCTCGATGACCGCGTAGCAGAAATCGCGGAGGGCTCCCTTCTGTTCGAGGGTTGGCTGCTCGATGCGGAAGAAATCGGCCCGGCAACCAGGTAGGTATCAAGCTAGGCGGCTTCGCTGTTGTCGCCGTTTGACTCGGGTTCCGTCTGTGATGGCAACCCGATCCCGAGGTGGCCTTCGATGCGGGCCAGCCGCTCGCGGGCGTCGCTGAGGCTGGTGACTATTTTGTCGAGTTTGCCGTGGGTGACACTTGTTTGCTTGTCGAAGGCGGTCGTCAGCTTTGCGGTCGCCTGTTCGATCAGCCTGCTATTTTTTGCGGTCGCTTGTTCGATCAGCTTGGGATTTTTTGCGGTCGCTTGTTCGATCAGCTTGCGGTTGTCGTTGCTGGCTTGGGTGATGAGTTCGCGGGTTTCGTTGCTGGCTTGGGTGATGAGTTCGCGGGTTTCGTTGCGGGTTTGGGTGATGAGTTCGCGGGTTTGGAGGCTGTCGCGGTGTTGGAACCGGATGGAGGTGACCAACAGCGTGGTGAGCGTGGCGAACATCACCCCGAAAGCGGCGCCGAGGATCGTTAGCACCTGTGTGTCCATCCCCGTTCCCGCCATCGTCTCCATGCGACGAACCTACACCAGCGTTCAGCACAGCACCACTTGAAACAACATGATACTCACTATCAACGGCGGCTGGGCTTCATCGCTGAAGCGGTAGGCAGCTTGGTGGCTTACGGGCACGCCGACGACTTTCACGATCACTCCTTGTTTGTATTCCTCGGGCCTATCGCAGTACATGTCCTGCTCGTCTCCCAGCTTGGCGGTCTCCAAGCGTGAAATCGCGTCGGAGGCTTCGACAGGCGTGCGCTGGAGAATGGGCGCAGCACTGACCTGGCTCGTGGCCCGCTGGCGCGTTGAGGAAGACGCGGCCGTCTGCGCAGAGCCCTACTCGGTTGCCTTGGAGTGGCCCGCATGGCCGGCGGTCATCCACTCGGTTCGTTTGAGGTCGTCAATGCAGTACCAGATCCTTCCGCCTGCGGTGACCTCGTATTGCCATTGCTCCATCTCGGTGCCGTTCACGACCCGCCGCGCGAGGTCGTCCTTGAGGGGATGCTGTCGCTTGCCGCGGTTCCGAGGATCCGCGGTGATGGAC
>JAKZTU010000302.1:0-7230 GCA_047516945.1 Acidimicrobiales bacterium
CCTCGCCACCTACTCAACGACACCACCTCGCCAACCACACCGGACCATCACCGTTGAACACAATGCGCCTATCCGGCAAGCCGCCGACCCGGACACAAGCGGCGTGGCAACACTCGACGGAGTGACAGTCACCTACGACCGTGAGGGTCCGACGCGAGCCATTGGTTTGGTTCGCTTCGCCAACGGCACCCGGACCTGGGCCACAAGCACCGACCCAAGTCTCATGCGCACCTGCACCGAGGTCGAATGCGTCGGTAAGCCAATCGAAGTCACCTCCGGAACCTTCAGCCTCTAGCGCGGTTCTCGGCAAATCTGCGCGTCTAGCCACACTGGTTGTAGCTGAACGCGCAGATTTCGGAGATGTCGTTAGCTGCGGGGAATGCCGTGATAGGGACGGCCGGCGTCGTTCCACTCAGCGAAAAACTCGAAGAACTGCTCTCCGAAGGGGTCAAGGTCTTGTAGAGGCATAGCCGCCCGTCGCACCGTGAAATCCAAAGGGGCGAGCTCAACGGCCGTCGCGAACCAATCGGCCGCCGACGGTTCACCCAAACGACGCAGATGGACAGCAATCCTAAAAGCCAGGCGAGCATCGATCTCCTCAACGTTGAGATCAGGAATCTCCGTGGCTGCGTCTGCGGGAAGCGTTCCAGACTGCACCCACTCCCGCACCTGGTCCATGTGCTGTTCAGGGCGCACACCCGTGAATTTGAGGAACATGTCGGTGCCAACCTCGGCTGAGTTGGGGCGGGCAATCGCACCGTCTTCATCGATCCAAATCACCGTGGGCACATTGCTGACGGCGTAGAGTTCGGCGAGCACATGGTCTCGATCAAGCAGCACAGGAAACGAAATACCCTCGGTGAGGGGTCGAACATGGTCGGCTGACTCGTCGAGCGCAACCCCGATCACCGTGAAATTGCTGTCGCTGAGTTCATCGTTGAGTGCCTGCCACCCGGGCAGTTCATATCCGCAACCTCACCAACTTGCGAAAGCCACCAACAGTCGTTTCCGGCCTTGGAACTGCTCCAAGGAGTGATCCTCCCCGTCGAGGTCAGGCAGCACAAAATTGGGGGCACGACGTCGGGTGAGCGCGTCGCTGCGGGCCTGGGACGGCACGCTCAAAGCCACGAGATCGGTGTCGTCTGCAAGCATGGAAGTAACGCCGACGGCTGTAGCAGCGGCGCGAAGATCAACGCAGTCACCGTGTAGCAGGTCGCTCTCCTTGACCGGAAAGCACTCGCTTTCTCGACACAGACCTTGAGGTTTCAGCTCCCAGCCGAGAACTTCGGTTAGCGATAATCGGTCAACGAGCACCAAATCATCGACACATTGTCCCTCTACTTCAATCGATTCGTGCGGCATGAGCACGGTTACCGTCGACATTGAATCCCCCAGCGACTGATCGATCAGCCCAAGGCTAGGAGTCTTGCAGCTTTGCATCCGAAACGCCCATCGGTGGCCCCGAAATTTTGGATCGAAAGATAAGATCTCGGTTCATGCCTTCAGTAGTCCAATTCGAACGCAACACCACCACAGGGGTCGCCACAATCCGGCTCGACCGCCCCAAAGTGAACGCTGTAAACGAAGCAATGCTCGAAGAACTCACTGCTATCTGCAACGCCCTGGCCGACGACCGCGAGATCCGAGCCGTGGTGTTGACCGGAGGATCCCGTCACTTCGCGGCGGGTGCCGACATAGAACGGTTCCCGACCTTTGATCGCGACCAAGCACTCGCCTTCTCCGTGCAGTTCAACAACACTGCTCTGGGCATCGAGGCGCTGCCGCAGATCAGCATCAGCGCAATCAACGGCTACGCCCTCGGGGGCGGGCTCGAATTGGCTCTTGCCACCGACTTCCGTGTGGCTGCGCGCAACGCACAACTCGGGAACCCCGAAGTTCTCCTCGGCATCATCCCAGGCGGTGGGGCCACCCAACGGCTAGCCCGGTTGGCCGGCGTCACCAAGGCCAAAGATCTGGTGTATTCGGGCCGTACGATCGGCGCCGAAGAAGCCCTGGCCTGCAATCTGATCTCAGCAATCTTCGAACCAGACGTTGTGCAAGCTGAGGCGATGAAGATGGCCGAGGGCTATGCCGCCGGTCCAGCGTCACTACGGCAGGCCAAGGCTGCTGTGCTGAGCGGTTACCACCTTCCCCTCGACGAAGCAGTCAAGATCGAGTCGGAACTGTTCGCCGACTGCTTCGACACCGAAGACTGCGTCATCGGCGTGCAGAGCTTCTTGCAGAACGGTCCCGGCAAAGCCTCCTTCATCGGCCGCTGAGTGCCCATCGGTAGCGTTCTGGGTTAGGCGACTTCTAGAGAGCGCAAACGCAGGGTGGACAACACAATCGCGGCGATGACTACGAGTGCTGGCACGACTACGGCCACACCCATTGAGAGATCACCGAGATACAGGTCAACACCGGTTTGCTCGGCGATGATTGACCGGGTGTAACCGCGGATGGCGAGTTTCTCCCCCACACCGCTGATTCCCGCCACCAAGCCCTCCCATATGAGGATGTAGCCAATACCCCACACAACGGAGTTCTTCGTCAGCAAGCCGAGCAGCATGAACACCGCGGAGTAGGCGAGGTTGCCTACTACGCAGGCCAAAATCGTGGCCCACACCAAATCAGAACCGACATTGGCGATGAACGCCGCCGCCGTCAAAGGAACCAGAGTCAACGGAAGGCTGACCGTGACCGAGGCCAGCCAGGCTCCAACAACCATCGGCCAACGGTCCATCGGACGCAACCACAAATACACCAGCGTGCCGTCCTCTTTGAGATCACCGAATGCCGCTGCCGCGAACACCAGAGCCACGATCGGAACCACAATCGTGAATCCCAGATTGGATATCAACTCTGTTCCGAGTTCGAGAGCTACTTGCGCTGACTCGTCGTCGCGGACGGTGCGTGAAACCAGCGCCACAACCAACGAGACGATGATCCCAACGCCGAGTAGTGCCGCGATTCGCCCCTTCGTGAGCAACTGACGGACAAGCAGACGATGCGTGATCACGATGGCTCGCAAACCAGAGACGTATCTGCTCATCACCGCTCCACCAGATACCTGAAAACCGAGTCGAGGTCGTCGTCTGTCGGGACTATCTCCCGGAGCCGGATTCCCAGTTCAGCCGATACTGAGGCGATGTTACGGCCGAAACGGTCGACGTTGAGCGTGTCGATCAACACGGTGTTCTCCCGGACGGAGGCCCCGTCGACCAAGCCGCGTCCGATCAGCGCTGAGGCTAGCTTGCGAGGGTCGTCCACCTGCACCCTGATGCGATGGGGACGGTCGTCCATCAGTTCCCGCAGACGCCGATAATCGCCGGACGCAACCAGTCGCCCTTGCGCAATCACAAGCACTCTGGAACCGATCCGAGCGACCTCGTCAAGCACATGGCTAGAAACCAGCAGGCACTTGCCGCTGTTGCCGAGATCGTGGAACAGGCTGATCATGCGGTTGCGTTGAACCGGATCAAGGCCGGCGAGCGGTTCATCGAGGATCAGCAGGTCGGGGTCGTTGACCAGCGCAGCGGCAAGTTTCACTCGTTGCCTCATCCCTTTGGAGTAGGCACCGATCCGCTTGGGGTCATCGGCATCAAGAGCAACGTACGCCAAACTCTGGCGGGCTTGGACGGCTGGATCGACAATGCCGTGGGTCTTCGCGGCGAGCTCAACGAACTCGAACGCCGTGAAACGGTCCAACAAAGCGTCCTGCTGGGGTGCAAGGCCAATACGGCCGCGTACGTTGCGGTGTTCGCGAGCTTGCTCACCGAGCACCCTCACAGTGCCCCGCGACGGGGCCGTGAGGCCACACAGCATACGAAACAGCGTCGACTTGCCCGCACCGTTCGGTCCCAACAGGGCGGTCACGCCGGGCCCCACGGTGAAGCTCACATCGGAAACCGCGACCACATCACCGAATGCTTTGGTGACGTTCTGCGCTTCAACGATCGACCTAGCGGCGGACAGCGGCGGTGGGGGCGGTGGTGGCGCCAGAGAAGGCTCAGAAACAGCCATCAGGTCGCCTCAAACTTTCGGTACTTGTACCCCACAATCCCGGCTCCGGCGACGAACCAAGATGTGGCGCCGAGTGCCACGACTGCGGTATCAATCTCCGACAGCCCCGACGCCGACGGGTCTTCCGCCGGGGCCTCGCCGAGGATCCGCGTCGCCATTTCACCCGCTGTGCCCATAGGATCAAGGAATCCGTATGCGTTTGAGAACTCTGCGGCGTCTACGAGAATGCCACTGACAATCGCCCCGCCGAAGATCACCAAAATCACTGTGACACTCGCGAAAGCCCGGCGATCAGTCACGCTGGAACCCGCCATTGAAACCGCGGCCATAACTGCCGATATAACCAACCCGGCCGCTATCAACCTAAACAATACCTTGAGCCATTCCACTACGCCTGGGGGGCCGTCACCCACGACGGTGTATCCCAGCAAAGCAAGCAGCACCGGCCCGAGTGCGATGATCATCATCACCACGAGCACAGCCAAGACCTTGGCACCCACATACGAACTCCGAGTCAGCGGCGTGGACAGGTACAACGAGAACATGCCGTCGCGGCGATCGCGAACCAGAGCCTCCGGTGCCACCATCGCCGCAAAGACCATGATCGGAGCAACCGAGAAACCAAACAGATCCGAATAGTTGACAAGCGAATCATCACCCAAATCACGAAACAAGAGAGCAAAACCAAGAAACACCACAGCCGGCAAACCCGCGATCACCACCACGATCACCGGAAAGACCTTGTGACGAGCAGGCCGACCCAAACCCAAAATGCTGCGGATCGTCTGCCAAGCCAAAGACCGGATCGCGCCAGCCAAACCAGATCGGGCACCTTCATACTTGCGGTAACCCCGGTCGTGGATCTCGGTGCCGTCCGCGCTCGACTTTGCGTTGCCGTTCATGACGTCCCCAACGAGAAAAGATCTTCGAGACGACGCCGGCGACGCTCGATACGAATGACTCTGGCGTTCGCATCGGCAACTGCGTCACGCACCAGGTCGGCGACCAGATCGGCGTCGGGCCCGATTACTTCCATGCGAGACGCCACTTCGCCGTGGCGGACATCAAGGCCGGACTCCGACAACTGGCTCACCACTTCGTTGAAGGCATGAGGCTGATCTGCAATCTCTGCGAGTTCGAGCACCACCCCTTGCTCGTCTCCGATGAGGTCCTCGAGCCGCCCTTGAGCAACCAGTTGGCCGGCGTCGAGGGCCACGATGTGGTCACAGATCCGTTCGACTTCTTCCAGCAGATGCGAGGAGAGCATCACATCGATTCCGTATTCGCGGCTGACCTGGCGGATCAATGACAGCATCTCATCGCGTTGAACCGGATCTAGGCCATCAGTCGGCTCATCCAATAACAACAGGGCGGGATCTGAGGCGATGGCCTGGGCAAGCTTCACCCGCTGGCGTTGACCAGTGGACATCGTCCCCAGCGCTCTGGCACGCTCCTCCCCCAAGCCGACCAGCCACAACGCGTCGCTGGCACGACCTCTGGCTTCACCGCGGGGCATGCCACGTACTTCAGCCATGTGCTTCACGAAGTCCGAGGCGGGCATGTCCTCCGGCACGACATTGCGCTCCGGCCCATAGCCGATCTGCGCACGCAACTCTGCGCCATTGGTTCGCGGATCAAGTCCGAGGACCAGTGCTTGGCCTGCTGTGGGCGTTCGCAAACCCAACACCAGGCTCATCAGCGTTGTCTTGCCGGCACCGTTGGCACCCACCAAGCCGGTCACACCGCTCTGCACATCCACATCGAGCGAGTCGACGGCACGCTGTGCCCCGAACTGCATCGTCAAGCCGCTCGTGGTGATGATGCTCATTGAAGCCGCACTATAACCAGGTTCGCTTACTATCCCATGTTGCGATTCCGCGCTTGCAAGCCAACTTTCTTGTCAGCCGAATTGCGGCTTGAGGTCAGCGCTACATGAACTCGCCGCTGATGGAGTTGCTCGGCAGGCTCGTGCCGTACTCAAACACCTCGATCGTTACAGGCCTCAGTTCCATCCGTTTCCGTGTTGCTTGTAACTCAGATATGCAATCTGCTCGACGTTCCACGATACAGCGACATTTTTCATGATACGGTCACAGATTACACACGGTGCCATCATAGATTGCGGTTGAGTGGACCAAGGATCTCCTTTAACGGAGAAGCCCAGAACAGTGTCTGAACACAGTCGGATGAGTGCGGTTTGAGCTTGGCAACCGAGTTTACGGGAACAGAGAAATGAGCAAACAGCGAGAAGCAACCAGACGGATCAGTGAGCTTCCCCCTGTTGGCTGGATCCCCCGCCGCCGGTTGAGTTCGGCTGAGTTCGAAGGATCAGACCAAGGTCGAGTCCCGGCGACAAGATCGTGTTCCGGTGACGCTGGCGCTAGCACTCGTGGGATAGCACCCGCGGCACACGCGCCCGCGCATAGAGCGCGGCACACGCGCCCGCGCATAGAGCATTTTCGTGAGTGGGCAGCGTGACAGGGTCTGTTGAAAGTGGTGGTGACGGTGGCTGGACCGCGTCCGACTCCGTAGCCGCGACAACTGGTGACGGGGAGCCTCGAGCGTCATCGGCGCACGATGAGCGCGAGCAAGGAGTTCGTCCGCAGAGGTATGTCGTTGCTACTGGGTCTGCCATTGCTGCTGCCGTGGCTGTCGCCATCTTCCTTCTTTTGCTGCTTCTATTTTTTCTGTGCGTGTGCGGGAAGCTCTCCTCCCGTGCTGACGATTTCAGAATTGCTTATGTCCCGACCTTACAAAGCCCATGGCCGAGCCAAGCGCAAGCCGTTCCGGAGAGTGTCGGGCCGTCGGGTCCCCCGGGTGAGGTCGGTCTCCAAGGGCGCGCTGGAGAATCGGGACTACCCGGTCCCCCGGGTGAGGTCGGTCTCCAAGGGCCCGCTGGAGAAGCGGGACTACCCGGTCCCCAGGGTGAGGTCGGTCTCCAAGGGCGCACTGGAGAAGCGGGACTGCGGGGCCCGGTAGGTCCGGCGAGTCCGCGAGGAGAGACAGGAAGTAATGGCGTACCGGGTCCGGTGGGCGCGCCGGGTTTGCGGGGCCCGGTTGGTCCGGCGGGTGTTGCTGGAAGTGTGGGCGCGCCGGGTTTGCGGGGCCCGGTTGGTCCGGCGGGTGTGGCTGGAAGTGTGGGCGCGCCGGGTTTGCGGGGCCCGGTTGGTCCGGCGGGTGTTGCTGGAAGTGTGGGCGCGCCGGGTT
>JAKZTU010000303.1:0-14925 GCA_047516945.1 Acidimicrobiales bacterium
GCTCCCAGTGCACGTGTATGTCGTAGCTCTCGGCAACCGAAGTCCCATTCTGGCGCTAGGACAGGGTAGTGCGATAGCAGTCGTGATGGTGGCTTTGGTCGGCGTACTGATCGTTTTGACGCGTCGTGTCATGCGTCGTGCAGTGGTGGAGTTCTGATCGTGGCTATGACGAACGAGCAGTTTTCAGTCAGCCCGGCGCTGCGTGCGAGGCGTCTGTTGATGCGCGCTTGTGGTTCTGTCTTCGTGTGGTTGTGGGTGACGTTCAGTTTAGCGATCCTCGGCTGGATCGTTCTGGCGGCTTTCAAGCGTAACGATACGGTATTCGCAGACATCTGGGCCTTTCCCAACAGTAACGAGATCGGGAACTTCGGTGATGCCTGGGGACTGCTCAACTTGACGCGAACGTCAATCAACAGCTTGTTGACGGTTGGAGGTGGTACCTTTTTTACGATGGCCTTCGCCGCGCCGGCTGCGTACGCACTCAGTCGCATGCGTTTCAGGGGTGCAAGTGGTCTGACAGGGTTTTTTGCTCTCGGAATCGGCATCCCTGTGCATTCCATCGTTATCCCTCTGTTCCTCGGTCTCTCTAAGACTGGGCTTTCAAACAGCCTCACTGGTTTGACTATCACCTACGTTGGCGTCTCGATTCCGTTTGCTGTCTTTCTCATGACTGGTTTCTTCAGATCATTGCCAACTGAACTGGAAGAAGCAGCAGTAATGGAAGGAGCTGGACCAGTTCGTATCTTCTTTTCGGTGATGCTTCCTTTGGCTAGACCAGGTATGGTCGCCACGTCCATTATCGTTGCTGTTGGTCTGTGGAACGAGTTCTTGCTTGCTTTGACGCTTACCTTCGATGAAGAAAAACGGACCATCGGAGTGGGACTGTTGAATACTTTTGGCGCCATGAGGTACACGTCAAATTGGGTTGGTTTATTCGCTGCCGTCGTTATCATGTTGGCTCCACTGATCGTGCTTTATGCATGGATGTCGCGCCGAATAATCGAGGGTCTGACTGTTGGAGCAACAAAGTAGGACCAAAATGGCATCTATCTCTCTAAATGGAATAACGAAGCGATTCACCGATGGAGGGCCTGTAGCTCTCTCAACAGTCAATCTTGATATCGAAGACGGTGAATTCGTCGTCCTCGTCGGTCCGAGCGGTTGTGGGAAGACGACGCTCCTCCGGATAGTTGCCGGACTTGAGTCCGCCACCGAGGGTCATGTGCTCATTGACGGCAAGGATATCTCCAACGTTCGGCCGGGGGATCGTGATATAGCTATGGTGTTTCAGAACTATGCGCTATTCCCGCACCTGACTGTGGAGGAGAATATCGGCTTTGGGCTGCGTATCCGCGGGACCTCAAAGGGTAGACGACGGCAAAGGGTGCTTGAAACGGCAACACTGTTGGGACTTGAGAGCTATCTGGATCGGCGCCCTGGCGAGTTGTCCGGTGGTCAGCGACAGCGAGTGGCGATGGGTCGAGCGATAGTGCGTCACCCGGTGGCGTTCTTGATGGACGAACCACTGTCCAACCTTGATGCAAAACTACGCGTTGAAATGCGGGCTGAGATCTCACGTCTCCAGAGAACCTTGACGTCAACGACGATTTATGTCACCCATGACCAGACGGAGGCGATGACGATGGGAGATCGTGTTGTCGTGCTCGACAAGGGTGTGGTGCAACAGGTTGCCCCACCGGCCGAGTTGTACCAGCACCCGGCAAACTCGTTTGTCGCACGGTTCATCGGGGCGCCGATGATGAACATGCTCCACGGGATTTGGAAGCACGGCCGGTTGCACGTAGCGGATGGTCAACTTGATGAATTCAAGCGAGTCCTGGAGCACGATGATGGTGACGTGCTAGTCGGCATCCGGCCCGAACACATACGCATTGTCTCCTCTGACAGCCGTCAAGCCGTCGTCAGCGGTCGGGTCGCTCTAGTCGAACACCTCGGAAAAGAGGCACTGATTCACTTGGATGTCGATGAAAAGCTGACCGCTTCCGACGCTGGCTCCTTTGTGGCTACCGTTGATCCTGCCGAAGCACCAGATGAGGGAAGCACGATCAGCATCGGGTTTGATCATGACAAGGCGCACTTCTTCGACACCTCTTCTGGCGTGTCGATCAACTCCCGTCCGCTCGGCTAGGCTTGTTGGGCTTGTCGTGGTGGCGTCGTACTGTCCGTTTTCAAGACGATGCGACCGCGAGTGGCGGAGACAAGAACCGATGTCGCGTACACTGTTGCTATGCGACCTCAAGAGCGCCATTCGGCCATCATCTCCCTACTCGCGGAGGAGGGAATGGTCCAAGTTGTCGACCTCGAAGCGGCGATGGGTGTTTCCGGGGCGACGATACGGCGAGACCTGGTGATGTTGGAAGAGCAACACGTTCTGCGGAGAACTCACGGCGGTGCCGTCAGCACCAACTTCGCGTACGAGCTGCCGCTGAAATATAAGGAGTCTCGTCAGCGGGCGGAGAAGGACTCGATCGCGTTGGAGGCCACTACTCTGATTTCTGAGAACATGCACATCGGGCTTTCGGGTGGTACGACCCTGACGAGAATCGCCCGTGCGCTCGCCCCCGGCTGTGCTCTTACGGTCGTCACCAATTCGTTGAGCATTGCCTCAGAACTGGCGCAATGGCCCCAACATACGCTGATAATGACCGGGGGGGTGGTGCGCGCCAGGAGTTATGAAATGGTAGGACCCATAGCGGAACACACTATTGGCGAGTTCGGATTGGATCTCTGCATCATCGGAGCGGATGGAGTCTCGTCGGCTGGGGTTACCACATACGACCACGCCGAAGCTGTCACCAACCGTGCGCTGGTCGATATTGCCGACACGTGTGTCGTGGCTGTTGATCACACCAAGTTGGATGAGCGGACCTTTGCGACAATCTGTGGGCTTGATTCATTCGATCTGCTGCTGACGACCGCCGAACCTCCCCCAAACCTGGCCGACTCGCTGGCGAGCAACGGCGTCAAAATACGACTGGCCTCTCCGGGGGCTGCCACTCCGGCCGATTGACAGGTCACGAGATCGGTTTGCCTGCCAGCCACACGGCGCGTACGTGCAATTGATCGTCAAGTGCCAAAAGGTCAGCGCGGGCGCCGCACACGATGCGGCCGAGTTCTGGGCGTCCGAGCAGGTCGGCGGGCACGGTTGACGCGGAACGCATGGCATCTTCAGGTGAGACGCCGCAATGCTCGACAACGAATCTCACGGCTTCGTCCAATGCGAGAGCGCTTCCGGCCAGTATCCCGTCGTCCAGGGTCGGCGCTCCGTCAACGAGCTTTATCGGTTGTGATCCCAGTGAACCGCTCTCCCATCCGGAAGCATCAGAGATCAGGACCACCTTGTCGGGTCCTTTGGCGCGCATGGCGATGCGGATCATGTCCTGGTGGACGTGATGACCGTCGGCGATGATACTCACGACCACGTCGTCTCGGGCGAGCGCTGCGCCGACGATTCCAGGAGTCCGGTGGTGCATGGGCGGGTTTGCGTTGAAGCAGTGTGTGAGCAGGACCGCTCCCCGATCGAAGGCCTCGGTGGCGGTTTCATGGTCGGCGTCGGTGTGTCCGAGCGCCACGACGATGTTCCGGTCTCGCAAAGCGTCGATGGCCTCCAATGCTCCTTGGCGCTCGGGACACAAGGTGACGACTTTGACGAGATCGGGTAGATGCGCGATCCAACGCAGATCCACCATACCGGTAGCGATGTCCAGGTGCGCCCCGGGCCGTTGTCCCAACCATGGCCCTTCGAGGTGAGCGCCGAGGATGCGAGCAGTTCCTGGATTCTCATTCGACATCAATTCGCGCACGACGGCCAGCCATTGCCCGTATTCGCCGAGAGGACGAGAGATGAGAGTCGGCAACCACGACGTCACGCCGTGATTTGCGAGCTCTCGTGCAACCGTTGGCCAATCACGGGGCGCGGCGCTAGCGAGGTCGATATCGCGGAAGCCGTTGACTTGGATATCGATGTAGCCGGGTATCAGGTAGGCGTGGTCAGGGTGTATCGCGTTCGAACCCACTGCGGCAATTGAGCCGTCGGCTATTTCGACTGATCCTCCCCTGATCCAACCTTTGGCTCCGAGCATCTGCTGAGCCGAGATCAGCGTCATGAGTGCAGGCCCAATGGGCGGACTCTGGTGGCGATCACGTAGTCGTCGACATGTTGCAGGAAATTTGAAGCGATGAGTTGTTTGGTCTGCTTACGTCCAGCATGGCCAAGTAGCCAGTTGCGGATTGGGTTTTCCCAGATGCTGCGACCGATTGCGAAGCCGCAATAGGCACTCGCAGCGGCACTGCTGTGGAACCAGCGGCTGATCTGGGCCGGATCGGCGGCCGCGCCGAGAACAACGATTCGAGGAGTTGCACCATCTTGTGTTGCCGCCTCAGCGATTGCCTGGCAGACCGCGGGAGACTCGACTCCTTGAATCTTCCAGAGATGCGGCGGTCCAAGTTGGTGTGTCAGCTCCCATATGGCTTCTGGGAGACGAAAGCGCAGCAACTCGCGCTGGAACCTGTCTTCACTGTCGCCTACCAACTCCATGTCTGCAGGGGTAGCAGGAACGATCAACTCGAGCAAGAACTCCATGCCTTTGGACTGACAGAGCGTTCTCGCTGATTCGAGCGCTTGGAGGTTGGCGGTCTTGCGGTCTTCGGAGTCCCCGGGATTCCACCTGACCAAGA
Source organism: Acidimicrobiales bacterium (assembly GCA_047516945.1). GTDB lineage: Bacteria > Actinomycetota > Acidimicrobiia > Acidimicrobiales > Aldehydirespiratoraceae > VXYK01. Next base: position 4,699 of record JAKZTU010000303.1, read on the forward strand.
CCTTCCCCCAGCGGACCGGCGCAGTGCCGTCGAGCGCAGCGGCAAGTAATTCCCCGTCGAGCAGCGATAGTTCGCGGAGTCCCGAACGCTCCAGAGCCAGTGCCACGGGGGTGCCCGCTTCGTGAGCTTTGGCAACGGCGCCGAGTCCGTATTCGGGATCCGCCAAGATTGATACTTCTGACTCGGACCCTATGTGAGGGACAGCCGAAAGGGCGCTTTCGGCGATGAGCGTTTTGGCCTCGGCAAGAGATGAGGCATCACCGGGCGATAGCGCCGATGCTCCGAACAGTTTCTTGGCCGCCGATGTTCGATGATCGAATGCGAGCATCGAGATATCGGATCGCGCATTTGAGATTTCCGACAAGGCAGGTCGAAGCGACGGCGCGGCGCGAATACTGCGGCCGCGGTGGTGCTGTGAGAGCGCATGGAGAGCGGCACCCCGAGCCCCGGCTTCGCTTCCAAGCGCAGAGAGGCGGAGCGCTGGCGGATCTCGGAGCGGATCCAACTTTCGCGCGAGTGCCGTCTGCAGCGAATCGGTGAGCGTTTGGCGAGCATCGCTCAATCCGCCGCCAAGGACAATGGACTCAATATCGGTGGTCAGCACAAGACCGGAAAGCATCGAAGCCACCCGGTCGATGCACTCGCCCCAAGCCGCTTTGGCGTCGGCGTCTCCGCGTTGGGCAAGACCGGTGATCTGTCGAGCTGTAGCGCTCGAGTCTGTGGCACTGTGGGCCGCGTAAATCCGCTCCAGTCCTCTGGCCGAGGCGAGCAACTCGACACATCCGACGCGACCGCATGGGCACTCAAGCGCCACGGACGGGTCCTCAAGGTGCCCGATCTCTCCCGCAAAGTTGGTCGCTCCGCGCCAAGTGCGGCGGTTGAGCATCAGCGTGCATCCAGTACCGGTTCCAAGAGGCACGAAGGCGCTTGACCTGTCGTGGCGGGCCGAGCCGATTGTGAACTCGGCGAGCGCGCCCAAGTAGATGTCGTGTTCCACATATACCGGCATTCCCAAGCGCTCCGAGACGACTTGCCTTATGGGAAAGTCCTGCCAGCCAAGATTGGCCGATGAGGTTCCGATCCCGGCTTGGGCGTCTACGGAGCCGGGGATGCCTATGCCGACGGCCATAACTGTGACGTTCGCCTCTTCGGCACGGTCCGTGAGGAGCGACGCAACCTCAACGATGTCGTCAAGGATCTGTTGGCTGCCGTTGATCGGGGGTCTGGTGTCCCGGCGGAGTGTCGCGCCAAGCGCCGACAGCGCGTTGGCGACGACCCCTTTTATCTCGGTTCCGCCGACGTCGATCCCGATGGCGGCACAGGCGGGTGTCGTCATGGTTCGGGCCGGAGAGTCCGTAACCGCAAGCTGCTTCATTCAGGCTCAAGTCTCCTAGGGTGAGCGAACAACAGCATCAGTTGTAGCGCAACACGAGTGTTGGCACATGACCCCGCTTTCGCTGTTGCTCCTAATCCACGATGTTCAGCCAGTGTACCCAAAGGGAATGCGCAATTCTGAGCAAATAAACGTAGAAATGTACATAAAAACCCAGAAATCGCCGATAGTTCAGCGGACGTTTCATGAGACTGCGTGTGGGATAGGTTGTGAGTGATGCTGTTGGCTGAGCTTGAAGTGTGCCATTCCCGGCCGATTGCGCCGACCCGTCGGGTTGCGCTGGGCCGCACGTTCCTGCCTTGTGACCCGGCCCCCGGTTTTGGTGGTTTGCTGCTTGGTGGTGTTGTGGCTCGTTTCGCCCAAGACATGGATCCCGATGACATCGGCGAATTGTTGTCGCTGATCTTTGACCTGGATGCCGGATGTCGGATCCCTCAGCCGCGTTTGCGTCACCGTTTTCAGGCCGACCGGGTTGGCTTGACTCGCAGTTCGCATCGGCTCTATCGGGTTGATGACCCGACCGGTGAATTACGACTCCAGTTCACTGCCGATAAGGGCGCGCCGTCTCAGCATGTTCTGGGCGCGGTTTATTCTGCCGGGGCGTTGCCATCGGACCTGAGAACGGCCGTGTTCGCGACCATGCGCCGTGCACTCGCTTGGCGTGGCGAAATCGACGTCGGGTTCTTGGCGTATCTCGCAGGTGGGGTTTCTTCGTCGTTCTTGAGAGCGGCAGTGCATGATCCGGCGATGAGCAACAATGTCAACTGGGCGATACGTGTCCTTCGTCTTTCCGCTGTTGCTGAGCGTCTCGACAGGAGCCTGATCCAGCAGGGCTACCGCGACTCTTTGTTGACCGTGCACCCGGACCACGGCGGTGAGGTCGACCGTGCCGCTGAACGTATTGCTGACATTGCAGAGGCGCGTCGAATCCTGTTGGCTCAGAAATGACGGTTCCTTCAGCGTTGTTGTTGACTCCCGGCGCGGGCGGCGATTCATCGCACCGGTTGCTGGTGGTGCTACAAGAGCAGTTGGACCTACCGGTTTGGCGCATGGACTTCCCTTACCGTAAGGAGGGGCGCAGGTTTCCAGATCGCGCTCCGAAACTGATCGACGCTGTGCTTGCCGAGGTGGAACTCGCCTCTGACGCGCTCGGTGTCGAGCCTGAGTCGATGGTGTTCGGGGGGCGTTCGATGGGTGGCCGTATCTGCTCAATGGCAATAGCGCAAGGGATGCCTGCGGTTGGTTTGGTGGCGTTGAGCTACCCTTTGCATCCAGTCGGCAAGCCGGATCGTCTTCGTGTTGAGCACTTTGGGGATTTGCGCGTGCCCACGTTGTTAGTGAACGGCGATCGTGACCCGTTCGGCACGCCAGATGAATTTGCGGCTCACATCGGGGCCATAGCGGGACCGGTCAGGCTGCATTGGCTAGAGGGCCAAGGTCATAATCCCAAGCCTGAGTGTGATTCTGAGATCATCACCGTCGTCGCCGAGTTCCTAGCCTCGCTCAAACGGAGAAGTGAGGCTTAGCCTCAATCCCATGTGGGAACGCGTCGAGCGCCTCGAACAAGAGCTTCGTGACGTCGAGATCCGTCTTGGTGATCCAGCGGTGCAAAAAGACGCGTCACAGCTCGCGGACCTCGGTCGGCGCTTCAAACAACTCGAAGAGATCGTCTCAGCCGGGTTGCGCTGGCGTGCCGCGACCGAAGACCTCGAGGTCGCCAATGAGATGTTACGAGACGCCCAAGGGGCCGAACGCACCGAGATGCGAGGAGAAGTCGCGGAACTCGAGGCGCTGGTCGCACAACACATGGAGCAACTCCGTGAGCTGATGCTGCCGCCGGACCCCAATGATGGTCGCAATGTCATCGTCGAGGTTCGGGGAGCGGCCGGTGGTGAGGAAGCCAACCTGTTTGCCCGTGACCTGCTCATCATGTACGAGGCGTTCGCGAAGCGAATGGGATGGCGGATGGAGTTGTTGAGTTCCTCACCCACCGAACTCGGAGGAGTCTCAGAGGTAACCGCGTTGCTCTCCGGTGATTCGGTGTGGACCAGAATGAAGCACGAAGCAGGGACTCACCGGGTGCAACGGGTGCCGGTGACCGAATCACAGGGCCGGGTCCACACATCGTCGGCCACGGTAATGGTGTTGCCGGAGCCCGAAGAGGTGGAGGTCCACATTGACGACAATGACCTGCGCATCGATACCTATAGAGCATCAGGCCACGGTGGTCAGTCGGTCAACACCATGGATTCCGCGGTGAGGATCGTCCATGAGCCCACAGGTGTGGTGGTCACCATGCAAGACGAGAAGAGCCAGCTCAAGAACAAGAACAAAGCGATGCGGGTGTTACGAGCTCGGCTCAAGCAACTTGAACAGGAACGAGCCGATTCCGAAGCGTCGGATCTGCGCAAGGGACAGGTTTCGATGGGTGATCGCTCCGAGAAGATCCGCACCTACAACTTCAAAGAGAACCGCCTGAGCGACCATCGAATTGGACTCACGATCCACAAACTCGATCGGGTCTTAGCCGGAGAGTTGGACGACATCAGCGATGCCCTGGTAGCCGAGGAACGCCAGCGCCAACTACAAGACGATGTCTGAACGCACCTCTGGCGCGGTTGCCGATGCTGGCGCGGTTGCCGATGCTGGCGCGGTCAGGTGGTCGGAACTGCTCGCGCAAGCCGTTGCCCGGTTCAGCCGTGCCGGGATCGACACAGCAGAAATCGACGCTCGGCGGGTGGTTGAGGAGATCACCGGTGTACCAGCGGCGGGAGCACACCGCGTCCTAGACGATTTCGTCACTACCCGATACATGGTGAAGTTCGACAAACTCGTGGCACGCCGTGAGCAAGGAGAACCGTTGCAATATGTGCTGGGTCGTTGGGGTTTCCGCACGCTTGATCTAATGGTCGATAAGCGGGTCCTGATACCTCGCCCCGAGACGGAGATGGTCGCCGGTCTCGCTATCGACGCCGTAAACGACCTGCGTCACCAAAAGAGCCAAGAGACCAGCGGTGCCGGTGGTGCCGCCGAGGGCTCAGTGACGGTGGCCGACCTCGGGACCGGTTCGGGGGCGATCGCATTGTCGGTCGCGGTCGAATGCAGAAGCTGTCGGGTATACGCAACAGACGTGTCAGAACAAGCCCTAGCAGTGGCCCGAGCGAACTTGGCGGGAGTTGGTGCGGCGGCGACTGCGGTCAGCTTGCACCACGGACACTGGTTCGAAGCACTGCCTGATCACTTGCAAGGAACCCTTGACGTGGTGGTTTCGAACCCGCCATATGTCGCCGAGAGCGAAGGACTGCCAGCGGTGGTTAAAGACTGGGAACCCGCAACTGCGCTGTGGGCCGGCTCAAATGGATTTGCCGATCTTCGCAGCATCGTGGATGAAGCACCTCGGTGGTTGGCGCCTCATGGCGTGATCGTGCTTGAGATGTCGCCCACCCAAACCGCGGAAGTGCAGCGATGGTGCTGTGACCTTGGCTGGCAAGCGACGATCCATACCGATCTCAGCGGCCGTCCCCGAGCTGTGGTGGCACGCAGATGAGCGATCTCGAAACTGTTGTTGCCGCGCTGCGCGATGGCCAGGTTGTGCTGCTTCCGACCGACACGGTCTACGGCTTGGCAGTGATGGCCACAGACAGCGACGCCCTCGCGGCTCTTTCTTCTCTCAAGGAACGACCGGTCGATACTTCGGTGGCGGTGCTTGTTGCCGACACGGCCCAGGCTGCGCGCTATGTGGATCTCGGCACCAGCGGTCAGGCTCTGGCCCGGCATTTCTGGCCGGGTCCTCTCACCATCGTCGCCAACCGGATAGATGACCACGTGGTCGCCGCGGGAACCGAATCGACTCTCGGAGTTCGCTGCCCCGATGACGACTTCATTCGTTCAGTCGCCGCCGCGGTGGGGCCGTTGGCCGCTAGCAGCGCCAACCTCCACGGCCAGCCAACCCCGAGTTCGTGCGCCGACGCGGCTGAAATCTTCGACACGGTAGAAATCGCGATAGACGGAGGCGTTCGCCAAGGTTCGGCCAGCACGGTGGTCTCGATCATCGATGGCACGGTTGAGTTGTTGCGCGAAGGCCCCATCCCGATGGCGAATATCACAGCGCCGGTGGCCGCAGGAACGTAGGCTGACGCCTATGCGAATCGCGGTCGGCTCGGATCACGCTGGTTTCACCATGAAGGAGTCGCTAGCGCAGCGATTACGGGATATGGGTCACGATGTAGTTGATTGTGGTACCTACTCGACTGAGCGGGTCGACTATCCAGACTTCGGTGCGGCCGTCGGCAGGACGGTGGTAAGCGGTGGCGCCGAGGGCGGTGTGTGTGTTTGTGGAAGCGGAATCGGGATCGGTATGGCGGCTAACAAGATTGCGGGAGTGCGCGCGGCGACGGTGTGGGATGCCACATCTGCACGTTCGGCTCGTGAGCACAACGATGCGAATGTGATCTGCGTCGGTGAGCGGTTCATCGGCCCCGAGGTGGCCGCCCAAGCGATGCAGGCATGGCTTGACGCCGAGTTTGAAGGCGGTCGCCATGTGGCGCGAATCAAAAAGCTCGACAACCTTGACGACATATCCGTCTGAGCGCTTGCTAACGGACGCTACGATTTCGCTGTTCGGCCTTATTTCCTCCATATAGAGTCCCGGACGTCGACCAAGCTAGGAGCACTTGAATGCCGTGGCCCCACGTTGCCGATGATCCAGTTCTGGAGATGATTGTTCGAGAGGAGATCCGTCAGAACTCCACCCTTCAGTTGATCGCCTCGGAGAACTTCGCCTCCCCAGCGGTTATGGCCGCTACCGGCTCGGTTCTGACCAACAAATACTCCGAGGGTTACCCGTACAGGCGTTACTACGGGGGCAACATGGTCATCGACGAGATTGAGGACGAGGCTCGACGCCGAGTGTGCGCCTTGTTCGGTGCCGATCACGCCAACGTGCAGCCTCATGCCGGGGCGATCGCCAACATGGCGGTGTACCAGGCAGTACTTGAGCCAGGCGACACGGTACTGGGAATGAGCCTGGATCACGGTGGGCATCTGACTCATGGTTCGCCAGTCAACTTCTCGGGTCGGCAATACCGCTTCGTTTCCTAGGGAGTGACGGCCAGCGACGAGCGCATCGACTTCGAGGACATGGCCAGCAAAGCCCACGCTGAAAAACCGAAACTGATCGTGGCCGGAGCCACTGCTTACGCACGCATCATCGATCCGAATCCGCTGCGAGAGATCGCCGATGAAGTTGGCGCGCTGCTGATGTTTGACGCAGCGCACATCGCCGGCTTGATAGCGGGTGGCGTTCACCCCAACCCGGTGGGCATCGCCGACATCGTTACCTTTACAACGCACAAGACTCTGCGCGGTCCTAGAGGCGGGTGCGTTCTGAGCTCCGAAGAGTATGCCGCGGCCATCGACAAGGCGATGTTCCCGGGCATCCAAGGTGGACCGCTCGAGAACGCAATCGGAGCCAAAGCGATTGCCTTCGCAGAAGCCTCAACCCCGGAGTTCACAGACTATGCGGCGTCGATCGTTGCCAACGCTGCGGCTCTCGCAAAGGCATTGGCGGGCCACGGGTTCAGGTTGGTGAGCGGCGGGACCGATAATCACCTCTTGCTGATTGATCTGCGGACCTTTGATCCCGACCTGACCGGCAAGGAAGCTCAGGCCGTGCTTGATTCCGCCGGTATCAGCCTCAACAAGAACACGATCCCCGATGACCCGCGCTCACCTTTCGTGACCTCAGGAATACGGGTTGGCACGCCCGCGGTATCCACTCAGGGCATGGGGCCCGATGAGATGACCACCATCGCCGAACTCATTGCCAGAACGCTGCGCGGACGTGACGATGACAGCGTGGTCGGTGCGGTCAAAGCCGACGTGGCAGAACTCTGTTCGAGGTTCTGCCCCTACCCCGATCTCGGGGTATGAACGGCGAGTTGAGGTAGCAGAGATGCCGGCACCATCGCTGTCGGCGTATCTGTTAGTTGCTGCTGTCGCGGCTGTTATCACCTTTGCGGCAACACCTCTGGTGCGCCGCTTGTCGGTTCGTCTCGGCGCGGTCGCTCCTCCTGATGAGCGCCACGTTCACACCGTGGCAACACCTCGCGGTGGTGGTGCGGCAATGCTTGTGGGGGTCGTGGGTGCGTTCTGTGTTGCTGCATTCATGGATGACTTTGCAGATGTCATGTCTGCGCGTACGGAGATGCTCGGTGTGGTTGTTGCCGCGGCCGTGATATGGAGCGTTGGGTTCGTCGATGATGTGCGCGAGATTTCCGCCCCGGCGAAAGTCGCCGGAATGGTGCTGGCGGGAGGTGTGTTGTCGATGACAGGCGTCTCAATCCTGGTGTTTCGGGTGCCGTTCTTTGATTTGTTGTTCCTGTCGGCGGATTGGTCGGCGTTGGTGACAGTTCTGTGGGTTCTGGGCATGGCGACAGCGGTGAATTTGATCGATGGCCTCGATGGGCTCGCCGGCGGCACCGTTGCCGTAGCCTCGGGAACTTTCCTGCTCTACGCGTTGCGATTAAGCGATGCCGATGTCATCGGCCCGAACAATCCTGGAGCTCTGTGGGCTTGCATCACCCTGGGTGTCTGTGTTGGGTTTTTGCCCCACAACGTGCATCCGGCCCGGATCTTCATGGGTGACGGAGGAGCGCTACTTCTGGGTTTGTTGATGGCGGTCTCAACCATGTCGGTGGGCGGCCGAACCACCCAGGAGTTTTCTGGTCAGGCGTTTTTCTTCTTCGCGCCGATTTTCATTCCGCTGGTCATCTTAGGTGTACCGATTCTCGACACTCTCTTCGCTATTGTGCGCCGAGCGGCGCGTGGCGGTGCGGTTCATGCGGCGGACAAGGAACACCTTCACCACCAGCTCATGCGGATCGGTCATGGCCATGGGCGAGCCGTGCTGATTCTGTGGATGTGGACCGCTTTGCTGTCGGCCTTTGTGCTGTACCCGACCTACACCGGAGAGGGCGACGCCTTCGTGCCGATCGGTATTGCGGCTTTTGCGCTGGCTCTCTACACGGTGCTGCATCCGCGTTGGCGACCGGGTGTTACTGAAGTGGACGAAACCGAACTCGAAGCCCTGAAAGCTTCCGCCAACGGCCGCCTCAAATCCCCCCGTCGCCGCCGCTAGCGGGATAGCGCTTCAGGCGTCTTCGGGGTTGATTTCTTCGAGTTCTAATCCGGCGGTTTCGGGGAAGCGGGCGAGGATCAATCCAGCGACAATCAGTGGACCGGTGGTGAGAATGGCGAGAGCAGGCCCCACAGCAGACATGCGGTCCGAGAGCTCCCCGACAAAGAACAGTCCGATAGCGCTCCCGAGCACTCCCACCGTGACGATGGCTCCGTTGCTTTGCCCGCGGCTGTAAGTGCCGAAGAGTTCTGGACCGTAGACGGCCAACGCTGGCACCGCGAGTCCGCCCAGCACACCTCCCAGCAGGGTAAATGACCAGAGGGTGACCCCATGGGTGAAAAACGAGGCGCTGGTCAGAGTGGCGCCCAGCACGACTCCCAAAGCCCCGACGCGGCGGCGACCGTGCCGTTCGGCGAGGTAGCCGCCCAACAGAATCCCGATACCAATCGGGGTTGCCGTCGTGACCGTGAACAAGGAGATATCTGTCCCCGAGAATCCCCGCTCGTCTTTCAGAAAATCGTTGCGGAATCCTGATGCCGGGGCCCAGTACATGGCCAGCAAGAATGCCGATGTTGCCAGCAACACAAAGCGATTTCGACGACGGTTGCGCAGGGGTTCGGCAGCGGATGTTTGGGGCGTGGCCTCGACGAATCGTCGGCTTTCGGGCAGCCGTCGCCCCAGGAATGCCACAACCGCAATGCCAGCGATTGCCGCGAGGTAGATCGCGCGCCAACCCCGTTCGCTGAGATCAGCGACGGGCAGAATCCACACGGCCATGCCGGAGCCGAGTCCGGCACTGAGGGTGAGAACCGAAGCAGCCCAGGCCCTTGATCTGTAGGGCATCTCCTCAACCGCCACAATGACAATCAGAATCCCGAGCGCGGTCGAAAGACCTCGCGCGGCGAGCTGAGAGCCGCCCAACACCCACAGGTTTGGCGAGAGTCCTCCCAGCACAGTGAAGACACAACTGGCAATCCCGGCACCGATCAACAGCGAACGTCTGCCCCGTTTATCGGCGAGAGCGGCTGTGACCAGCGCTATCAACACACCCGCGCGAACCACTCCAAGCACCCAGCCTTGTGCTTGATTACCGTGGCCGAATTCGTCAACCGCAAAGGTGATTGTCTGGGTTAGAACGGTGCCGAGGTAGCCGTCGACTACCTGTATTCCGGCCAGCAGACCGAGCACTGTGGCGGCCCGTTGATCGAGACGATCGGGCGGTGCCCACCAGTAGCCGTACCGCTCCTTTCGATTCTCCATTGCATGGCGCACCGGAAAATGAAACAACCAAGCCCAAACGGGAACAGCCAACTTGTACGAGGTCTTCTCCGTGACTTCGTAGCGGCCTTCACCGTCTGGCTGGGCAACCAAAGTGCGTTGGTACTGGCGAAAGGGCCCCTCACGACTGCTCCAGCGGTCCGTGCCACTGGGAGCTTCGGCCACGATATCTGTGCGGGGTTGCCGACGCTGCTGTAATTCGGCGCTGTCACATACCGAAGTAGTCGAGATGGTCGTCATAGAGGGCCGAACGGAGAGTCTACCGTTCCTCACAGAGACGAACTAGAGCGTCTATTCTTGAGGTTGTGCCAAGTCCTTACCACGCTGGAGACGGGCAGCTTTCGGCCGCGGCGGTCCGGTTGCTTCGTCGCCCCCGGCCCCGCTATCGCGGTTACCTGCATCGTTGGGCGGCGTTGGC
>JAKZTU010000304.1:0-3544 GCA_047516945.1 Acidimicrobiales bacterium
GAGTCGCGGACTCCGCTTGACAATGTGTAGGCATACAGTTTGAGGTCAGCTCTGTCGCCGACCCACATGGTCACGCCATCGGACCAGAGACTCCACGGCCAGTCGTTGGCTCCATCCACAATGAACTCTTTGCTGGAGTCCCTGAGGCCACTCGACAACGTGTAGGCATAGATCTGCAGGTCATTGTCATCTGCGACCCACATGGTCGTGCCATCAGACCAAATCCCGAACGGGCTGTCGTTGGCGGAGGCCAGGACGAATTCCTTGTCCGGCTTGCGGGATCCGGTCGACAGGTCGTGGGCGTACACCGCATCGTCAACCCAGTCGGCCACCCACATGGTCTCGCCGTCTGACCACACACCGAAAGGATTGCTGTTGACTTCTCTGGACAGGCCGATGTCTCTGGCCGGGAGGCGCTCACCCTGTGTTGAGGTGACAGTGATCGTCACGAAAATGATGTCGTCGATCACGGGCGTGGCCTCCACGTTTCCCTGTGAGTCTTTCCCGTCATAGACCGTCACCCAGAACCGGTAGCTGATCCGACCGCTGCCCGCCACAGCGACTCCCAGCGAGATCTGACCGTCGGCATCAACAGAGAACGAAGACGCGTCCTGGCCGATGAGCGAGTACGTCAGCGTGTCACCGTCGGCGTCGGTCGCCGAAACCGGGTCACCGACCTGTGCGCGTGCGCCGGTCTCGTCGTGCATTCTGCGCATCGTCGTGTTGCCGTCGACGAACACCGGCTCGGAATTAGAAGGCTTTGAATCCTGGGCTAACGAAGGCGTAATCGACCCGGCAAGCACGGCAAAAAACAAACTCAAGGCAAAACCGACTCGGGTTCCGTGCCGCGCACCCCCGGCCTGATAAATGCTAAACACATCAACTCCAATGCGAGGTACGAACTGCGAACGGGCCAACGCTAGCCAAGACTCCGGCCACTTTTGTGGACCCAAATCTGTTAATTCCCGACCCAGTAGGTTAGGATTAGACTTCCAACCCGTATCAACGACCCAAGGCGGTCAAACCATGTCACTTCGAATCAACGACGAAGCACCCGACTTTTCAGCCGACACCACCGAAGGAACCATCTCCTTTCACGATTGGATCGGCGACGGCTGGGCGCTGTTGTTCTCACATCCCAAAGACTTCACGCCGGTCTGTACCACCGAACTCGGTGCCGTAGCAGGGCTCAAGGACGACTTTGCGGCTCGCAACTGCAAGATCATCGGTATCAGCGTTGACGGCGTCAGCGACCATCAAGCCTGGAGTGGCGACATCGAATCAGCCACCGGAAACGCCCTCAACTATCCGCTGATCGGCGACCCCGAGCTCAACATCGTCAAGCTGTATGACATGTTGCCCGGCGATGCAGGCGACACGTCCGAGGGTCGAACCGCTGCCGACAACGCCACCGCCCGGTCGGTGTTCATCATCGGCCCGGACAAGAAGATCAAGGTCACCCTCACTTACCCGATGACTACGGGACGCAACTTCGACGAAATCCTGCGCATCCTTGATTCATGTCAGCTCACCGCCAACGAGGCGGTAGCCACCCCCGCAAACTGGCAACAGGGTGAAGATGTGATCATCGTGCCCGGCGTGTCCGACGAAGCCGCGGCTGAGAAGTACCCGGACGGTTTCGAGCGCCGACTCCCCTATCTCCGCTACGTGCCCCAACCTTAAAGGTTGGCTTCACGGTCAGGCCGTAGTTGCTTTGACCCTGCCATCGGGAAGATCCTCGATCTCGCCGCGTTCGCGCATCCGGTCAAGGTGCAACTCCGCGCTACGCGCCTCGACACGGTCAGCAAAAACAGACTGAGCACCAGGGCGATATATGAACCGGTGGCGCACCATGTCGGCAATCGTGCGGGGCTCAGACAAGAACTCAAGCATTGCCGCGTGGCGCCGAGGGATCGCCGCTTCGAACGCATCAAGCAGTTTCAGGAACTCCTCGCGGCTATCGATCACGCCCTTATGGTGAAAGGTCACATAGAAATCGGCCTCCTCGTCCCGAACCTGGCCGATACTGGCCTCGAATTGGTCAAGGTCACTCCAGGTGTCCCCGTAGTAGGGACCGAACCCGCTGAGATCGATGTCGGACAGAAAAAACACGCCACCGGAAATCCGAAAGCCGCTGTGGCCACGAGTATGGCCCGGCAGATGAACGGCCTCAACTGTCACACCGCCAAGGTCGAACACATCGCCGTCGCTGAAACCGTGGGCATCAGGACGCGGTGTATAGAAGAACTCATCGACAAACAGACGTGCCAGTTCGTCTCGCTCCTGTGGTATTGGACCTTGCACTTCGAGCATGCCCTCAAGACTCTTCAAGGCCAGCAAGTCCTCATGATGTACGTGAATCCGAGCGCTGGGAAACATCTTGTTCCCGGCGATGTGATCCTCGTGCCCATGACTGTTGAGCACCGCATCGACAGGAACAGACAAGCCGCCTTGTGCAACCACGGAGACCGACGGGTCGATTATGACCGACTCCCCTGCGCCGCGGACAACCAGCGAGTTGCCCGACGGGTACTTGCCCTGATCTGCTCCCACCAAAACCGTTACCGCATCGGTGAGAACTCGGCTCTCCCCCGTCCACATTCCTTCCATCTCCCGACCCTACTTCTCATTGTTCCCGCAGCCTCTATCCCGGTCGACACCAGACATTCGTGCCTATCAGCGTTGCTAGGAGCGCACGATTGTGAGTTCGTGAATCGGGATCGGCGCGGTAGCATAAACAGCCGATTGCGGACGTAGCTCAGTTGGTAGAGCGCAACCTTGCCAAGGTTGAGGTCGCCGGTTCGAACCCGGTCGTCCGCTCCAATCAATGGCCGCCACCGATGACTGACACAGGCACTCACACCAACACAGGCACTCACACCAACACAATCGACGTTGAGGCGCTGACTCGCTGGATGGACGCCAACGGCGTACCCGGTGCCGGTGAGATTCCGGAGTTGCAGGACCTGTCGGGAGGCTCCCAAAACGAGCTCACGCTGATTGAACGGGGCGGACACAAGATGGTTATCCGTCGACCACCCGCTACCGCCGTCGACGACCGGCTCGACGGCATCCGCCGCGAACACCGTCTTGTGAAAGCGCTGAAAGGAGCCGACGTCCCCCACGCTGAGTACATCGCCGGTTCAGACGACACCGAGCTATTGGGCATGCCGTTTTATCTCATGGAAGCCGTCGACGGTTGGTCGCCTATGGATGTCGGAGGATGGGCCCCGCCTTTCGACACTGATCTCGGTGCCCGTCAAGGCCTGGGACTCGAGCTCGCCCGCGGCGCGGCGTTGTTGTCGAAAGTCGACTGGCAATCGCGTGGGCTTGAAGGCTTCGGGCGCCCCGACAACTTCCACGAACGCCAAGTCGATCGCTGGCTGGCGTTCCTCGAACGAATCAAATGCCGCGAACTCCCCGGACTCGACATCGCAGCCGAATGGCTTCGTAACCATCGCCCCCGCCACTGGTCACCCGGGATCATGCATGGCGACTATCAATTCGCCAACGTGATGTTCAGCCATGGCGCCCCAGCAGAACT
>JAKZTU010000305.1:0-3331 GCA_047516945.1 Acidimicrobiales bacterium
CGACCAAACATTCAGGGAAAGCCCCGACAAGGCGCTGCGGATCATGGGGTTGCTGCTGATACCCGCCGCGATCTTGGTACCGCTGCAATATTCGATGCCGAACGTGTGGTTGTTCGTGGTGTTCGCCACACTCAACGGCACGTTTTTGGGTGCCGCATTCTCGATGGTCCAGCCGTCGATCCAGAGCGTGGTCCCCTACCGCCTACGCGGCATGGGCACCGCGATCATCACCTTCTTCATGTTCGCTGGCGGCGGTGTCGCCGGCGGGCTCGTAAGCGCTTTTTTGCAAGACACGGTCGGGGAACGCGCCGCTATCACCTTTTTGACGATCGCGTTCATGCCGCTCGGCGGTTACTACATCATGAGAGGCTCGCATCGGGTACGGTACGACCTGTCACTGGTAGTTGAAGAACTCCGCGAGGAACAGAGCTATCACGATTTGATTGACGCTGGTACCGACATTCCGGTGATGCAAGTCAGCCACATCGACTTCAGCTACGGACAAGTACAAGTCCTGTTCGATGTGTCGTTCGACGTCGCAGAAGGCGAAACTCTGGCGCTGCTCGGCACTAACGGGGCCGGAAAATCGACGATCCTAAAAGTGGTCGCAGGCCTCGAAACACCGGAGCGAGGAGTGGTGCGCTACAAGGGCCGCACTGCAACGTTCGCCAGTCCCGAAACCAGAGGGAAGCTCGGTATCCAAATGTTGCCCGGCGGCAAGGGGATCTGGCCATCCATGACGATCGGCGACAACCTGACGATCGGGGCTTACAACTACCGCTCGGATCCCGCCGATGTACAGCGGCGTATCGATCGAGTACTCGAAATGTTCCCTGCGCTAGCGGGACGGTTGTCGGACCGTGCCGGAGACCTATCAGGCGGACAGCAACAAATGCTGGCTCTGGCACGGGTCATGTTGCACGAACCAGACCTGCTCATCATCGATGAACTCTCTTTGGGACTGGCGCCGACAGTCGTCCAAGAACTGCTTGAACACATAGACATATTGCGCGCCGCCGGTCAAACAATGATCATCGTTGAACAGTCGCTCAACGTGGCCCTCGCTGTTTCAGACCGCGCCATTTTCTTGGAGAAAGGGCAAGTCAGGTTCGAAGGCTCCGCGCAGGAACTGGCGGCTCGTGACGATTTGGCCCGAGCTGTGTTCCTCGGAAAAGAAGGCGGCTGATGCCCACCGCGATCCTCGGGGTTTGGATCACCAATCAGGTCATCTTCTGGGGAGTAATCAACGGTCTCATATTCGGCCTGTTGGCGATGGGGATCGTGTTGATTTATCGCAGCACCCGAGTCATCAACTTCGCGGTCGGCAACATGGGCTTACCCGGCGCAGCCTTGTTCGCGTTGATGATCATCAACTGGGGTTTCCCATTTTGGCTAGCGCTCATCTCCTGTCTGGTCATTGGTGCTTTGATCGGGGCGGTTGTCGAACTTGTCATCGTCAAACGGCTCTTTCACCGCCCACGGGTCGTGTTGTTGATCGCCACTGTCGGGATCGCCGAACTGATGCGTGCCATCGTCGTGTTGGCTTACCCCGACATCGAAGGAGTACAAACCTCCTATCCCGTCGCGATCGGTAGAATCTGGGAAGATTCCGTTTCCTGGCTCACGTCGCTCACAACCTGGATCCCTGGAGTCGCCGACGACACCGGTTTGCGGGTCATCGGAGCAAACGTTCAAGTGCTGATAGTCGTGCCTCTCGTTGCGCTCGTGCTCGGTCTGTTGGTGTCAAGAACGGTGTTCGGCAAAGCGATCACAGCCTCAGCTGACAATGTCGATCTGAGCCGCTTATCCGGGGTCAACCCGCATGTCATTTCCACCGTCGTTTGGACGATCGGCGGTTTCCTGGCGACCCTCTCAATGATCTTGTTGAGCGGCGGATCAGCGGCGACCGGTATCGAAAACTTGGGTCCGTACACCCTCACCAACGCGCTCGCCGCAGCTGTTATCGCAGGGATGCGTTCGTTCCCGCGGGCCATGATCGGCGGGATCGCCATCGGCATCGCGCAAAACATGTTCAACTTCAACTTCACCCGAGACCCAGGACTCGGCACGTTGTTGGTGTTCGTCGCGGTAGTCGTCGCGCTGTATTGGCAGAGCCGCACCGACGACGAAGCCGTCTTGGCTTTCGCACCTAAAGTGCGGCCGTTGCCGCTGTGGGCGCGAGACATCTGGTGGATCCGCAACATGCATCGCATCGCCATGGGGATCGGCTTGTTGATCGTGATCATCATTGCTTGGCGACACATCGAAATCTTCGGTTGGATCAACGACAACCAGACGTTCTGGGAAGCCCCCGAAAAGATCAAACAATCACAGTTCCTGCTGTACTCGTCAATCGTCGCGATAGCCATATGTGTCGCATCCCTGACAGTAATCACAGGATGGTCGGGCCAACTCTCGTTGGCGCAGATGGCGTACGCCGGGATCGGCGCGTTGAGCGCTGCGGCTTTCAACCGCGGTATCGAACTCGACATCGGCTACGGCGACACCCGCCTCATCGACTTCGAATGGCCAGGAATACCAACTATCCCGGCGATCATCGCCGCGGTGTTCTTCACGGCCGCGATCGCAGCCATTACCGGAGTCGGGGCCCTGCGGGTCCGCGGACTCATGCTCGCGGTGTCAACTTTCGCGTTCGCGATAGCCGCCCAACAGTACCTGTACGGCCGACCGTTCCTAAGCAACGGCGAACGCAGCGTCCTGTTCGATCGTGGCTATTTCTTCGGATGGTTCCTCAAAGACCAACGAAGCTACTTCTATTTCACGCTCGCCTGTTTGGTTCTGGTCGTGACCGTGCTCGGACGTCTGCGACGGTCCGGGTTCGGACGGTCAGTTATTGCGGTGCGCGACAACGCCGACACCGCCTCCGCGTACACCGTCTCACCAGTACGAATGAAGCTCATGGCGTTCGCGGTAGCCGGCGGTGTCGCCGGGCTCGGCGGAGCACTGCTGGGCAACCTTGTCCGCCAAATCCGTTTCGGCGAAGCACTGTTCCAGATCGGCGATTCGCTGAAGGTCGTAAACATGGTCGTCATCGGCGGGCTCGGATCAATCACCGGGCCGCTACTCGGCGCATTGTGGATCGAAGGCCTACCGAAATTCTTTCCCGACCAGCCCGTAATCGGACTTGTCACATCCAGCATCGGATTCTTGTTCGTGCTCATGTACTTCCCGGGCGGGTTCGTGCAAATTGCCTACACAACCCGCAACACGTTGATCGGTGTCGTCGAACGCCGACGCGCCGACCAGACTTCCGGCGAGTCCACCACCCGGCCACCGGTGGCACTACAAGACCGGATACGCCGCGACCCCC
>JAKZTU010000306.1:0-3012 GCA_047516945.1 Acidimicrobiales bacterium
GGAGGACATCACCGTCCATCCAAGTAACTCACCCAGCGGCTACGAGATCGAGGGCTTGTACTGCTTAGAGCGCAGAACGACCGGAGGTGACAGCGGTGGACCCGTTTACTATGAGTCCGGCTCGGATGCTATTGCTGCTGGGACGGTTGCTTTCTCAATGAAGAAGAGTGGCTTCTTTACGACTACGAAGTGGTATACGTGCTATCAGACCGTCACAGACATTGAGGCGGCGACAGGATACTCGGTAGTGACGTCGTGATCCGTTGGTTTCGCTCGTCTTTTTCTGTCGGGTTGATGGCAAGCCTGTTGTTATCGTCGTGCGCCGACGACTCGGCTGTGTCCGAGGCCTCGCCCCAGGTTGAACTCGATTCGTCGCAACTGGCGGCGAGTGGCAGGCTCACCGTCCACTTTGATCCTCCGCTGATAACAGGGTCGGTCTTCTTTTTGCGACTGTCCGGGGGGACCGTGTATTGGTTGAGTCCAGGACGTGCGGGCGGCAACGCTAGTTTCGGGTTTGCCGATCCTTCCAGCATCGTCGTGACCGTCGAGGCGATTCGGTATGAATCGGCTGTTCTGAGTCTCCCTGACATCCCCGACGATGAAAGTGCCGATTTGTGTTTCAACGAGGACTTTGCGTTCTGCGTTCCCCTCGAGGTTTCTCAAGACGGCGAAATGGCGGTTGCACTGCCCGACGGGGGTGAATCGGGCCTGAGCGAAGGGCTTGAGAAGCAAGGGGGGAACCTTGGGCGAGAAGGAGAACCCGCTGATGAACCGGGAGCGGCGGGTGCGGTCCTTGAGATGCAAGAGCGGATGCGCCTGGGCGGACTGTTCGGTAGTGAACTTCGTGACAACTTCGGTTCCCAACTCGGGGTGATCGGTTGGTCCGAGGACAGGAGCGAGTTCGTCGTCCGCGGTGTTGGCTTTACATCGGACCAGGTCTCTCGTATCAAGGCGGACGCGCAACGGTTGGGACTGGATGTCCCCGTTCGAGTTGTCGAGACTGCGTTGGTGACCAGCGACCAGCGGCGACTCAGCGATCTGATTCGCGAGCAAGTATTGCATGCCCTGCCACCGGAGGTCGGCTGGACTATCGGAATCGACTTGGACTCGCAGCGTATCGACGTTGGCGTCGACGGTTACGGCGATCTCGCGGAACTCGACCGTGCGATTCGCAGCGTTGTCGAGGACTTCCTCAAGACTCTCGTGCTTCAGCGCGCGGCTACCAACGCTCCTACCCTTGACGAGATCAACGCGGGAGACCTCTATTATGTCGGCGGCGCTGAATCGGCTCTGGTCGACTCGGATCGGAACTGAGTGTCGCTCCGATGGTCAGCCCCGGGCCACAGCGGTCTGTGCGGCGTTTGGCAGTCAAGGCAGCCAGCGAATGTCGTTGAGGAAGTGTCGGCTGCGGAGTCGTCTGCGCGCTGAACTGACACTGGCTCGCTTGATATGGGCGCTTGGGCTAACTGGCGATATCCAGCACGGTGCGGATGCCGTCGGTTGCATGAAGCTTGGCGATCCCGTCGTTGACGGCGTTCAAGGGCAGGCGATGGCTGATCATTCGTTCTAGATCAAGTCGGCCAGTGCGCCAAAGGTCAAGCATCAATGGAATGTCGCGAGTGGGCCAGCAAGCTCCCAGCAGGCATCCCAGCAGTCGCTTTTGCAAGGTCATGAACAGCACCGCGGCGTTTATGGTCACATTCTCTTCGATTGGCGAGGCGCCCACCATTACCGTTGTGCCCCCAACTCGGGTGCTGTTGATGCCTTGCTCAACCAACGCAGCGCTACCGACTGCATCGAAGGCGTAGTCGACTCCCCCACCGCCGGTCAGATCCATGACGGTGCTTACGAGATCAGCCGATGTCGGGTCTATGAGGTCGGTCGCGCCGAAGTTTGATGCCATCTCGCGGCGCCCCTCGGCTGGGTCCGAGGCAACTATTCGGCTCGCGCCGGCAATAACCGCACCGCTGACGATGGCTTGGCCGATACCGCCGAGGCCCATGACCACCACAGTTGCGCCCCTTTCGACTTTGGCGGTGTTGAACACCGCGCCCATGCCGGTCTGCATCGCGCAGCCAATAACACAGGCCACATCAAGGGGAATATCAGGATCAATCCGTACTGCTCCAGACGCGGGCAATACCGTGAACTCGGCGAAAGCTCCAACCCCCAGCCCTCTCCACACGGGCGCTCCGTTGCGGCTGAACGGGGTGGTGCCGTCGGGGCGAGCATTGCTCGCAAACGACAGTGCGTCAGCGCATTCGGTGGCTTGATGACGAGCACAGGCGGCACAATGCCCACAGGGCGCCAAGGGAGTCAGGAGCACGTGATCGCCCACGGCCAGGTGCGTGACTCCCGATCCCAGCATCTCCACCACACCACTGGCCTCATGTCCAAGAATCGTCGGGACCGAGTGACCGCTGTCCTGCACCGTCGTGTCACTGTGGCAGATACCACAATTGGATACCTTGATCAGGACTTCGTTGGCCCGAGGTTCTTCGATATCGATGTCCTCGACTATTTCAAGAGGAGATCGTCCAGTAGTCAACAGAGCCGCTCGCATCGCCGCGACACTAGTGGGGCCCAGTCGCTTGTACGACATTGCGGCGTGGGGCGGTCACCGAGGCCAGAACATCGCGCATGGCGTTGAGGGAGTGTCCGCTGAGAAAGTCGTCTACGTGAGGCAACGCCGCTTCGATGCCTCCGACAAGAGGTTCGTAGTCGTCTTGTGCGGCTCGCGGGTTGATCCAAATGATGCGATGCGCCAAACGCCTGAGGTGCTGCATGCGACGGGCAAGTTCGACAGGGGCGTCGACATCCCAGCCATCTGAAGCAATTAGCACAACCGATCCTCGAACTGTGTTCGACCATACGGGGCTGGACAGCAACTGTTTGAGACTTCCCGCTATTCGAGTACCGCTAAAACGATCTTGAACCTCGTCGGTCATGCGGTCAATAGCCACAGCGGGGTCTTTGTCACGCAGCGCGACAGTGACTCGTCGCAGCGACGTG
>JAKZTU010000307.1:0-2916 GCA_047516945.1 Acidimicrobiales bacterium
CCTTCTGGGTGAACCACAGCATCGACAGCGACTTGCCCGACCCCTGGGTGTGCCAGAACACACCGAGCCGTCCCTGGCGCTCCTGCACCTCCTGCAGCGCCTCCAGCGAATTGTTGACACCTAGGAACTGATGGTTCTTGGTGAACGCCTTGACCAAGCCGCCGGGTCGTTCGGTGTAGGCGACGAAGTTCTCGACGAGGTCGAGCAGTCGGTGTCGTTCGCAGGTGCCCCGCAGTGCCGTCTCCAGTGACACCACTCCTTGCTCGCCCTCGGAGTTGATCTTCTTCCATTCGGCGAAGTGACCCCAGGGAGCGAATGTCGAACCGACGAGTGTGTCGGCTCCGTTGGACAGGATGACGAACGCGTTGAACCAGAACAGGTGCGGGAGCGTGTCGCGGTAGTCCCGCAAGTTTGCGTCGTAGGCGTTGCGAACGTTCTTGTGCGAGACCTTCAACTCGATGAACACCAGCGGGATGCCGTTGACGAACAGCACCACATCGGCCCGCCGCTTGTACATGTCGCCCGCGATCCAAAACTGCGAAACCGCCAGCCAATCGTTCGCGTCAGTGTGGTTCCAGTCGACGAATCGGACAGTGACCGTCCGGCGCTCGCCGCCGCTGACAGTTGTTTCGACCCTGGCCCCGTCCCGGAGCAGGTCATAGACCTCGCGATTGGCCCGAACCCGATCCATCGCCGACCGGTCCTGGAGCAACTGCTCAGCGGCCCCATCCAACGCCGACTGCGGCAACCCAGGATTCAAAGAACGCAGCGCATCACGGAGACGATGACCGAGCACCGGCTCAGACTGTGAATCCCGCCCGAGCGTCCCCGCCGGACCCAGAACCTCGTCAAACCCTGACGCGACCTCCCAACCCAACTCCGCCAACAACCGCAACGCCGGCTGCTCCACCAACAGATCCTCAGTCAACCGACCCGGACTCACGCCCCTACACGCTCCAGACCAAAATCAAGCTCCGACACATCCAACTCACCCGATACAAGGCGAGGCAGGAGCAAGTCTCGCGCCTCGCGCAGTACCCGGTTTTGTGTCGCAAGGTTCTTCCTTAGGTATTTCATCGGTCCTACGGTCTCGCTGAAGGCCAGTTCAACATCGTGGGTCGGATGAGGAATGCCATAGCCCAATAAGATCTTGGTGTTTGCTCTCGGCATCTTCGTCCCGTTTGAGGTTGCAGTTGCGACCCCAACAAATTCATCACTTGAAGCAATCGCCAACGCTCGGCTTTGGAGAATCTCCTCGATGGGCCTAAAGACGATTGCATCGGTCGAAGAGCAACCTGAAATAGGTGCATCGACCACCTTGTGAAAGTAGGGGCGGATTTTTCCAAACAAGATGTCGCCTTTATAGAAAACCTTTCGCCGGCTTCCTACGTCAAAGGCGCTCTCCCAGTCGCGGAGGGTTGTAGATCTCCTTGGCAAATTCTCCAGGCCCACGACCGGGCTTCCCTCTGCAATTTCCTCTGGATCAACAGTTTTTGAGACTTCAGCGACGAGGTCTGAGAACTCACCAGCCTCCCATCCGTCGGGGATCGGACCGAGGTCGGAGTCGACCAACTCGACATCCTCATGCCCCGGAAACCGGAAGTGCACGAACCACTCCCGATACAACAACCGAGCCATCTCCTCCAATATCTCAATCCGCCGCCGATTGATGTCTAGGAGGCCGTCGAGTGCTCGAATGGCCTCCGCGATCCGGGCTTGCACGACAAATGGCGGAGCGGTGACGGGTAGTCGTTTGAGGCTTGCCTGTGAAAGCTTGGGCTGTGCTGCACCCGTGATGTGTCCATTCAATGGGTGGAACTCCACGTAGGCACGGAGAAAGTCATTGTCAGCCACTCCTTCAATGGCCTTGACAACGTGGGCATGATTGTTGACCCAGAATTGCCCGTCTGCCATGTAGGCGACTGGTTGTTTGCGAGAATTCAGGTTCTCACCATCTTCCGCTATGAGGAGGAACCGGCCATCAAAGATGTAGTCGTCTATCCAGTCGATGATCCCTTGCGCGCCGTAGTACGGGAATGACCCAGATCGGTCGACTCTCTCTTTCTTGCTGAGAGGAATGCGATGACGATCGTGAAACTCGACCAACTCTTCAAAGGGAACTGAGGCCCAATCGTGGCTCTTCATGAAAATGCGCTGTGGATTACTTCGCGGACGGCGTCTGCGTGCCGACCTGCTTCTACAGAAAGCGACTCGAACTCCTCGGCAAGTGACTCAAGGCGCGTGACGAACTCGTAATCGTCTACTGAGCGATCTTGAGCACCAACGTATCTACCGGGGTTGAGGCTCCAACCCTGTTCCTCGATCTGCGCCAGCGTCGCGACAGCACAGAGACCAGCTACGTCTTGGTACGTTCCGTCGGGCAGCACTGCGCTGACAAGATCCTCGCTTCCTGCATCGAACTCAGGCTCTTCTCTTCGCCAGAGGCGGACGATGTTGGCGAGTAACTCGATTTGCTGGGGTGTCCAGTCTCGGTGGGCGCGGTCGATCTGGTTGTAGATCTCGCGGGCGTCGATAAACAGAACCTGATCAGCTCGGTCGGTGCGCCGCTTGCCGCGGTCGAGGAACCACAAGGTCACGGGCAGCGTGACGGTATAGAACATGTTCGTACCCACCGAGATGATCACATCGACGCTGCGGTCCTCGATCAGCTTGCGGCGGATCTCAAGCTCACTGCCCCGCGCATCCGACGCGGAGTTGGCCATCACGAACCCTGCCCGCCCCGTGTCGTTGAGCGCGGAATAGAAGGTCTGGATCCAGAGGTAGTTGGCGTTGTCAGGCCTGGGCAGGCCGAACGGGAACCGAGCGTCCTCCTCGAGTTTGGTCTTGTCGACCTTGTTGACGTTGAACGGCGGATTGGCCATGACGAAGTCGAACTTGCCGACTGAGCCATGGAGG
>JAKZTU010000308.1:0-4974 GCA_047516945.1 Acidimicrobiales bacterium
ATCATTGCGTCGGTGTCGTCGAAAGGGATTACCGGAGCGACCGGCCCGAAGATTTCCTCCCGAGCGATCGGAAAACCATGATCGACTCCTTCCAAAACCGTCGGCTCATAAAAGAAACCGGGACCGTTAACCGGCCCACCGCCGATAACCGCGTGAGCACCGGCGGCGACCGCCCCTTTCACCAACCCGTCTATGTCTTCAATGGCACGGGCATTGATCATGGGACCACAAGTGACGGTCTCGTCGAAGCCATTGCCAACCTTGACGGCTCCCATGGCGCCAGCGAGCGCGGAAGTGAACTCTGGGGCAATACCGGACTCCACGTAGAAGCGATTTGCGGCTGTGCAGGTCTCCGCCGAGTGCCTCATTTTGGCGACCATGGCACCCTCGACGGAGGCTTCGAGATCGGCGTCGTTGAACACGACGAAGGGGGCATTGCCTCCGAGTTCCATCACGGTCTTGAGCACACGGTCCGCGCAACGGCGCAGCAGCACCCTGCCTACTTCGGTGGAACCAGTGAACGAAACCATGCGGGTGTGGGTGTTGTCGATCGCCGCGTCGAACCACGCCCCAGAATTCGAGGTCGCCACGATGTTGACCAGCCCTGGTGGTAATCCCACGTCCTCTAGAAGTTCACCGATACGAAGTGCGGTCAGGGGTGTCTCGCGGGGCGGTTTGATGACTACTGCGTTGCCGGCGCCGAGGGCGGGGGCCAGTTTGCGGGTGATCATGGCGGCCGGGAAGTTCCAGGGGGTCACCATGACCACCACTCCCATGGGCGGGTGATGCACGATCATCCTTTTGTCGCCGCCCGGCGACGTGCCAAGAGACCCTTGAATGCGCACCGTTTCCTCGGCGTTCCATCTGAAGAACTCCGCAGCGTAGGCGACCTCACCCTTGGCGTCGGCGAGCGGTTTGCCGTGTTCGGTGACGATGAGTGCAGCTAGCTCCTCAGTGTGGTCCACCATCGATTGCCAAGCTGCCCGCAAGATCTCTGACCGGACACGCGGCGCGGTTTTCGCCCAACCTCGCTGTGCCTCGGCTGCCACATCCACGGCGTGTGAGGCGTCGTCTGGTGTTCCAGCAGCAACATCGGTGATCGGCTCGCTGGTAGCGGGGTTGAGCACCACGATCCGTTCGCCTTCGGCACCATCGACGCGTTCCCCACCAATCAGCAATCCCGTGTTCACGTCTGTCTCCCTATCGCCAGAGTCCGCAAAGCTGTTCGCCTCCGCAGTCTAAGTATCCGCCGACCGTTGTTGACCTTGTGACCTCAGGATCGGCTGAGGGCAATGGAGACGATTACCAAGGTGATGCCGGATAGGTCACGCAGGCTTGGGACTTGCACCAGGAAGATAAGGCCGACCAGCGTGGCGGTTACAGGCAGCATCGCTTGTAACAGAGCGAACCGACGTTGGTCGATTTGTTGCATGACCAGTTGATCGATCCCGTAAGGAACGACGTTCGACAGCAAACCGGTGGCCAGACCCAGGACCAAAAGCCAAGGTGTTTCCAGTGCCGGAGCCACATCGGGCACTCCGAAGGGGCTGATCGCTATCGCGCCTGCCAGCATCCCAAGGCCCAAACCGTCGATTGCTGCCGGGCTGCGTGCTACACGATGGCCGAGCACTATATACATTGCCCAGAACACGGCTGCCAGCAGTGCGAAGCCCACCCCTCGAAGGGTGCCCTCGGCCTCGACTCCAGCCAATATCACCACGCCCACCACTGCCAACATCAGCGCGCCGCCGGCGCGCAGGGTTCGGGTGCCGATCGCGGCCACTGTCAGTGGTCCGAGAAACTCGATCGCAACGGCATTGCCCAGCGGCAGTTCGTCAATCGCTAGATAAAACGCCAGGTTCATCGCTGCCAGCGCTACCCCGAACTTGGCGGCACTCCAGAGTGCGTCCGGTTTCCAACTGCGACGCCAGGACCGGCGAAGAATCACGATGATCGCGGCAGCTCCCAAGACTCGCAGCCACGCGGTTCCCCCGGGTGAGAGTTCCTCGAACAACCCCACCGCTACTACTGCACCGAGGTACTGCGACACCGCGCCCGACATAAACAACAATTCGGGTGCGACTCGCTTCATCAGTTCGCAGGTTACGGCCTAGTCTTGGCCGAGTGAGGGTAGGTGACCCACACCTGGGTCATAACTACTCGTTCGCTGATTCCTCGTTCGCTGATTCTTCGTCGGGGTCGGGTTCTTCGTTTTCCAAAAGGAACGAGCGATAGATCCTGATGAGGACTTGTTTTTGCTCTGTGGTCAGATCTGACTGAGCGCGGATAGTAGCAATCAAATTGCTGTCTCGATCCTCATCAAGGATCCCGGCTCGGACATACAGTGACTCCGCAGATACCTCCAACGCACGGGCTATCTGTTGGAGGATCTCTGCAGAAGGTCGCTTGAGACCCCGTTCGATTTGGGAGAGGTAGGGGTTTGATACCTGGGCCAAGTCAGCCAGTTTGCGAAGGCTGAGCTCGGCCTGGCGCCGTTGTTCGCGTATGTAGTCGCCGAGATCCTTGAGAGGATCAAGGTTTCTTCGGGTCACCATTGGAGGGGCACCTGAGAAACGACTAGACGGCTGTTAGGCTTGGGCTTTGCCGCCATTGGTTTTCCCGGACTCAGCGGCAGCGGTCTTCGTGGCGGCGGCGGGCTTACTTGCCTTTGCAGCGGTCTTGGTGCCGGTGGCGGGCTTTTTGGCCTTGGTGGTGGGCCTCTTGGTGGTCGTTGCAGCCTTGGTGGCTACCGCTGGGGCTTCGATACCGATGAAATCCCACGCTTTGTTGCGGTTGTCGGTGATTGCTTCGGCGACCGATGAGGGCAGTTGCTCGGTGAGCCTGATGGCGCGCGGCTCAGAAAAGGCACGGAAATTTTTGAGAGCTTTGGTGGCGTGTTTGCGGGCGAGAGCGGTGTGCTCCTCAATGAATTCGGGGGCAGGAAGCTCGCGTCCGACGATTGCGTCGGTGACTAAGAGGTTGACTCCGACCGATGCGTAAGCGGCGGACTTCACCTGTTCGAGAACTTCAGACATTTTGACTCCTGGATTGATATTGGGGGTGGGGGATTGTCGGTGAAGAGCAGAAACTCTTGTAACCCGACATGCGTACTATAGTTAGCACTCCTTCGAGTTGCAACCTTATTTCGCAAAAGTGCTTACAAAAGTTCGCACTGTTGTGTGTCTCATTGGTTAGGGTCAGCCATCGTGCTTGAACGGGTTCACGTAATGGGCACCTATTGGTGCGAAGACAACAACTCGCCAACGCCGTTGGGCGAACTGATCGCCGCTGCCAAGGATCACGACTCGGAAACGGCGGTGACCGAACTCCAAGAGCTGTTGTCGAACTTTGCCCACAACTTGGAAACACCTTCAGGTGGTACCGTCAGCGATACCCCGAGCAGCACATTGGTGGTTCCAGTTCCGAATGGATATGGCAGCAACCGACGTCTAATCCCGGCGCTGGCCAGTGCCGTCGCCGATGCCATGGGAGCAAGGGTGTGCGGGGTTCTGACGCGGGGTGAAGCCACGGCCAGATTGCGGGACACTCCACTACAGCAGCGGCTCGCTGTTGTCGAAGCGGCTGGTTATGAGGTCAAGAGCCCGGTTGGTGGCCACGGGATAGTACTAGTCGATGACGTTGTACTAACGGGGACGACCCTGCGTTACCTTGCGCAACTGCTGCAAGACGCCGGCGCGACGCGGGTGATAGCGGTGGTCGCGGCTCTCACCCGGCGCGCAGACCAGTAAGTTGGCCCATCACCCAGACTGACGATCGAGCAGGCGCTGAATCCATGTCGACAGACTGTCGAAGTCTTGGGCTCCCTGGATCGGGAACGTGTCGTTGAAGATCATCGCCGGCACACCTGTGATGCCTCTATTGATGGCCTCGTTGTGGTCCGCTATCACGTCCTCGGTGAGTGAGCGATCACGCTGTTGAGTCACTGACAGAAATTCTTCTGAGTCAACGCCAACGTCTCCCGCAGCGCCAGCCAACACCGACCAGTCCGAGATGGTCTGGTTCTCGGTGAAGTAGGCCCGAAGAAGCCGATGATGAAAAGCGTCAACATTCTCAGGAGCAAGAATCTCCATCGACTTGGCAGCCACCTGAGCCGGCAAACTTGACGAAGGCGGTTCGTTTGCCGAGGCCCACTCGTTGAACGCCACTGCAGGCTCCATCTCTGCAGGGCGTCGCCAAGACTTCGTGTATTGGATGAACTTCTCAAGCGATGCTGCCTTCGGCTCGGTTCTCAACAGAAACGACCGCCAGGTAACGCTTAGCTGATCGCCAAAGTGCTCCTTGAGCTGGTCGAGACGAACTGTCCCGACATAACACCATGGTCAAAGAAAGTCGGACCAGACAACGATCCGTACCGGTTCGGTCATGGGTGCGACCTTAACCCAGACTGCCACCTGCCGAGGTTGCCCCTCTAGCCTGCACCCATGAGTAAATGTGCATTTGTTGGGTTGGGAGTAATGGGATACCCGATGGCAGGGCATCTGCAGGCGGCCGGACACAGCGTTACCGTCTACAACCGCACGGCGGCCCGCGCGCAGTCTTGGGTCGAAGAGCACGGCGGATCCCATGCACCGACACCGGCGGCAGCCGCTGAGGGCGCTGAATTCGTGATGGTGTGCGTGGGCGACGATCCTGATGTTCGGGCCGTCACCACCGCTGCCAGCGGAGTTCTTTCGGCGATGAAATCCGGTTCGGTGCTAGTCGACCACACGACCGCATCGGCTGATCTGGCTCAAGACGTACACGCTGCGGCAACGGCGGTAGGAGTCGGTTTCGTCGACGCGCCCATATCTGGAGGTCAGGCGGGTGCCGAAAACGGTGTGCTTACGGTGATGTGCGGAGGCGAGCGCGCCGACTTTGACCGTGCAGCGCCGCTGATTGCCGCCTACTCGCGGGCTTGCCGCCTGCTCGGCGGGCCCGGGGCGGGGCAACTCACCAAGATGGTCAACCAGATTT
>JAKZTU010000309.1:0-30963 GCA_047516945.1 Acidimicrobiales bacterium
TCCAATGGCAGGTCGTTCGGGTGCCCATTCGGGGTGATCGATCAGCAGGTCATCGATGGTCACGTAGAGTCGAGTCGCGAGGGTGTCCAGTTCAGGGTTCATGCTCGGGTCCTTCAGGATCAGGGTCTGTTACAAGCCCCCTGATCGTGGACACCCTCGCGCTCAACGTGGTGGATACCGCGCGAACCGCGCGCACCCCTTGGAACTAACCATCTAGGGGAGAACCAGGCTCGAATACGCCGCCATAGATGGCACGTCCCATGTTTTCGATGAACTGCCCGTACACCCGGTCGTCGATTGTCCCGGTGGTCCTCCGCTGGTCGACGAGCACCGTCGCGGTCGGCGTGCTCACCGCCGTCGCTTCGACACGAACAGCATCGGCTTGGGCTGGTTTTCGGGAGTCACTGTGGCTGTAGCACTAGGTCGCCATCGCGCAACAAGGCGATGAACTTGTGCGTCGGGTTCTTGAAGTAGTTGTACTGCTCAAAACCGAGGTCGATGGTGTTGGCCGCGCAGCAGTGGAACACCATCGCTGCTCGGATCCCAGATGAGCGATTGTCGATCGAGCAGTGCATCAAGTGGCTGTCGAACACCAAGAGGTCGCCGGCATTCATGAAGACGGGTTGTTGGTCGGACATGTCGTGGTCGACGATCTCCATGTACCCGTGGTTGGCTTTGGGCCGCCTGTCGGGAATGTGGGTGTGGACCGGTTCGGTGTGGCTACCGGCGAGGATGTGCAGGCAACCGTTCTCCAGTGTCGCCTCGGTCACCGCTAGCCACAGTCCAACGATGGGCCGGGGTGGATCGAACGGGAAATAGTAGCTGTCTTGATGCCAGGGTTGGCCCCAGGCACCGGGGTTCTTGAAGATGAACTGTGACAAGAAGCAGTCCACGTCGGGCCCGATCAGATCGCACAGCATTGAAGCGATCCGCTCATCGTCCAAGAACTAAGTGAAAGCAGGCCGACTGTGAAGAGTGAACACTTTGGAGATGGTGTCTTCGGGGTTGACTCCGGTCAGGTCTTCTTGGGCCTCTGAAACGACGAGCATTCCAGGAGATGACGACACGACCTCAGCGGGGTCGCGGACGATCTCGATGACATCAGCAAGCATTCTCTGGCCGACGTCAACACCGCTGAATCCATCCACGATGAAGAAGCCATCGTTGTGGTAGCCGTCGATGGCCGTGGAGGGCACGCTGGGAACAATTGCCATACGTCGAGAAAGGGTACGGTCTGCTGATTGGGCTGTCGACTTACTGCGCGCCTAGGCGATAGCAGTAATGTCGCCCACACGTCGAAGTACAGAAGGATTCAAGACATGGGGCGATTGGATGGACGGGCCGCGGTCATCACCGGCCAAGCCATCACCATCGACGGTGGTCTGCTGTGCGAGGTGAACCTGACCGGAGTGCCACCTCTTAGCTGAACGTTGCTGAACGCGATGGACCGACGAGCTCAGCTTGAGCAGCTGAGCATGGAACAGCCGGGGCGGGTACGGGCCCAGTCGGGCCGTTTTGCGGCGAAGCGTTCGTGCTCGGGTTGTTCGTCGTAGGGCTTGCGCAACACGTCGAGCAATTCGTTGGTTAGCGCGAAGTCAGCTTGCTCAGCGTCGTCAATAGCAAGTTGAGCCAGATAGTTGCGCAGTACGTATTTGGGGTTCACTGAATTCATTGCCAGGCGGCGCACAGCATCGGGTTGGCCGCTAGCCGCGATCCGTTCGCGGTAGCGGCGAAGCCAGGCGATCGTGGCCCCACGATGGTCGCCGCTGAGCTGATTGGGCAGGTAATAGGCCCCCAGCAGCGGAGCAAGCAACTCGTCGTCATCAATCAGTGAAGAAGCTGTGTCGATATCGGCGAGTCCCCTGAAGAACAAGGTCATGTCCGTCTCGGCTCGTGGCAGAAGATCAAGCAGACCCTCGATCAACGACTGGTCAAGTTCGGGGTCGAAACCGACGAGGCCGAGCTTCTCAGCCATCATCTGCGGCCACGTCTCGTTGAAACGGCTCACGTAGGAATTGAGCGCATTCTCAAGAGGTTCGACTTCTTCGACCAGCGGATAAATAGCATTCGCCAAACGTTCGAGGTTCCAGCTCGCGATATGAGGCTGTGCACCGAAGCGGTAGCGCTTCATTGAGGCATCAGTGGTGTTGGGTGTCCAACCTGGGTCGTAATCCTCAAGCCAGCCATAAGGCCCATAGTCGATGGTGAGTCCGTGAATCGACATGTTGTCGGTGTTCATCACTCCATGTACGTAACCGACCCGCTGCCAATGCACGATCATGTCCACGGTGCGTCGCGCGACCTCGGCGAACCAATCGACATAAACGTCCTTCGGTAAGGGACCACTCGTTGAATCAACACTGTTCGTTGAATCAACACTGTGTGATTCAACACTGTGTGATTCAAGCAACTCAGCGAAGTAAGTGGTGATCGTGTAATCGGCGAGGCGGCGAAGGTTTTCGATTTCACCTCTGGCCGCAAAGATCTCAAAGTTCCCGAAACGGATGAACGACGGCGCAACGCGGCAAACCACAGCCCCCTGTTCAAGAGCCGGTCGGCCGTCATAGAACATGTCGCGCATCACTTTGTCGCCGGTGAGAGCCACGCTCAGGGCTCGCGTGGTGGGCACACCAAGATGGTGCATCGCTTCGCTACACAGGAATTCACGTATCGACGAGCGCAGCACCGCCAAACCATCTGCAGTGCGAGAGTAGGGCGTGGGCCCCGCTCCTTTGAGTTGCAGCGTTTGACGTCCATCGGCCGCAGTGAACACCTCGCCCAAAGTGATTGCCCGGCCGTCACCGAGTTGACCGGCCCAATTCCCAAACTGGTGACCGCCGTAACACATAGCGTGCGGGTCGGTGCCCGCAATGACGGCATTTCCGGTCATCGCCCGCACAAACGCCTCGTCGTCGTCGATGTTGTGGTCAAGCCCCAGCATCTCGAGCATCTCCGCGGCGACAGCGATCAGCGTTGGCGCCTCTGTGGGAGTCGGCATGACCCGTGAGTAACAGGCGCCATGGACTTGGCGAACACGGTTGAGCGTGTTCGCATCGGGGGGAAGTTCGCGGGTGAACGAGTTGTCCCACCTCAGTTCGGCAAGCTCCATGACTGTCATTAGTGTTCAGCCTAGGTCAGCCATCTTCACCAAACCGCCCGATTGCACCGGCCCGTCGATTAATACAGGCCGGTCGATTAATGAAGTCGCGTAGAAATCAAAAGATAGGCTGGGCGTATGGAAACCGAGGTTCGTTCGGAACTTGCGGTTGATGGCATGACCTGTTCGGCCTGCGCGTCTTCGATTGAACAAGGTCTGACCCGTCTCGAAGGGGTCGCCTCCGCTCAAGTGAACTTCACGACTAGCAAGGCCACCGTCTTTCACAGTGACGCCGTGACGGTCGATGACTTTCGGAGCACGATCGAGTCACTTGGATATGGCGCTCCGATTCACATGGACCGAGACGCATCCGAAGCAGCACGCCAAGCCGATCTATGGCTGAGATTTCGTCTCGCCGCGGTGCTCACAGTTCTCGTCTCAGCGGTTTCTATGATTCGACCTCTTCGCTTCGACGGATGGGAATGGTTTGCCCTGATATTGGCCACTCCAATCGTTTTCTGGTCGGGTTGGAGATTTCACCGGGTCGCTGTTGCCAACTTGCGGCATCGTTTGGTCACCATGGACACCCTGGTTTCGGTGGGCACGCTGGCCGCGTGGACGTGGTCGACAGTGGTGCTGCTCGGCGGTCTCGAAGCCGACGTTTACTTCGAGACGAGCGCAGTGATCATCACCTTGATCCTGCTCGGAAAATGGCTGGAGATTCGTGCCACTCGTCGCTCTGGAGAGGCGATCCGTTCGCTCGCTGATCTCGGTGCCCGCACCGCGTTGCTTGAAGATGGCACAGACATCGCCATAAACGACTTAGCGGTCGGAATGAGATTCCGGGTGCGACCGGGAGAAAAAATCGCCACCGACGGAATCGTGGTAGAAGGGCATTCCGCGGTGGACGTATCGATGGTCACCGGGGAACCGGTACCCGTCGAAGTACAAGCAGGCGATGAGGTCATCGGTGCAACGGTCAACGCCAACGGTTCGGTGGTGGTAGAGGCAACGCGGGTTGGCGCCGACACAGCCTTGGCCCAGATAATTCGCCTTGTTGACGAAGCGCAGGGGAGTCGCGCTCCCATCCAGCGACTCGCTGATCGCATTGCCGGCGTCTTCGTACCCATCGCCATCGTCATAGCCGGCGTCACATTGGCGAGTTGGCTGATCATCGGCGACTCCGGCTCTGACGCGTTCACGGCTTCGGTTGCCGTGCTGATTATCGCCTGCCCCTGTGCCTTGGGGCTTGCAACACCGCTCGCCATCATGGTCGGTACCGGACGAGGCGCACAGTTGGGGATCATCATTAAGGGCGCCGAAGTTCTTGAAGACAGCAGACGCCTCGACACGGTCGTGCTCGACAAGACCGGCACAGTTACTGAGGGGCGGATGGACCTCGTCGAAGTGATCTCACCGGACGGCGACGGCGACGAGTTGCTGAGTCTTGCAGCGGTGCTGGAAGCACGATCCGAACATCCCATCGCCCAAGCCATAGCCAACTCAGTCGAATCTCCGCGGTCGGTGACCGATTTCGAAAATCGTCCTGGGTTTGGTGTTGTTGGGTCGGTGGATTTCGTTCGAACGCAGGTCGGTCGTCGAGAACTCTTCTCGGAAATCCCCGCTGAAATCGAGAGGCTCGCAGGCGAGGCCGAAGCGAAAGGCCACACGGTGGTCTTTGTGGGACGCGGACCCGTGGCGCAAGCCGCTCTGGTGGTCGCAGATCAGGTCAAGCCATCATCGGCTGAAGCTGTTGCCGCGCTACGCCGACAAGACCTTGATGTCGTATTGCTGACAGGCGACAACGAACGGACCGCGCAAAGCGTTGCCGCCGCCGTGGGAATAACGCGAGTGAGCGCGGCCATGTTCCCCGACGCCAAAGCCGCCGAAATCGCTCGTCTGCAAGGCGAAGGGTGCCGAGTCGCCATGGTCGGCGACGGCATCAACGACGCTCCGGCTTTGGCCCAAGCCGATGTGGGAATCGCGGTAGGGACCGGAACCGACATTGCTATGGAAGCATCTGATCTGACAGTGATACGGGGTGATCTCCTCGCTGTCGCCGATGCCGTTGCTCTGGCTCGGCGAACCTTCGGCACGATCAAGGGCAACCTGTTTTGGGCTTTTGCCTACAATCTGGGGGCAATACCGTTGGCGGCGTCTGGTGTGCTGAACCCCATGATCGCAGCCGGAGCCATGGGCCTTTCGTCGCTCTTTGTGGTCACTAACAGCCTGCGCCTACGCCGCTTCAAGGCGCGCCCCTAATCGCTGGGTTGCCCCGTATTGGCGCATCGTCGGTCAGCGGGTTTCGCCTTGCAGCAGTGTGCGGCCTAGGGTCGGCCGCTATGGAATTTGGGCTTTTTCTTAACGGTTACATTCCTGGACCGGCTGCACACGACCCAGAACTTGAGCACTTGTCGTTGATGCGACAGATCGACTATGGCGTCCTTGCGGATAGGAACAATTTCAAATACGCTTGGCTGGGTGAGCATCATTGCCTCTCGGAGTACAGCCATATGTCGGCTCCCGAGGTGGTCATGGGAGCGATCGCGGCCCGCACAGAACGGATTCATCTCGCCAGCGGCATAACCAGCCTTCCAACCACCAAAGAGCACCCAGTTCGGATCGCAGAACGGGCCGCAATGCTCGACCACATCAGCGAAGGCCGATTCGAGTTCGGCACTGGGCGCGGTGCTGGTAGCCACGAAGTTGCCAGCTTCAACGGCACGTTGATAAGCGAAACCAAGGCAATGTGGCACGAGGTCGTCCGCGAGATTCCAAGGATGTGGGAACAAAAAGACTACGTCTTCGACGGCGAGTTTTTCAACGTACCCACACCCCACAACGTCCTGCCCAAGCCATACCTGCAGGGGCATCCTCCAATCTGGTTGGCCTGCGGGAATCCCAGTTCGTTCGTCACTGCGGGCGAGATGGGGATCGGAGCGGTGGCTTTCAACTTCAAGCCGATCCACGACATGGGGCCACTCGTTGACACCTACAAAGACGCTGCGGCCGATCCCAAAGAGATCATCGGGCAGTTCCAAAACAACAATCTGATGCTCACCAACGAGGTGGTCTGCCTCACCGATCGTGATGAAGCGCGTCGTATCGCCACTGCGCGGGGCAATGGCTATTTGATCACTCTGCTCCACCTGTACCACGACACTTTTCCGAAGATGGGCAACGGCACGACTTGGCCATCTCCACCCGACATGGGCGTGCCCGACGAGGAAGCCCTCGATACGGTGATTCGGATTGGCGGCATGCTCTGCGGGACACCTGAAGATGTCTGCGAACAACTAGTTCAGTACCAGCGAGTGGGTGCCGATCAGGTGGCGTTCTCGTTCCCGAAAGATGGAATGAACCACGAGCAGGCCCTTGAATGCATCGAACTTTTTGGTTCCCAAGTGATACCCGAATATGACACCGATCCGGTGCACCGCTCAACACGGTTCCGCCAACGAGCCAAACCCAAGTTCCCAATGTTCGCCGGTGAAGTTCCCGAGTTCGACATCAAGGTGCTGCCGCAGGGTCGTATGAGACCGGACTAGAGAACCCGAACCAAGCCGATAACGGCGTTCACCGGGCCCTCAAGATGACTTTTCGGCCCCGAACGGCGCGCGATCCCGTATTGTGCTCGCATGCCAATCAGCTATCGCGCAGTTCGCGTCCTGCCCCAAAGGGCGAAGGCGCACGTATGGATCGTCACC
Organism: Acidimicrobiales bacterium; assembly: GCA_047516945.1. Taxonomy (GTDB): domain Bacteria; phylum Actinomycetota; class Acidimicrobiia; order Acidimicrobiales; family Aldehydirespiratoraceae; genus VXYK01. The sequence goes on from JAKZTU010000309.1 coordinate 6,805, forward strand.
TCAGAAGCCGTTGCCGCCGGCCTTGACCAGATCGACAGCAGCGACCTCGGCAATGCTGACTTCAGCGGCAAGGTCGGGCAGACCTACACTTGGCCCGTTAGTGGTCGGGTAGCCGCGCTGGTGGGGATCGGCCCCCGTGCCGATGTGGACGCCAACCGCCTTCGCCGCGCCGGAGCGGCAATCGGACGGAAGTTGGGCAACCACACTTGGATCGGTGCGGCTCTGCCAGAAGTTGATCTCGACGGTGCAATCTGCCGCCAAGCCCTGGTCGAAGGGATCGCGCTTGGAAGCTACAAGTTCCTGACGTACAAGTCCAAAGGTGAACCGGCGAAGTTGACACGAGTCGATGTAGCGGGCGGAGTTGGTGCGACAAACCAGGGAGCGCTGGATCTGGGCAAGGCTGTGGCCACCGCACAGATGCTGGCCCGAGACCTGGTCAATGAGCCGGGAGGAACCCTCACGGCACCAGAGTTCGCGGATCGCGCCGCCACGGTGGGGCGCGACTGCGGCCTGTCGGTCGAAGTATGGGACGAGGACGCAATCGCCGAGGGCGGTCTCGGAGGACTCCTCGGTGTCAACCGCGGCTCAACACTTCCCCCGCGCTTGTTGGAACTGACTTACGACCCGGCCGGACCCAAACAAGGCACGTTGGCGCTGGTCGGCAAAGGGATCGTATTTGATGCGGGCGGTCTGTCGATCAAAACCGGTCAGGGCATGATGACTATGAAGTGCGACATGGGTGGTGGCGCCGCGGTGATCGGTGCCATGTCGGCTATGCCGCTAGTGGCGCCTACCGCTCAGATCCGAGCTTTCGTTCCAATGACCGACAACATGCTCGGAGGGGATGCCACGCGTCCTGGCGACGTGCTGAAAATCCGCAACGGCAAGACCATCGAGGTGCTCAACACAGACGCCGAGGGTCGCCTGGTCCTGGCCGACGCTCTTTCGCTGGCAAGCGAAGCGAAACCTGATGCAATCGTTGACTTGGCGACGCTCACCGGTGCCTGCATGGTGGCGCTCGGTCCCAAGATTGCAGGACTCATGGGCAACGACGAGGAGTGGATAGCTGCGGTCAAGCAAGCTTCTGACGTTTCGGGTGAACGGGTCTGGCATCTTCCGTTGCCGGCTGACTATTCCAAACAATTCGAGTCGTCAGTCGCAGACATGAAAAACATCGGCACACCCCACGGTGGTGCGCTCACCGCCGGATTGATCTTGCAAGAGTTCGTGGCAGACGGGATCCCCTGGGTTCATCTCGACATTGCCGGTCCGGCTTGGAGCGACTCAGACGATGCCGAAATCACCAAGGGGGGCACAGGATTTGGTGTGCGGCTCCTGATCGAGTTGGCAAAGAACTTCGTGCCCTCCACTGGTTGATTTCAAAATCAGTTGGAACTGTTGGCTAGCCCGTCGAGCGGGCCGTAATGCTGCTCCCAAGCCCAGCGAACCGCGTCAGCGGCTATCGAAGGATGGAATCGCCAACGCCCGAGTTGCAATTCGGCATCGTCAACAGCATCGCCACACTCGACCAAGCCGAGAGCCAAGCGGCGCGCTCGGCGACGAATGGCCTCGTTATTCAAACGGAGTTCGCCTTCAAGAAACATGGCGTGCTCGTGCTGACGGCGCGGCGACAGACGGCTCACTTGATTGCGGTTGAGCGGGGGAAGTCTTCGTCGCACTTCAATCTCTGTAGGCGAGAGCGAGCGAACTGCGCTGAACCGACACGCTCTCTCAAAGCTCCTAGTCAAGGGGCCGGCTCGCCCTACTCTTCGCCCCAATCCGAGTGCTGAGGCCGTGGCCTTGAAGTTGAGGTCGAACCCCTCCGGGGATTCCTCTAAGGACTGAGCACAGTGCCTCAACAAGAGAATCGTGGTCGGACCAAGCACACCGAGCCAGAACTTCTCAACGTAGAGCGACCTGGGATCGTGTCCGAGCCGATCAATGATTGGGTCCCCCCAAGGGGTGACACGAAGCTGATCCAATGCTGGTGCCAACAATAGTGTCGGTGGTTCCATGAAATACTCCCGCCGGTTATCAACGCCAGCAGCAGTATAACTACATTTGAATACATGTCAAGTAATATTGTTCATTAGATTCATGGAGTTGGATTCACGGAGTCGCGCGGCCGGGTGCCCTAGTCTTGAACGATGGCTGAGACTGCATCTGAAGACCGGGTCAATCGTGCTCGCGAGATGATTGACGACGCAGAGTCGATCGCGGTGCTGACTGGAGCCGGCATCTCCACAGACTCTGGAATACCCGACTTCCGGGGGCCGCAGGGGCTCTGGACCAAGAACCCGGAGGCCGAGAAAGCCTCCAACATCCGCTACTACGTCAGCGACCCGGAAGTTCGCAAGACGAACTGGGCACGCCGTGCATCAGGCCAGCTGTGGGCCGATGTCGAACCCAACATCGGACATCGGGCGCTGGTACACCTCGAGAAGCGTCAGAAACTCCACACGCTGATCACTCAAAACATCGACGAGTTGCATCAGCGGGCGGGCAGCGACCCGGCCAAGGTGGTCGAGATCCATGGCACCACACGCAAAGCTGCATGTTTGTCATGTGGCTGGCGTGCGGAGATGGAAGTCGTTCTTGACCGAGTGAGGGCCGGAGAAGAAGACCCTCCCTGCCCAGAATGCGGAGGGATCTTGAAGTCTGCGACAGTTTCGTTTGGACAGGCTCTGGACCCGGTTGATCTCCACCGCTCAGAAGAGGCAGCCACCGAAGCGGAACTATTTCTGGCGGTGGGTAGTTCGCTCACCGTGCACCCCATCAACCAAACCGTGGCGATCGCCAAGAACAACGGCGCGCGGATCGTGATCCTGAACGCTGAAGCGACCCCGTATGACAGCATCGCTGACGTCGTGCTACAGGAATCGATCAGCGAAGTGCTCCCGATCATCGTCAGAATGGCAAATCCCGACTCATAAGGTAGGGTTTAGGTTATGGCCAGTTTCCGTGAGCTTCTCCAACAAGCAAAAGCGTCGATCACAGAGGTTGACACTGCCGCTGGGCAAGAACTTCTTCACCGGGGTTACCTGCTCTTAGATGTGCGCGAGCCCGACGAATACGAACAAGGAGCGATCGCCGACTCAATTCATATTCCCCGAGGGCAGATTGAGTCCAGCATCGAGAATCGTCTACCTGACCGCCAAACGAAGCTGGTGGTCATGTGTGCGGGCGGTGTACGTTCGGCCTTTGCCGTGCAGACGTTGGAGCAACTCGGCTACGACAATTCCGTCTCAATGGACGGAGGCTTCAACAAGTGGAAAGACGAAGGTCGCCCATGGACGAGGCCTCGGACCCTCACACCCGAACAACGCAGCCGCTACCAGCGGCATCTGCTGGTACCCGAGGTCGGTGAAGAAGGCCAGTTGAAGCTGCTCAACTCGAAAGTGTTGCTGCTCGGAGCTGGAGGTCTTGGTTCCCCAGCGGCGATGTACTTGGCCGCGGCGGGCGTTGGAACGCTTGGCATCATCGACATGGATGTGGTTGACGAGTCGAATCTCCAGCGACAGATCCTGCACAACACCGATCGGATTGGGGAGCGCAAGGTTGACTCCGCCAAAAAAACGCTCACCAGCCTCAACCCCGATGTCGATGTGGTCACCTACGACGTCCGCCTCGGTGCTGACAACATCATGGAGATTCTGGCGGGTTACGACCTCGTAGTCGACGGGGCCGACAACTTCCCGAGTCGCTATCTACTCAACGACGCCAGCGTGAAACTGGGAATCCCAGTCGTCCACGGTTCGATCTTTCGCTTTGAAGGTCAAATCACCGTCTTTGATCCCCGATGTGGACCGACGTATCGGGACATGTTGCCAGAGGCGCCCCCAGCGGAAATGGCGCCGTCTTGTGCAGAAGCAGGCGTGTTAGGCGTTCTGCCGGGAATAGTTGGGAGCATTCAAGCCCTTGAAGCACTCAAACTGTTACTGGGAGTAGGCGAGCCGTTGCGCGGTCGCCTAGTGGTCTTTGATGCCTTGGAGATGAGCTTTCGCGAGTTCAAATTACGTGTTGATCCAGACAACGAAGTCACCTGGGAAAACCGGGATCGGATTGAGATCACCGAACTCGACGGGCTTTGCATGCCCACATTCTCGGAGAACACGAGCGCTTGATCAGGCTAATCGAGCCGATGTGCAACCTCAGCTAGACGCGCAGATACGCTTCTGAGCGCCGTTGCACCGCGTGATCGAGTTCAGGAGCCTTCCATCCGTCAGTATTTTGTGAGCCTTCGGGACCGCAGCCCACTCCCTGAGGGTGCAACCGCCATCGGTGTCGGTTTGGTGATCAATGGAATCGCCACCTACGCCTTTCTGGTGGTGGCCCGACGCGCGCTCGGCGACGCGGCCTACGGAGGTCTCGCCGTTCTGTGGGGGCTGGTTTACATCCTCGGTCCGGGCCTGTTCCAACCGCTTGAACAGGAGATAGCGCGTGCCACCGCAAATCGTGCGAGCAGGAACGAAGGTAGCGCGCCGGTTCTTCGTCAGGCGACACGTATTGGCCTTGCCCAGCTGGTTCTGGTTGAGGCCGCGGTGATCCTGGCATGGCCGTTGGGCCTCGACGGACTACTGGACCACGAGATTTCTTTGCTGGTTGCCTTACTACTCTCTCTGGCTTTCTTTATGGGAGCCGAATGCGTTCGCGGTGTGTTGTCTGGGCGACACGAGTTCAATCGCTACCGGACTTACTTCGCGGCCGAGGGCGCCGCCAGATTGTTGATGGCAGCTGTGCTCGCGATTGTCGGAATCGAAGCCGTTGGTGCCTACGCGACCGCCATTGCGTTTGCTTTCGCGGTGGCCGCAGTGGTGGCCGTTGGCGCATTGCGACCCTTCGTCAAGCCTGGACCGCCGGCACCACTAGGTGAGGTGACACCGGCATTGGGCTGGTTGCTCGTCACCTCGCTGTCCGAAGCTTTCTTGCTCAACGTTGGTCCAGTAGCTCTTGAAATTGTTGGCGATGATCTCGGTGAAGAGGTTCCAGGAGTGTTCCTCAACGGACTGATCATCTCGCGGGTTCCGCTCTTCTTTTTCCAAGCTGTCAGGGCGGCGCTACTTCCGAAGCTGGCCAGCCTCGCAGGCGACGACGACCTCAACGGCTTCCGAGACTTACAGCTTCGACTTGTTGCCGCAGTGGTGAGTGTGGCAACGGTTTGGGTGGCGGTGATGGCATTCACTGGTCCTTGGCTGGTCGAGTTTCTGTTCGGCGACCAGATTGGCTCGGTCGACATGGCTCTGCTCGCAGCGAGTGGAGCCGGCCTGATGATTCTGCTCTCGCTGTCGTTGGGGCTCGTTGCACTCGATCACGCTCGGCTGGCGGTTGTCGGTTTCGTGGTCGGGGTAGCCACCTTTCCGGTCGCGCTGACATTTGCCAGCGAACCGTTCCTGCAAGTCGAGTCGGCGCTCGTCGTAGCGGTCAGCGCCGGCGCAATCGTCACCGCAGCACTACTGCGCTACGAGTACTCCCTACACGCCCGTGCCGGCCGACTCCCCAAATCTGACCCAGGGCCTTCGTCGCCGTCAAGCATCCTCTGAGCGGGCTTGTCGAGGCTACGGGTACCATGCCCAGGTGAGCTTTCTCCAGGCAAGCAGCGCATGAAGGGCTTGATTCTCAGTGGCGGCGCTGGAAAACGCCTGCGCCCGATCACCCACACGAGCGCCAAACAGTTGGTTCCCGTAGCCAACAAACCCATCCTGTTTTACGGCATAGAAGAGATGGCGTCGGCCGGGATCACCGACATCGGCATCGTTATCGCGCCGACAACCGGCGAGGAGATCAAACAAGCTGTCGGCGACGGTTCGAATTTCGGCGTGCGTATCACCTGGATCTCCCAACAAGAACCACTTGGTCTGGCTCACTGCGTGCTTGTAGCGCGCGACTTTCTCGCTGATGACGACTTCGTGATGTACCTCGGCGACAACATGCTTGAGGCGGGCCTGTCTGCCTTCGTCGACAGATTTGCCTCGGCACGCTCCAAGTCTGGCTCCAGCCACGACAGCAGACGACCCACGGCTCAGATTCTCCTCGCTCACGTATCGGACCCTGGCTCTTTCGGTGTCGCTGAGATCGGTGCGGATGGTCAGGTGATCCAACTCGTTGAAAAACCTGAATACCCTCCATCAGATCTCGCCCTAGTCGGCGTGTACCTGTTCGATCAAACGATTCATGAGGCGGTGACGAAGATTGAGCCATCGGCACGAGGGGAACTCGAAATAACCGATGCCATCGACTGGATCATCAGCCAGGGTTACCGGGTCGATCACGAAGTGTTGACCGGTTGGTGGATCGATACCGGGAAAAAGGACCCATTGTTGGAGTGCAATCGGCTGGTTTTGGACACCTTCAGCCGCAGCATCGACGGTGACGTCGACGAGGTGTCGACCATCGAAGGGCAAATAGTTCTTGAAGCGGGCGCAAAGGTCATCAACTCCACAGTGCGAGGACCGGCGATCATCGGTAGTGGAACCACGGTCGAGAACAGCGAGATCGGTCCCTACGTATCGATCGCGGTCGACTGTCGGATCAGTGGCAGCGAGATAGACAACTCGGTGGTGTTGCGTCGCAGTACGGTCACCGATATCGCACGGCTCACCGACTCGTTGGTTGGTCGTGACACGGTGCTGTCGAGATCCATTCGTTCTAACGAGACAGACGCCAAGGAGAGGTTTGGGCGTGACGCCACTGGCCCGACCGCCGTTCGGGTGATGGTCGGTGACCATTGCCGAGTCGAGATCGAATAGTGGCAATGCCGCTGAGGTGATTGGAGATTCTTATGGCATCAATCACGCCGTCGGACGATATTGACGGTGTATCTGTGGTGCGTCCCGAGATTCTTGGTGATGAACGCGGCACATTCATGGAGACGTATCGGCGCTCATGGTTTGTTGGGCAACGAGAGATGATCCAAGCCAATCGCTCCGACCGCCGAGCCGGCACGGTGGTGGGGCTTCACTATCACCTTCATCAAAGCGACTATTGGTACGTGCCGTATGGACAAGTTCGTGTGGTGCTGCATGATCTCAGAGAGGGGAGCCTGACAGACGGGGCCACCCTTGAATACGACCTGGGTACCTGCGCCGATGGCACTCACTGCCACGACGGGATCTACATTCCGCCCGGAGTAGCGCATGGTTTTGCTGCTTTGACTGACTGCACCCTCAGCTACCTCGTTGATGCCTACTACAACCCTGCTGACGAACTTGGCGTGCGTTGGGACGATCCCCAGATTGGGGCTGACTGGATTCTCAACGATCCGATCTTGTCAAAGCGAGATAGCAGCAACCCGCTGCGCGGCGAGGTACCGACGAACCGCCGTCCCCATTACCGGCTACGCGCCACATAGGGAAACTCGTCCGCTATGAGACTGTTCATCACCGGGGCGGCCGGGTTCATCGGTAGCAACTATTTGCGTCATGTCCTCGCGACGAGCGACCACACTGTGGTGGCTTTCGACGCTCTGACCTACGCCGGAAACCTCAACTCGATCAAGGATGTGCTTGGCGATCGGGCAGCTTTCGTCCATGGAGACATCACCGATCGTTCAGCAGTTCGGTCTGCTATGACGGACTGCGATCAGGTGGTGCACTTTGCGGCCGAATCACACGTTGATCGCTCAATTTCGGGACCCGACGCATTTGTGCACACCAACTGTTTTGGTACCAACGTGCTGTGTGATGTCGCTCGTCAAGTCGGTGTCGAACGCTTTGTTCACGTCTCGACGGACGAGGTTTATGGTTCGGTCGAGGTTGGCTCATCGTTGGAGACAGATGCGGTTGAGCCTCGTTCTCCGTATGCAGCTTCCAAAGCAGGATCAGATCTCATCGCCCTCAGTTACTTCAGCACCTACGGCCTGCCGGTCATCGTCACCCGTGCATCCAACAACTACGGCCCGTTCCAGTTTCCAGAAAAAGTAATCCCGCTGTTCGCAACGAACCTTCTCGATGGAGCTTCGGTGCCTCTCTATGGTGATGGACTCAACGTTCGTGACTGGCTCCATGTGGATGACCACTGTGTCGCGATCGACACGATCTTGAGCAAAGGCAGCAATGGCGAGATCTACAACGTTGGGGCTGGAAACGAGATCACCAACCGTGACCTGACCGAACGGCTCATCGAGTTGTGCGGACGTGATTCCTCAGCCATTGAGTACGTGCCGGACCGACTAGGGCATGACCGTCGCTATTCGCTCGACTGCACCAAGCTGCGGGCCCTTGGCTGGGTCCCTCAACAGAAATTCTCGGCAGGGCTGAGAAAGACGGTCGAGTGGTATCGCCTGAACCGCAACTGGTGGGAAGCACTCAAGAACGGGGTGGTGGAGCGGCCATGAGGATCTTGGTCACCGGCGCTAGTGGACAACTCGGAATGGATCTGGTGCCGTTGCTCGACCCTCACGAAGTAGTAACACCGGACCGGACCAAACTAGACATCACCGACCACGCCTCGGTTCTCGGAGCCGTGCACGAGGCAAAGCCCGACATCGTTATCAACTGCGCGGCTATGACCAGAGTCGATGACTGCGAAACACAGGTTGATCGTGCTTTTGCCGTCAACTCGCGGGCGGTAGGGCATCTCGCTGAGGGTTGTCGTCTCATCGGCGCGCATCTAACCACGATTTCTACAGATCATGTGTTTGACGGCACCAAGATCGGTCCCTACAACGAGCAGGATCCACTGGCGCCTATTTCTGTCTACGGACGATCCAAGGCAGCGGGTGAAAGCCAGGCGGGCAGTGCTGCCACGATCGTGCGCACCTCCTGGCTCTGCGGAGAGTTCGGTAGCAACATGGTCAAGACTATTTTGGGCTTGCTCACCGAAGACGCCCCTTTGCGTTTCGTTGACGACCAAATCGGACACCCAACGTTTACCGCGGATCTCGCACCCGTGGTTTGTGAGCTGGCGGTGCAGCGTCGTCCCGGCATCTTCCATGTAACGAATCAGGGTGCTGTGACTTGGTTTGAGTTTGCCCGCGCGGTTGCAACCGCGGCGGGCGCGGATCCTCGGCGAGTGACTCCGTGCGCGACTGCCGATCTGCGGCCTGTTCGACCCGCTCCACGACCAGCCAACTCCGTGCTCGACAATGCTGCGTTGCGACTGGCTGGATTCGCCCAAACTCGAGACTTTCGGGAGCCCTTAGCTGAACTCATCTGTCGGCTTCGCTGATTGGTGACTCGCTGGAGTCCGAACCGCGCAACACGAGCGCGGCACTCGCCAAGGCCAGAAAGGTGAGCCAAATCAGGCGATCAACAGAGCCGATCAGCACGCCGATATCAAACTCGAGACCAATGAGCGGACTGAGGCCGGCGATCAGCGCTTCTCTGAGTCCAAGTCCGGAAGGGAAGAAGCCGATGGCAACCGTCAGCGCGCCGGCGACCGAGAGGGCGACCGCTTGAGTCGGCGAAATGTCGACACCGAGAGCGGTTACTGCCAAGCCGAGTCGTAGTGCGCTGATGACAAGCCAAGCGGCTTCAACTCCGAGGACCGCGAGGGCCAGTCGAATCGAGCCTCCGTCGGGTGCAGTTTCTCGGAAAAGCTTGAGCGCTGCGACCCCTGCTATCAAGCCACCAACGACCGTTATGACTCCCAGCGAAGGCGGTCCCTCAATAGCAATGGCTGATCCGCCAACGATGCCCGTGATCGAGAGCCAACAAAGACCGGGCACTGCACCAGCAGAGATCGCCGAGCGGTAAGTGCTGCCGTCTTCTGATAGAGATCGGACAGTGACTATCAAAGAACCTGGTAGTGGCAGTAGATTGGCGGCCGAAGACACGACCGCAACCCTTAAACTCCTGGTTGTTGAGGGTTTCTGCGAGGCGATTCGTGCGGCGAGTTGATACTCGGCCGATTTCAAAGCGAGGCTCGCGGGGGCAGTAGCCAGCAGCGCCACGGCTAGCGGCCACCAGGACAACTCAGCCAAGGTCAGTCCGCTGGCGCGCCAAGCCCAGACGGTCGCTCCGCCCACCCCAACTGCTGCTACAACGCCGATCGCGGTTTGCAGTCTCTTGTTCAACCGCTGAGCGCGCTGATCCAGAAGGCGGCGAAACGCCGCAGTGAGGCCCTCAGCGAGGCCCGAAGCACGGGGTCCGCGGTGCACAGACGGCATCGCTCGACGCTACCGTCGCCATCAATGAAGGTGTTGATTGACGCAGTACATCCCGCGGATGTATGGACATTGGGTGCCGTTGAGGATCGCCTCTTGGCAGCCGGTGAAGAGACTTTGTGGATCTCGCGCCCGGGCAAGGATTCTGTCGTCGAACTCATTGAAGCACGCGGCAGGCCCCACATTGCCGGTCCTCGTGCAGGAACCAACATGATGTCGCTGGCCCGTGAGTTGGTGTTGAGGGACTGGTTGACCTTTCGCACGGTACGACGGTTCGGGCCCGATGTGATTTTGACTCGCTCGCCGGCGGGGGTTCACGCGGGCAGGTTGACTCGTACCCCGGTGCTGTATGACACCGACGACGGCCATGTCGCTGGATTGCTGTATTACGTAGCGGGTCCGTTCGCCAACCTCATTGCCAGCCCGACAGCTACCACCAAGAGCTACGGCTCCAAGCATCGTAAGTATCGGGGATACAAAGAACTCTGCTACCTTCACCCGTCTCGTTTCACTGCGGATCCAACAATCCGTGCGGAACTCGGACTCAACGACGCAGAGAGATTATTCGTGCTGCGTCTCACCGCGTTCACCGCAAGCCACGATGTCTCCGAGCGAGGAATGACTCGCGAACAGATCGACCGGATTCTGAGTCGATTGGGGGATCTCGGAAAGGTGGTTGTCTCCTCTGAACAATCGTTGCCCCCTGATTTGGCCGCCATGCAGGTTTCGACGCCCCCAGAGAGATTCCATCATGTTCTGGCCGCAGCCGACCTCGTTGTCGGCGATAGTCAAACGGTCTGTTCGGAGGCTGGTGTGATTGGCACACCGTCGCTGCGCTACAACACTTGGGCTGGACGACACCCGTATCAGGTGGAGTTGCAGGAGCGTTGGGGGCTGACCAAGGCCTTCGCCCTGAGTGAAGAAACGGCGTTTTTCAATGAACTGGACCGTGTGCTCGAGGATCTCGATAGCGAGCACGCGGCCCACGCGCAGCGCCGACGACAGATGCTCGAATGGTGTGACGACCCAGTGGACGATCTCACTACCTGGACCTATGAACTAGCGAACCGTTAGGGATTTGGCAGTATTCGCATTTTTGGAGGAAGAACGGGCTGAACCCAAGGTGCGAACGCCTCGGGGAGACCGGCAAGGCGCCAGATGAAGGTGACAACCTCTGCCCGTGTCAACGATGCGTTTGGAGAAAAAGTGGTTGGCGAGGTGCCGGTCGTTATTCCGTGCTCCAACATCCAACGGACCGCTTCGCTGTAGTAGGAGCCTTCTTCAACATCGTCGAAAGTTTGGTCAAGGTTCGGGGCAGGTGTGCCCGCAAAGCGCCACAGGAAGGTGGACGCTTGCGCTCTCGACAGGGTCATGTTCGGAGAGAAGGTCGTGGCAGAGGTGCCAGTAGTTACGCCGTATTCTGCGAGCAAGTCCACCGCATCGCGAAAAGACGCATCCTCGGCGACATCTTCGAAGTCAGCGCGAGTGTTCGGGAGCGGACTTCCCTCGAAGCGCCAGAGGATCTCGACGAATTCGGCTCGGTTGATTTCATCGTGGGGTCCGAACAGTTCCGTGGTCGCGCCATCGGTTAGCTTCTCGCTGACCGACCACAGAACTGGCTCGTAGAAATAGTCGTCTGGAGATAGATCACTGAACTCTATGACGGGGAATCCCGGTTCTTCGGTTCCGGGTTCGTCGGTTCCTGGTTCGTCGGTTCCTGGTTCTTCGGTTCCGGGGAGGTCGGGGAAATCAATGACAAACTTGGTACCGATAGGGGGGTGACACCCCTGAGCGGTCTTGCAACCGTTGAGGATCGCAAAAAACAGCCAAGCGCCGTAAGGCTCCCCGTCGCGGGTGAGCGTTACCGACCTGTCTACATCATGAACAGTGATCGTGGCGAAGCTGGTGTCCCGCGACATCGGCGCTTCGGCAATGTCGATCCCTCTCAAGGAACTGATGTTCAGCGGTGCTTCACCGCGGACCGTGTAATTGTTCAGCCAGCGTGTGAGATCGGGGAGCGAGTAGGAACGTGTCCAAGTGGCGTTGGGGTTTCTTTCGCGGCCTGTCTGGGGATCGAAAGCCACGTCGTAAGGATCAGGCTTCGGCACCAGGAAGGGTAGATCGATGCCGCCCGTCCAAACGTCGGACGGTTTGGCAGTATGCCCACCGTTGCTTGACGAGTAGAAGGCTTGAGCGATTCGGGGTTCGTACAGAGTGGCATCTTCACCGTTTTCTGTTTCCTCATCTGTTTGGTCCGTGCCGTCAACGGACTCGCCCGCGGAGTCGGTTGCTGCGTTGCCCTCGCCGTTTTCTGCTTCGGTGTCTGGCTCTATTTCGACCTGGTAGACAACAACTTCACCTGCAGTGGCGTCTACCGCGTCGCACCATGTGTGCCAATCACATCCCGATTCTCGCGCCCAACCAGTGAACACTTGATCAGCCGTTGAGTCGTAGAGGTTGAACGGCTCGTCGGCCCAGTCGCTGGTAGCCGCTCGGTTCACGACTGTGGCGGCGGCGTAGCTGCGCGCTGCCACAGCTTGTGCCTTCATGGCTTCTATTGGCCAGTCGAAAGGCACTTCCTGGAGTCCGTAGAGATACTTTTCAACATCGAGTCGCGCGACGACTACGCAAAACTTGAGACCTGTGCCACAGCGGTCAGGCGTGCTGCCGGCAAGCGAGACAGCAGCGGGGTGGAGCAGGTAGCGCGCGCCTGCGTACGTGCCGAGGTTGTCTCCGTCTTCGTACTCCTCGACCGTAGCCCTGGTGCCGATCGTTTGAACGACCTCAAGAGCTGTGTTCTGGCAGCGTGAGTCGTTGTCGCAAAGATCTGTGGTAACCCCGATTGATTTGTCGGTGTATTCGGCATGCCAGCGGCTTCCGTCGTAGTGGGTCGTCAGTGGCAAATGACTAACACCGATGACCTCACCGTCTGCCTCTACAGAAAGTTCCCACTCACCTGGTCCGAGTTCATCGAGAGGAGTGGAGATAGCAATCAACTCCCGCACTCCGATCAGAACATTGAGACTGCCCGCCTGGAAGGGCCTGAGACGTGAATGAGTCACGCAAAACTGCACTCCGGTGCCACAGTCATCAGGTGTGGTGCCATCAATAGCCACGCTCGACGGGTGCAGGAAGTATCGCCCGCCAAAATAGGAGCCGAGATTTGGGCCGTCTTCGAATTCCTCGACCACCGCCCTCGTACCGATTGTGTGGGCCACCTCAAGCACGGTGTTTTCGCAGCGTGAGTCGTTGTCGCATATGTCGGTGGTGACTCCGATCGACTTGTCGGTGTATTCGGTATGCCAGCGGGTTCCGTCGTAGTGGGTCGTCAGTGGCAAAGTGCTGACGCCGATCACCTCACCGTCGACCTCAACGGACAGTTCCCACTCTCCTGGTCCGAGTTCATCGAGAGGAGTGGAGATAGCAATCAACTCCCGCACTCCGACCCGCACTTCAATGTTCTCGGGAACGTGATCTGGGTCGAACTCCTTGAAGTCGGTGATCGGCTCAAGGGTTGTGTCGTCGTAGTAGAAACTGAGAATCTCGTCGTACGTATGGCCGTCGAGGGCGCGTCCGTAAGCACCGAATTGGCTCAGCCCCACACCGTGTCCAAATCCGCCCCCATTTAGCACAACGAGGTTCTGCTCAGTGTTGTCGGAGCTGTTGTCCTGGGCAAGAACCGGTGATACCGCCAACGAAGAAGCGAGCAAACAACACAGCATTGTTCGTGAGAATCTCAATGGTTACTCGCATGTGTCGTGGCTTAACTTGGCGCGCGCCGATAGAAGGCAACGTAATTCTACCGCGTTGGGGCTGGTCTCTAGAGTCACCGCTCCAACCGGCGTTGGAGACGCCGTGTCAAGACCCCGTACTTCACAATGCACCCAAGAGCTGCAACACCGTCACGCCAGTTGATTTTCTTTCCCTCAGCGTAGGTGCGTCCAGAGTAGGAGATTCCGACTTCCCAAATTCGCCAACCACCGGCCGCAACTTTGGCCGTTATCTCAGGTTCAATGCCGAATCGGTTCTCGCGTAGGTCGAGGCTTTGAACAACTTCAGTGCGGAAAGCCTTGTAACAGGTCTCCATGTCGGTGAGGTTCAAATCGGTGAACATGTTGGATAGCAGGGTCAGAAACCGGTTGCCGACAGAATGCCAGAAGTACAACACGCGACGAGGGCGGCCCGACTGAAACCGGCTGCCGTATACGACGTCGGCTGAGCCGCTCAGCAGTGGTTCGAGAATGATGTCGTAGTCGTTCGGGTCGTATTCGAGATCAGCGTCCTGGACGATCACAAACTCCGCCGAAGCGACTTCGAAACCACGCCGAATCGCCGCCCCTTTACCACGGTTGAAAGGCTGCAGAATTATCTGGACTCGGGAATCGTCGAAGCCGTCTAGGAGCTCGCGGGTGCCATCGGTTGAGCCATCATCAACGATGACCAACTCGGCGGTGTGAGGGCTGGCGAGCACTCTCTTTACCATTTCCGCAACCGTCGCGGCCTCGTTGTAACAGGGCATCACGACGCAAAGTCGAGGTCCCAGGGTTTCGTCCATGGGCGAATAACGCTAGCAGTGGCGCTAGCGTCCGCCACATGAACCAGAGCGCGCGCGACCCTGCCGTTCGTGGTGTACCCCGTATTTTGGTGTGTGGCTGGTCAGGCGCGGGCAACATAGGCGACGAGTTGTTGACATCGGTTGTCGTCGAGGCTCTCAGGGCCAGTGGAGCTATCCCAGTTGTCGTCTCCCGTGACCCAGAAACTACGTCGGTTCTGCACGAAGTGGAGGCCGTCGCTTGGGGACCGCGAGGGTGGCGTCGTACATTGGCCCACCGGCGCAAGGGCGACAAATGGGGGGCACGGGTGGATGGCGTGTGTGTCGGCCCAGGTGGAATCATTCAGGATTCGAGCAGCATTTGGAGTTTGCCTGGCCACCTGGTGACTCCGAGGTGGCTGCGGCGCATGGGCAAGCCGGTGGTTGGCGTGGGTTTGGGTGCCGAGCCATTGAAGCGTGCCTCGTCTCGACGCTTGCTTCGCGCAGTGCTGAAAGACGTTGCGGTGGTGGCACGCGATACTGATTCGGCAGCGTCGCTGGCTGCTGCCGGCGTCGAGGCGACGGTTGGTTGTGACTTGGTTTTTGGTCTCGACCTTGGACCGTTGGCGCGACGAACAGAAATTGTCGTGGCGCTCGGGCCTGGCGTTGCTCCCGGACGGTTGCGTCCCGCCAGTCGTCGTCTGAGCGCCGATGATCCTTCGTTGATTCTTGCCGCGGTCGGCGCGCTCGCCAAGCGACTCGGCGCTTCGGTTGCCCTGGCTGCCTTCCGCGGCAAGCGGGATCTCGACTACGCGCAACTTCTCGCCTCCCGTAGTCGGCAAAACACAGAGGTCCTAGCAGCCGATATCGCTACTCAGGTGGATCGAATTCGTTCTGCTCGCCTGTT
Source organism: Acidimicrobiales bacterium (assembly GCA_047516945.1). Taxonomy (GTDB): domain Bacteria; phylum Actinomycetota; class Acidimicrobiia; order Acidimicrobiales; family Aldehydirespiratoraceae; genus VXYK01. Next base: position 22,345 of record JAKZTU010000309.1, read on the forward strand.
GATCAGCAGCCGTTACCACCCGGTAGTGGTTGCGGCACGCAGCGGCACTCCCACCATCGTGTGTTCAACTGAGTCCAAGCTCGTTTCGCTCGTAGCTCAATTGGCCAGTCCGCTCGTAACCAAGATCGACGATTGGTCGGCATTGTCAGACTGCGAGATAGCAGAACCGGGCCTTCCAGTGGTTCCCGAAGGACTTGGGTTGCACCACGATGCGCTACGACAACTGGTGGAGCGCAGCCTCGCCGATTAGTTGCTAGGCGATGGATCGCTCTTAGTTGTTGCGGGTGTGCAATGTGTTGTCGGTCGAGTCGACTTTTGCCATATAAGCCGAGACGACATCGTCTGGATCGCCAACCTTGACCAGCCTGCCGTGGTCGAGCCAGCCAACTTGGTGACACTCGGTCATCAGGTCGGTGCTGTGTGAGACCAACACGATGGTCGTGCCCTTGTTGCGAAGCATGTCCATGTGCTTCAAGCACCTTCGTTGGAACTCTTCGTCGCCGACCGCCATCACCTCGTCGACCAACAAGATGTCGGGTTCGACGTTCACCGCCACCGCGAACCCGAGCCGTACATACATGCCGCTCGAATAGATCTTGACGGGTTCATCAACGAAGTCTCCGATCCCGCTGAACGCGATGATGTCGTCCATGGACGCAGTCATTTGTTTGCGGGTGATCCCCAGCATGGCGCCGTTGAGATAGACGTTCTCACGTCCTGTCAGATCAGGATGAAATCCCGACCCGAGCTCAAGCAGGGCCGATAGGCGGCCGGTTGCTTCAACTGAGCCGAGCGTCGGTCGGTGGATACCGGCCATGAGACGAAGCAAGGTTGATTTGCCGCTGCCGTTGTGGCCGATGAGGCCGAAGAACGAACCCGCTTCGATATCAAGGTTGATGTTCTGCAGAACCCAGAACTCGTCGGTATCACGGGCTCGGCCGATACGCAGGATCGCTTCTTTGAGCGAACTCGGACGGTTGCGTTCAAGGCGGAAGCGCTTGGAAACAGCGTCGACATTGATAGCGCCGATGGTCACGGTTCCTCGCTTATCGACATACTCTGCCTGCGGAAGTAGACCCAGCCGATCGAGAAGGTTACGACAGACCAGGCCAACGCCGCCAGGAAACGATTCCAGAGTGGAACCTGCAGGAAATAGGTGGCATCACGGGATATCTCGATGAACAAAGCCGCAGGATTCCATTCCACGAAGAGTCGAGCGATCTCCGGGATTTTTTCGCTTTCGAGGAGTTCGGGTGTGTAAACGATCGGTACAGCAAAAAACGCAACGTTGAGCAAAATACCAACCAGATACTTGATGTCGCGGTAACGGGCGTTGAGCACCGAGACGATGAATCCGAGCCCCAAACCGAATCCCAACGCCAGCGCCATGGCAACCGGCAGGAACACGAGCGTCCAACCGATATTGGAGAGCGCTGCCATGATGACCAGCAACACCACGACTTCCAGGGTGCTCTGCACAAGGTTTGAGGCGGCACCGCCCAACAGAGCCGTCTCAGTCGGGAAATAAATCTTCTTGCGCAGGTCGCTGACCGAACTCAGCCATTCCATTGAACCGTCGACCAGACCCGTGAACAACGTCCAGATGACGAGGCCCGTGAAGAGGTAGAGGCCGAAGTTTTCGGCGTTGCCGTTGCTAGTCCCGGGAGGCGCCGCTCTATAGACCACACCGAACACGAACCAATAGACCCCCACGGTTACCAGCGGGTTGAGGAAGGACCAGAACCAACCGAGCACGCTGCGCTTGTAACGGGACTTCGACTCGCGTTCGGCAAAGTGGTAGATGAGCGTGATGCTCTTGCGCACCGAAGGTGAAAGTGAGGGCATAAGGGAAAACTGCACGGGCCGTTGGGAGCCTATCCAGCGTGCCTTTGCAGGGCAGTAATTTCTGCTGCCAGTTCACGGGCCACGGTTTCTAGCTTCTCATCGAGTGTGACAACACGATCAGCACATGTTACCGAAGGCTGCACGAATTGGTCGTGCATGGGCGCGACGGTCGCCCAGAACTGGCGGTGTACATCATCTACATCTCGGCCGCGTTCACGTACATCGCGTTGCGCTCGCCTCTCAAGCCGCGTGTTTTCGTCGATGTCGATGAATATCGCCAGATCGATGAGAGCTCTCATCGCTTTGAAGTTCAACAACAGGATGCCGTCGAGGATGACGATCTCGTTGGGTTGCACCACTGTCACCTCGCCGGTGCGTATGTGGCTGGCAAAGTCGTACTTCGGAATCTCAACAACTCGACCACTGCGAAGGTCGTGCAGATGTTCGATGAACAACTCATGGTCGAGCGAATCGGGGTGGTCGTAGTTGACCTGCATCCGCTCCTGCATAGTTATGTGTGACAAGTCGCGGTAGTAGGAATCGAAGGCCACAGACGAGAGTCGGTCCTGGCCACAGCAGCGGATCAACTCGTTGACGAGAGTCGTCTTTCCTGCCCCCGAGCCACCACAGATCCCGACGATGATTCCCACGACTGCACACCGTACCCTGGTTCATTCCGTGCCAGAATCGAAAGACATGCCAGAATCGGTCAGTATGCCGGCAGCTCAGCTAACGGAGCAAAGATGACAATGGTCGATGGCCCCGCAGGCCCAATCGAGGTGAAAGAGAACGGCCAGGGTCCGCCGGTGGTGTTGATCCCGTCGCTTGGCCGTGGCGCGAGCGACTTCGATCTGTTGTCGAGTCAGTTGGCTGAGGCCGGTTATCACGCAATAGCGCCTGAGCCTCGGGGTATAGGCAACTCAACGGGTGAACTCAGCGGCCTTACCATGAGCGATTCAGCCGGCGACGTCGCCGCAGTGATCCATGCCCTGGTTTCTGAACCGGTCACGATAATCGGCCACGCATTCGGGAACCGCGTGTCGCGAATGACGGCGACAAACTACCCCCACCTGATCGACAGCGTCGTGTTGCTGTGTTGCGGCGGCTTGATTCCTCCGGCTCCAGAGCAGGCTCTTGCATTGCAACGAGTTTTCGACATAGAGCTATCGGACGAAGAACATCTCCAAGCCGTGAGCCAAGCTTTCTTTGCTCCGGGGAACGATGCCTCAGTTTGGTTCGATGGTTGGCACGGGATAGTTGCAGCCGTGCAGGGAGCGGCGACCGTGGCGCAACCTGTCGAGTACTGGTGGAGAGCGGGCGGCAAAGATATTTTCGTGATCCAACCAGAAGATGACGTGATGGCGGTACCTGAGAATGCCGTGCGACTCTGTGCAGAACTCGGGGACCGAGCATCAATGGTGACTATCGCCGACGCGGGACACGCACTGCTGCCCGAACAGCCAGATGCGGTAGCGGCCGCAGTCCTGAACTGGCTTGAAAAACGGAATACACGCTGAACTGACGGAGGCCCCAAAGCCATGACGACCAACTACGACTCCTACGAGACCATCATCGTTGAGATTCGCGATCACGTCGGGTGGGTCACCCTCAACCGCCCCGACGCCTACAACGCCTTCAGTCCAACGATGGAACTGGAGATGAAGGACACCTGGAGGGCTTTTCGTCGTGACGATGAAGTTCGCGCGATTGTTCTGACAGCGGCGGGGGAGAAGGCGTTTTGCGTCGGCATTGATCGCGAGGAAGGCGAATTCACAGCACTTGATGACTCCCCGGGACTGTATGGCACATCCAACAACTTCATGTACGACGATCCAGGCGACAATCTAGGCCCAAAGTCGTGTGATCTCTGGAAACCCGTAGTGTGTGCGGTCAACGGTATGGCCGCTGGCGGAGCGTTCTACATGCTGGCTGAATCGGACGTGATCATCTCCGCCGAAAACGCGACATATTTCGACCCGCATGTGACCTACGGTATGGCTGCCGTATATGAGCCGATGAAGATGCTGCAGCGAATGCCTCTCGGCGAGATTCTGAGGATCTCATTGTTGGGGAACCATGAGAGAATGAGCGCGGCCACGGCGATGCGGATCGGCCTGGTCAGCGAAGTGTGCGCTGCCGAGGATCTGCTTTCGAGAGCAGCTTGGATTGCCGAGGCGATCGCTTCGCAGTCAGCTTGGGCGGTGCAGGCGACGTTGCGCGCTATTTGGGCGGCCAACGACATGGGACGCCTCAATGCCATCGCTGTCGCCCCGGCTATCCTCACCGCCGGATTCGACAAGGCCGCCATGTCAGCGGGTGTCGACTCGTTTGTCGACAGTAAACGAATCAAGCCCCAGATCCGCTGATCCGCTGGTTCGGCTTGCTCCGGGCTGCGCGCGGATCAGGCCCCGAGGCGTGTTCGTGCCGCGGCGCTCATATCGAGGAGCCGTTGGGGGATCGTCACCCCGTTGACTTGCACCGCGCTGCCTGCACCGCCTGCGCCAACAGCGGGAGCTTCTGCGGGATCGGGTGCTTCGGTCGCTGCGGTTGCGGCTTGTTCTGCGGCCTCAATGGCTTCGAGTTCTTCGCGCTCGCGAGCTGACAGGAACTCGTCGTAGTCGCGTCGTTTCACGAGAGAATGGTGGTCTACGTACCCGACGGCGTTGCCATCTTCGAAGCGAACCCAGTAGCGGATCCAGGCAAAACCGTTGGCCACCGCGATTTTCCCGGTGCTGCCGGCCGGGTAGCCGGGTATGTCGTCGACGAGTCTGACCTTGGTACCTCGAACGAAGGGTTTCGCCTGAAGTTGCGCGGTGCTGGACACGAGTACACAAGGTAGCGCTGCGCGCGGCGTTCGCGAGTGACGCGAGCCAAACTGTGCTCTCGAGTTTCCTAGCGCTACCATCTCCAAAAGCGCGCAACATCGCGCACAACACCGCAAAGAACACCGCGGGGAGCGGCAATGACTTCAGAAAACCTCGGTTACAAGCCCTTCGACGCCGACAACCACTACTACGAAGCACTTGATGCTTTCACTCGTTATGTCCCAGAGGAAATGCAACCCCGGGTCGTGCAGTGGGTTGAGATGAACGGACGAAAGTACAACCTCGTAGGTGGGACAATCTCACACGCTGTGGTCAACCCGACGTGGGACCCAGTGGCGATGCCGGGTGCGCTCAACGCCTTCTTCAAAGGCAACCCCGAGGGTAAGAACCCCATGGAGATGCTCAAAGAGCGCGAGCCACTGCCCGACTATTACATGCATAACCAAGCCCGCGTAAAGGTTATTGACGAGCAGGGATTGTCTGGGATTTGGCTCTTCCCGACCCTCGGCGTGCTGTATGAAGAACTGATCCGAACCGATATAGAGGCTTGCACGGTGATGATGCAGGCCTTTAACCGCTGGCTCGCCGAAGACTGGGGCTACGCCTACCAAGACAAGATCTTCGGTGCGCCGTATCTCTGTCTCGGCGATCCCGCGGCCGCAGCCGCTGAAGTTGAAAAAGTTGTGGGACTCGGCGCTCGTGTGGTCGTTATGCGTCCGGCGCCAGTCACGATCTCAACAGGAAAGGTTTCTCCTTTCTCGAAGACGTTCGACCCTGTCTGGTCAGCCATCAACGAAGCCGGCATCACCGTGGTCGTACATGCGGCAGCCAGCGGCTATTCGTCGATGGGTTACGTGGCTGACACCAGATTCTCTGCGGGTGGACTCAGCCGCACCGGCGGATACATGGGGCCGAGTCTGGCGAGCTTCGTGATTGAGCGGGCCGCGCAGGACTGGTTGATTCAATCGGTATTCGAGAAGCTGTATGACCGTTTTCCTCGTCTGCGCGTGGCGAGCGTAGAAAACGGCTCGGATTTCTTGGCGCCGATGTTTCGCAAGTTCGAACAGACGGCCAAGAAGAGCTTCAGCTGGTTCAAAGATCACCCCATCGACACTTTCAAGGAGAAGGTGTGGATGAACCCGTTCTGGGAAGACGACGTCACCGAGGTTTCCGAGCTTATGGGTCCAGACCATGTCATCTTCGGTTCTGATTGGCCCCACATTGAAGGTCTGCCCCACCCGCTTGACTATGTAGTTGAACTCAAGGGTTTCGACCCGGCGGACCGAAAAAAGATTCTCTTGGACAACGTCAGCTACCTCAACACACCTCTACCCGCTTGATCGGGGCAAACCATGAGCACACCTAGCGCCGAGGAAGTGCGGCTCGAACTTGAGACCTGGCTCGACGAGAACTGGGACGAGAACCTGACCGTACACGAATGGTGGAAGCGAATCGCTCCTACCGGTTACGCACATCCCACGCTTGCTGTGCACGCCGGCGGGAGGGGTTGGGGTCGTGACCTGGCCGCGGTGGTCAACTCGGTGATGGCCGAAAGAGGCGTGATGGGTCCGCCGATCGGTGGGTTGGGATGGATGCTGGCGGCGCCGACTATCGCTAAGCACGGCACGCCCGAACAGATCGAGCGACTCATCCCGCCGATCCTTGACGGATCGGTCGGCTGGTGCCAACTCTTCTCCGAACCCGAGGCGGGATCGGACTTGGCCGGGTTGGCCTGCAAGGCTCAGCGCGACGGCGATGAGTGGATCGTCAGCGGACAGAAGGTGTGGACTTCGGGTGGGCAGGTTTCCGATTGGGGAATGCTCATCGCCCGGACCGATCCCGGCGCGCCCAAACATAGGGGCATTACTTGGTTTGCTCTTGAAATGGACCAGCCTGGAGTCACCGTCCGTCCCTTGAAGGAAATGACCGGTAGGTCGATGTTCAACGAAGTGTTCATCGATGAGGCTCGGGTGCTCGATGCCAACATCATCGGTGGGCTCAACAACGGTTGGGCGGTTGCGAACTCGACGCTGCGGTTTGAACGCGAATCGTTGGGTTCCTCTGGTCGCAAACCGCGAACAGCAACCCCCGGAGTCCTGGGCAAATCTCTTGACCGCCCGGTCTCCGACTTCGCCACTCCGGCGACGAGCGAAGGGGGCGTGCCGGCGGTCGGTCCCGGATTGTGGCAGTTCGTGGCGGAGTTGGCCGCCAAGTCCGGCAGGAACGAGGATCCGAACTTCCGTCAGGAACTCGTGAAGCTCTGGTCGTTGATAGAGATCAATCGCCTGGGGACTCTGCGTGCCGGAGACCCCAACCAGCGAACAGGTGCTGAGCCGAATATCGGAAAACTCCATGTAAGCGAGATGTTCAGGTCCTTCCGCGAGGTCGGCATGGCAGTTCTCGGCGCGGACGGAATGTTGAGCGGCCAAGACGACAGGGGCAGTGGCGGGCTTCTCGGCGAGATCGCGATCTTCTCACCCGGCCCGTCGATTTACGGTGGCACCGATCAGATCCAACGCAACATCATCGGTGAGCGGGTCTTGGGCCTGCCCCGAGAACCAGGCCCCGCCAAGGACACCCCCTTCAAGGATCTCCCCAAGAACTGAGGGCGCGCGCGGTAGGCGAGTGCCCTTGAGGGTTCAGGGTTTGAGGGGGTTCAGGGTTTGAGGCCGAACTTCGGGTAGCTGGTCTCGACCATGGCGGTATAGACCCATACCCGGTAGCTGTAGTTGGTTAAGCGAACCAGGAAGTCACGCATGCCGCGTGGCCACCTGCCCAGAATCAGCACCGCGAACCAGCCGAGGATCAACACCACGAACGCGCCGATGCTGAGTATCCACAAAACGATGTAGTGCGGGATCGCCAAGAACCAGTTGAAGAGGTTACGCCGCGGGGTGCTAGCCGGTGGCGCCGGCACGTTGAGTGTCACGGCGGGGTAGCTGTTGTCGTCAGCAGCACCTGTATTGAAGGCGAACGGTGGGTAGCTCTGAGAGAACCCCACCAAGAATGCCTCTAAACGAACGTTGTACCGTTCGAGCATTGCGAGAAGTCCGTACATTCCCGGATTGAGTCTTCCGGTGAACAGCAGCGCCCACCAATAGAAAAAGATGACCACCATGGCCAGATAGCCCAAAACGGTGGAAATCACCAAGTGGGGGATCGCCAAGAGCCAGTTGACGAGTGGCCGCCATCGGGCAACTTCGTAGGGCGAGTCCAGAACGTAATGGTCGCTGCTCTCGGGGGAGGTGTCTGGTTGCATGGCTCACTCATCTCTCTAGGTTTGGACTCTGGGCATAGGATACTAGGAGCCAATTGGACCGCGGCTGATCTCTTGGTAAGGACTTGCGGTCCTTGGCTGCATCGCCCACTTCAGTTCGCAACGATCCGAATATCCCGTATTACGTGGTCACGGCGGTGGCCGGTGTTGCTGCTCTCTTTGGTTCACGCAGTGGCGGACGCCTTCACGCTGCCAGCAAACCAGGTTGCTATCGCCACGGCTAGTCCTCCAGAACAACTAGCCGCTGGTCAAGGATTGTTTTCGGGGATCGGAACCCTAGTATCAGGAATAGTCGCGTATGTGGCCGGCGTGCTCTACGAAAATAACGGACCAAAGGTTCTGTATACGACCGCGGCGGTGGCGATGTTGGCCCTGTTGGCTGCGTCACTGATCTTGGACCGCACGGCGTCGCGCTCCGAGCAGACATCCGCGGCCTGAATAACCGCTTGGGGGTTGTTGGTTGTGCGATGATGTTTGCGCGTTCAGACAGTTCAATGACAGGAGACCGCTGATGCAGAGCCACGAAATCGACTACCAGATTCACGGAGACGACCTTCAGTTTGTGGAGATCGAACTGGACCCCGGCGAGGTGGTGATCGCTGAAGCGGGGGCCATGATGTACATCGAGCAGGGGATCACTTTCGAGTCCAAGATGGGCGACGGCTCTGACCC
>JAKZTU010000310.1:0-3683 GCA_047516945.1 Acidimicrobiales bacterium
TTGCAGGGACGATGTTTGTCGTCGGCCTGGGGGCACTGATTGCCGCTTTCTTGGGGCCCCGACCGCCGAGAGCCGATGGGCGATCGAGTTTCAACGAGTCCCTGATGGAGCTGCTTCCGACCATCAAGGAGGGCGAGGAGCAGAATCTGCGTTTGGCCGGCATGACCCCTGAGACTTATGCCATGCAACGCTTCATTGGGCTGATCGTCGGGTTGATCGTTGGGCCTGTCGGCAGCTGGTTGTGGGGGCGGGGTCCAGTCGGGACCGTGCTGCTGATTATCGCTGCGGTGGCGTTTGGTTGGTTCCTGCCTATGCTCGGCGTCCGAGACACTGCGAAGAAGGCCCGCGCCGAATTGGACCAGGTCATCCGGGTGTGGATCGTGCTTGTCGCCCAGCAGGTGTCTGCCGGCGTTGATCCGTCTGTGGCAATGTTGGACGCAGCGCGGGCGGGTAAGCGCCCGAGTTGGATATTGTTGCAACGTTTTCTTGTTTCCGCTAACCAGGAGCGACGCGCCGCTTGGGAGGGTCTGCTCGACATTGTTGAGCGTTACGGTATCCACACCTTGACGCCGGTGGTCTCGGCTTTGGGGTTGGCCGCTGAGCGCGGCACGCGCATTTCAGAGGCGGTTCTCGTTGCCGCCAAGACGCTCTGGGACGATACCAATTCGCGTGAGCGTGAGGCCGCGAGCCGTCGCGCTGAGATCGTGATCCTTCCCGCTACTGGTATCGCCTTGGCCCTGGCCTGTATCTTGGTGTACCCCCCATTCACTTCACTCACCGGTGGTGGCGGTGCCGGACTCTAAGCGCTCGAGTTCGATCTGGCGGGCCAAAGGTTCGCGCCGCGGCGAATTTGGCTTGATAACTCTGGAATGGCTGCTTATTTTTGGCGCAATCGCTGGCATTGCTGCCAGTTCGGTTTTGGCGGTGCAGATCGTGATCGATGATTCTACTGATCTTCCGGATCGACCTGATGTTCGTGTTGTCGATGCCGAGATCGCTGCAGCCACCGTGGCCTCCGAAGCCACCGAGATCGTGCGGGCCAACCCCGGTAATTACCCAGACTACATGGCCAACAGGAACCTTGGTTTCGAAGTGGACTGCGAAGAGGTCGCGAATGAATACAGCGACGTGGTGGAGGTCCCAGCGGTCTGGGAACCGCCGACGGCTGTTGGATTGCCGCTTGCACTGGAAACATCGGCAAAATGCCTTTTGGGCCGCATCCCATAGTCTAAACCTCTTGTCGAGGTTCAACTTCAGCAAACGGCGAGGGAGGCTTGGTCTGGCAGTGCGTAGCCATCGAGTTCATCAAGGGTGTTGTTCAGTACGGCCGGGCCGGTGGCTACTGCGTAGACCCGGTCGAGTCGGCCCGGCCACAATGCCGCCATCGGTCCGAACACTTCGCCTTCGACTGTGATCTGCACCCATCCGGATTGCCCTCGCCCTGGCCACTGGGCTGGACTCGACCCGCACCAGTCGCTTCGCACCTCGGTCGCTCCTGGCGTCCACCAGCGCCATCCCTGTTGTTGTCCTGCGATTGTTGCGGCAGCGTCTTTAGCGGCATTGGCCATGTCCAGCACCTGGGGGTGCGGTTCAGCGGGCGGTGAATTTGGGTCGTTGTAAAGCTCATCCTTGACCGCTTGGCCCTGTGCTACTGGCACTGTTAGGAAATCCGACCCCTCCGCTGCGCGCCACGCAGCCCTCAGCGCGGCCGAAGCCGCTATCTCGGCCTCTGCCTGGGCGTTGACGACGATAAAGGTGTGCACCAACAGCAGCAGAATGGCGACGAACAACGCCGGCCACAATATCAGAAACGCCAAGGTCTCGCCGTTGTCGTCGCGGCCTCCACGGCACTTGAACAGCTTCATGTCAGATACCCGATTTCATGAGTCTTAGCTGATGATCTCATGTTGTGTTGGTGAATATATCTGACCGAGTGCTACTATGTGCGAGCCGTCGGGCGCTATTGCCCAGCGGTGAGTATCCGTTGGACCCGTTGCGTTAGTGGACGGGGTGTTTGCTTTAGGAGATTCATGAGACCGGTTGTTCTGAGTTTGAAGTGGTCGGTGGTGGTGGCTGTTGTTGCCGTTGGTGCGTTGGTGCTTTCGGGTTGCGGCAGCGGTGACGACGAGACTTCTGAGCCGGTGTCGTCGACGCCTGAAGACACCGGCGACGACACCGGTGACGACGGGTCGAGCAGCGACAGTTCCGGTGACAGCGCCGCCGGTGGGGCTGCTTCAGAGCAGACCGTGGCGTCGGAACCTCTGGGTGCGCCGTATGTGGCGGAACTTCCCTGGGGCGATTTTGCTTTGGCTGATCATATTGCCGACAAGCTTGCCGCTGGCGAGCAACTGAATTTCGTGTTGTCGGTCACCGCTACCGGGGCTGGGGGTTCTGGCGAGATTTTGGGCAGTGGCTGGACCCAAGCCGCTTCAGACATCGATGCTTCCGTCAATGCTCGGGTGATCGGCCCCAACAGCGCTGATCGGGCTGCTCAGATCGAGACTATCGAGTCGTTGATCAGTGCCGGCAGCATTGATTGTTTGGCTGTCGAAGTCGATGATCCCGACTCGTTCGTTGAGATCATCAATCGTGCTGTGGATGCCGGGGTGCCGACAATCACCGTCGGAGGCGACAGCGCTGATTCCAAGCGTTTCGCGTTCTATGGGCTTGATGACCGAGCGACCGGTAAATTGGTCGGCACCACGGTCGGTGAGTGGGCTGCCGACAGCCGAATTTTGATGCGCAAGGCCGCGGTGTTGACCGCGAACGTGGATGATCCCCGATTCGTGGCTCGAATGCAGGGCTTCATTGAGGGTCTGCTCGACATCCACTCAGGCATTGAGTTCGTGAACGGCCCCGACCACAACATCGAGTCTTTGGGTACTGATCCCGAAGCGGTGTACGTCGCAGCCGACGCTTGGGTACGCGCCAACCTCGATGTCGACATTATTTTCCACACCGATTCCGGTATGGCGCAGGTAGCCGAGGTGATCGCTGATCAATCCCTGTACGGCGATGTCTACACGTCGGGGTTCCACATGAGCGCGGACTTGGCCAACTACATACGAGACGGAGTGGTCGTAACCGCTATCGCCCAGGGACTCTCGTCCCAAGCAGCTACCGCTGCCGAGGCATGTGGGGATTTCCTGCTTGACGGCGACTACGAAACCGGCCATGTCGTGCATCAACCCGTCGTCGCCACCCGCGACAACGTCGAATCGATCGACTGGACCCTGCCCGAGAACCAATAGCCAACGACGGTCAGGACCAGACCACTAACGAGGAAGCCACTTGTTCATTACAAGATTGCGCCGACGAGACCAGACTGGCGGAGCTATCAGCCTCTGGGTCGTGCTCATGACCCCGGTCGCCGCGTTCGCCGCGGTAGTCGCGATGGCAGGTCCTCAGCGTTTGGCCGCCGAGTCCTCGATAGACGAAACCGCTGCTGATCTGGCCGCGTTCTCTGTGGTGCTGCGCGACGGACGCAATGTGCCGATCGGCGCACTCGAAGGGTTCCTTCCCGATTGCGACGAGTTGCCCACAGATCCTTTGATAACTGCACCTGACAAGATTGCCCGCCAGAAAACTCAACGAGAACAGTTGCAGGCAGCCTGCTGGATGTTGCTGGGCGACTCCGACACTGGGACTGGTGCTGCGTATTGGGTTCGCGACCTGGGTTATCT
>JAKZTU010000311.1:0-5209 GCA_047516945.1 Acidimicrobiales bacterium
GAAGTACTGTCCCGCTCCCCTGGCACCCTCCTGAGCGGTCTTCTCGATCAGGCCCTCGTAGGCGTCGCCTTTGAGGTCGGCGTCGTAGCTCATCCATTCGTGCTGGTCGATGAACTCTTTGATGAGCTGTTCCAGCTTGGCGGGCGACTGGATGCGGTTGCGGGCCTTGTGGAAGACCACGCCGAGCATGTCCTCACCGGCGCCGAGTGCGGACAGTGCATTGCTGTAGTGGGCTTCGAGTTCCGCACCCGACCGGTTCAGCAACGACTGCCAGTCGTACTCGATGGGCACGATGCGGCTACCTCCGAGCATTTCGTACTGCTCATCGGCCATCTTGAGGAACAGCAGATACGTGAGCTGTTCCAAGTAGTCGCCGTAGGACAGTCCGTCGTCGCGCAGCACGTCGCAGAAGTCCCACAGCTTCTGCACCATCGCCTTCGGGTCCTGTACGGGCATCGGTGTTCGCTCGGACTAGTGGTCGGCATCCGCAGACTGCGGACGGCTCGGGGACGGAGCGTCTGGCACAGACAAAGCAACGATCTCAAGTTCAGCAATGCCCTCGAAATCTGCCGGATTCGCGGTGTACAACGGGAGACCATTCGAGATTGCCGTGGCGGCAATGAGCACGTCATAAACCCGTGCTGCGCGCTTGCGTCCAGAAGTCCGCAGGTCAGCGGCCACCTGACCGAAGGCCCTAGCGGCAGCGTCGTCGAAGGGCAGCGGATCGAAGTCGTTCTCTGCTTGCTGCAGATGAGCCTGACGCCTCGCTCGCTCGGTCGGGTCGGTTGCTGCGAGGGGCCCCACAGACAGCTCAGCGAGCGTGATCGCAGTGATGGTCGGTTCCGCCGGTAACGCCCCAGCGTCAGCAATTCGCGGCAAACCGATCACTGCGTTGGTGTCGAGCACGCCGCGGTTATTTTGGTGCTCGGTGGTCACAGTGACGGGTCTATCACGTCATCAATATCGGACCTAAGTCGCACGGGGTCGATACAGGGAAGGTGCTTCCAACGTTCAACCAATTTCGAGGCATCGAGCGCCCGACACGGCAGGGGACGCAGTTCCGCCACCGGCCGGCCAGACCGTGTAACTGTGAGTCGTTGACCCGTCTGTACACGGTCCACGACATCGCCCCCATGATTGCGTAGCTCCCGAATTGTCACCTCGTCCATGCTTGAGTGTATCACAAGTGATACTTACATTTCCTTCGAGACTTCCACACGGGTCACACGGACCGGACACCTAAGGTATACCCTCATGCGGGATATTTATGAGTTGCAATACAGAGGTCCGGACATTGGCTAACGAAAACGGTGAAGCTACAACTGGTGTGAAGGGCTCGAACTCCGAATCCGAAGAGCTTGAGGAGACCGACAAAGTGCATCTCGGCGACTTCTCGCGTGGGCCCGGGGAAGGAATGCCGAAACGCGAAGATGTGGAGCCGTACCTAGCTGCGTTGTTTCAGGCCGAACACCTGAATCTTCTCGTCGGATCTGGATTGACGACGGCTCTCGCAACGTTGGCCGAATTCGATGGTGGTGCGGACATGAATGCCGAACTCAAGATCGCTAACAGTGAGTGCGCCAATGCCATCCAGAAGGCCGCCGAGACTTCGGCGCGACAGACGGGCCGCGGAACACCCAACATTGAGGATCGTCTCAGAGTTGCCATCGCCGCGGCCGAAGGTCTCAGAATCCTAAGAGACGACCGAGCCAAAGATCTGCAGCTTGGCGTTAACTCGGCTCTTAAGAACCTGCGGCGTGAAGTCAGCAAGACCGAGGATGCACTGGAACAGAAACGGGAGGAGTCCGTAGCAGAGAAGATGACACTCCAAGGCCTACTCATGTCTTTCCTCGGATCGTTCGCCGGACGGGTTCCAACCCGGGATCGTCTGCACGTCTTCACTACGAACTACGACCGAGTCATTGAGTGGGGAGCAGAACTCGCGGGACTTCGAATCGTGGATCGGTTTGTCGGATCGCTGCGCCCGATCTTTCGATCATCCCGCTTGGAAATTGATTACCACTATTCGCCTCCGGGAACCGTCCGAGATCCACGCCATCTTGATGGGGTCTTTCGGCTCACAAAGCTCCATGGTTCGCTCGACTGGGAATGGGATAACCAACGTCGTCAGATCATCCGCAAGGCGCTCCCTTTCGGGCAAGCACCGACAGCCGCTGAATCTGGAACAATAATCTACGACGAGGCTGACGACGACGATGAGACGGCACCGACAGCCGCTGAATCTAGAACAATAATCTACCCCAATGCCGCCAAGGACTTCGAGACGAGCTTCTACCCTTATGCGGACTTGTTTCGTGACTTTGCCGCGGCTTTGTGTCGGCCACATAGCGTGCTGGTCACCTACGGCTACGGCTTTGGTGATGACCACATCAACCGCACCATCAAGGACATGCTCACCATACCGAGCACGCACCTTCTCATCATCAGCTGGGACGACCAGTCGGGGAGGATAGACAAATTTCTCAAGGGTCATCAGCGGGGTGGGCAGATAAGTTTGCTCCTTGGTCCCGCGTTCGCGGGGCTACCATCTCTTGTCGATCTGTGGCTCCCATGGCCATCGGCTGAGTTCCTGCTTCAAGGACGGGCACAGATCTTCCGGCGTCGGGACTCCCGCGCCACACATGAGGATTCAGATGACTGAACCCACCCACGGAGGGCATGCCCGTGACGAGTTCGACGCTGCAACGATCGGCGTGGTCGAGGCTGTTTCCCCCAACGGCATTGATGTCGCGATCTTGCGCGAAGCGCCTCACGGTACGGGATTGCGGGAAGGGGCCATCCATCACTTCCCACGTATCAATAGCTACATCGTGCTGCCATCAGAGAGAGGCAGCATTCTCGCGATGGTCACATGGATTGGCATCGACGAACAACACTTTGCAGCGCTTAAACAGCACGACCAGATCGGTCTGCCGGTTCCTCGTCGACGTCTGAAAGCCCTGCCGCTCGGCGTGCTCAGTCGCAGTGGTTCGCTGACATCGGGGGCCTCCAGCACGGTTGCGCTTGATCGAGGGGCACTTCTGTTCCCCACTGTGGGCGACCCCGTGCGACTACCAACGAAATCGGAGGCGATTGCCACTCTACCCTCACACGATACGGGGAAATTGACGGTCCCAATGGGGCAAGCACCACTCGCGGCTAACGCAGAAGTACGGCTGGACCCCAACCGGCTGTTCGGACGTCATTTGGCGATTCTCGGAAATACCGGGAGTGGCAAGTCTTGCTCCGTGGCTCAGTTGATCCGTTCGAGCGTAGAGGCGATCGGCAATGACCCGAAGGCGTTTAGCGCAATCATCCTTGACACTAATGGTGAGTATACGAACGTATTTGACGATCTCTCTGATGATATTTCTGTCCGCCACTTTAGCGTTCAGCCCGAATCAGAAGGTTCGCCCGAATCAGAAGGTTCGCGGCAGTTGCGTGTTCCCTATTGGCTCTGGAACTTTCGGGAATGGCTTTCGTTCTCTGAGGCAAGTTCTCGGGGCCAAGCACCACAACTTCGGCGTTGCCTTCATCTATTGCGTTCGCATGATATAGCTGAGCTACCGAGGGCGGTCGTAAGTCTCATCGGTGGTCGGCGAATCGTGAGGATGTATCAGGCTAATGCAATAGAGGGAAAGTCCAATTCAGGATACCTGTCGGCCTTGGACAATGTAATCCAAGCGTGTGACCTAGTAAATGGGAACACTTCGTCCGCTGCGCGTGGAGCCGTTACGGACCTTCGTGCTCAGCTCCAGAGTGTCCTCGATCCAAGGCGAGGTAAACCCGGCTACATTTGGGGTTTCGGTGCCCATCCTCTAAATCTCAAAGAATGCGAGACGCTGCTCGAACTATTCAATCTAGCAATCGAGGAACTCGGTGTTCCCAAGCTCTTAGATGAGGGATTCGATGTAGATATACCGATTCCGTTCGACGCAGACAATCTCGTTGAATTATTGCCTCTGATGGCCGCGGACACGGACTCAGATGCGGTGGGTTGGGTTGCGCCCATGGTCGAGCGGCTGAGGGTTTCTATGGCTGATCATCGGCAACGATCCATTTCCGCTTGGCGCACTGAGGAGAGCCTGGTCCAGTGGCTCCAGAACTACGTTCCTGACGGACAAAACAGCCAGATTACGGTCATTGATCTCAGCCTTGTTCCGAGTAACGTTGTTCAAGTTGTCGTTGCGGTTTTCGCTCGAGTGTTACTTGAGGCGATGGAACGACACCGCCGTCTTGGCACGGCCCAAATCACACCGAGAATTTTGGTGGTCGAAGAAGCCCACTCGCTGATTCGGCGCCCGGGCGGTTCCACTGGCGATGATCAAGCCGTGTCGGCCACTAGATTGTGCCGTGAGGCATTCGAACGGGTAGCTCGTGAAGGTCGAAAGTTTGGACTATCGCTCGTTGTCTCCTCACAGCGACCTAGCGAACTTTCTGAGACCGTGCTCTCACAATGCAACACTTTTGTTGTTCATCGAATCGTGAATGATCACGATCAGAGACTTGTGCGTCGGCTCGTTCCAGACAATCTCGGTTCCCTGATGGACGAACTCCCAGCACTTCCTAGTCAGACTGCTATGGTCGTCGGTTGGGCGCTGGAAATTCCAACGCTAGTTCGCATAGCAGATCTCGCCGAGGAGCACCGGCCGCGCTCGGCAGATCCAGACTTTGTCTCCACATGGACAGGCGGCAATTCTCCTGGTACGGACTGGAGTACAGTTGCCGCTGAGTGGCAGCAGAGGCAAGATGAGCCTGACGGGCCACAACCCGAAGCAACCGGCGATGTTGGAGTCGTGCCCGAGGAAGCGCCCGTCTAGTTCGCACTACAGTGTTACTCCCCGAGCATCGGCATCAGTAGCTCTATCGTCCAAACGCTCGTGCGGGTCTTGACGCGTGTGCCTGCGTGCTCGCATCTTCTCTTCGACATCGGCACGATCGCCAAACCATCGTCCGATCCGTCTCTGGCCTTCACACTTCCTCGCAATCACCCGCACTACGACTCCAACCGATGTAGTCGCAGGAATGCGTTGCTGTACCAGTCGGAATCACAAGTCCGGCACGCGTTGACCACCCTCAGCTCGGATCCCCGAATTTCCAACTGATGTAGTCGAGAACCGTGTCTTCATACGTTCGTTTTGTGCCACATGCGATGCAGATTCCCTCGCCTACATTGATACCGAACGCATCAATATCCTCCGAAATCGGG
>JAKZTU010000312.1:0-2554 GCA_047516945.1 Acidimicrobiales bacterium
GTCGGTCACACCCCCCACGTGCCGACCATCGCAACCATGGTCACCACAATGACAGCCATGTCGGCGAGCGACCACATGGCGATCCTCTGTTCGATCGACGCTACAGCCTCCGTGTCGCCGGCATCGTAGGCAGCGCCCACCCTGGCGCCCTGGCGCGCGAAATAGATCCCGCTCAGCACCGCTACGCCGAGGGCGAGGAACCCGATCAACACGAACGTGTCGGACATCGCGAAGGGCGAGTCGTCGACTGCGGTCAGAAGCAGCACACCCGTGATCAGGACAATTAGTTGGGCTGGCGTATAGATGTATCGCTGCTTGATGCTGACGACGGTGTGGTGCCAGTTGTCCGTAGCGATCGCGCGTGCTGAGGGGTTGATCCGGGGGTTTACCAAGAACCCCATCACGTTGGTGCCGAACCACGCGCCAGCGGCCAGGATGTGGATGCTCAAGAGGGTGTCACGCATCGGAGGGGCCTTTCGTGGATCGACGGATCAGCGCCGTGAGCGCCAAATCGTCATCGCAAACGGCACAGTAGCAAACCACTTAAAGTTTGTTGTGAGGAAACAGACGCCGGGGGAGGGGGCGCCGGCTCGGAGTGGATCGAAGTGGAGAACTGGCTAAAAGCCGATGCTCTCGTCGATGAACTCGTTCGAGACGATGTCCTCGGCGGTGATCCCCTCGACGATCTCTATGTTGATCTCGGGGTTGGCGAACACCGGTATCATCTGTTCGACGAGCGTCTGGACGCGGTCCATGTCGAAGTTGCCAACCGTGTCGTCAGGACCGTTGCCGATTAGGCCGAGGCGGCCAAACTCCCTGTTGGCGAAATCGGCAAGACCGATGCTGTAAACCCAACCGTCGTCGTATATCGCGTTGACATCGATAATCACCCCATTGGTCTCAGCACCGTCATTCACGTAGTCGACAGCAGCCTGCTGGGTGATCGGGACGAGGAGTTCGAGGCACGCTCTGTCCTCTTCGATGCGTTCGGGCCGCACCCCAAGGTTCTGCGAGTACGTCTTGAAACCCATGTCGTGCAGGAGCTCGTACTGAACCGCTTTGCTGTACTCCGGCGTCTCGGACTCGTAAATGTAGGGCTCGGCTGAGGCGTAGCCCTGTTGACCGAAAGCACCGTCCTCAGCGACGAATCGGGTCACACCCCCGTCGTAGGACCCGTCGACCTGGCCCGCGTCGACAATGCCCGCGTCGATGAGCCAGTACAGGTAGTGCGCCCCAAAGAACGCCACGATGCTGGCGTCGTCAGGGAGGTCCGCAACCCTCTCGACACCCGGGAATTGCTCGGGGTTCCACATGATCATCTGCGGGTTCACCTCAAGCAGACTGACGAGCGAGACGACGGGCTGGTCCACCGAACTCCCCACGGAACCGTCGGTGCTGGAGTACCCGAAGAAGATGTCGGGATCTTGGTACATCTGCGATGAGACCTGCTGCCAACCGATCGCTGGGCCACCCTCGCGGATCTCGATGTCGATACCGGTGTCGACCTCGCCGCTGGCGACAAGCGTGCCTCTGACGGTACCGTTGGAAGCCTCGTAATCCAGGCCGAGCAGCTCGTAGGTTGGGCCATGTTCGGCCTGTGCGTGCCAGTCGGTCTGGATGATGAGCGGGTCTGGACACACGCCGGCGAGCACGCCTTCCATGGAATCGTCCTCGCCCATATCGTCGCCTGTATCGTCGCCGGTGTCGCCCGTATCGTCGCCGGTTTCACCGGCATCGTCAGCGGCGTCGTCGCCGCAGGCGGCCGAGACAAGAAGCAGCGTTAACAGCACCGCCAAGAGTTTGAGTATTCCCCTGGAACGGTACATTCGCTGACTTTGCAGTCTTGGGATAGATGTTTGGCAGTAATTCCTATTTTTGATGAACATTGGTGATGTTCCTCCCCCTCATTGGCGGGCCGAGAGATAGACGGCCTCGTCTGGTTGTGTCCACGTCTCGTAAGTTAATACATAGGATGCTGTGTGTACAATACCTAAACCAAATGATCGTCGTCCGCGAGTTGAAGGGTCGTTGACAGGCCGGTACCGATCCATTACGGTTGCTAAAATAAATATAGTAATCAACAACTGCGACTGGCCCGTACTAGCGCTGGATTGTCGCTAGAAAGGCGAGCCGACTATGGCCATCACTGGGCTGCACACCCTGCTCTATTCCTCTGAGGTCGATGCCTTCCGCGCGGTGATGCGCGACGTGTTCGAGTTCCCGCACGTGGAGTTCGATAATGGCTTCATGCTCTTCGATTGTCCTCCGGCGACGATGGAGCCACACCCCGGTCCCCCCGAGTTTGATGTCCACAAAGGTGATCGGATTACCCACGAGGTGGGGTTCGTGTGTGACGACATCGACGCGACGGTTGCGGAATTGAGGAAGAAGGGGGTTGAGTTCCGGGGCGAACCGAAAGACGAGGGCTGGGGCAAGGTGATTGTGATGGTGCTACCGGGCGGGGTCGAGATGGTCGTGTACGAACCCAGCGATTAGCTGGACGTGTAAGGACATCGATGCGCGGCTAACCCGGAATATCAGCCGATTCGTGCCA
>JAKZTU010000313.1:0-7692 GCA_047516945.1 Acidimicrobiales bacterium
GACGTGTGGTGTAGGCCGCACCCAAGCCGGCCGGCCGGGCCGTCGGCAGCGTCAGCATCAGCGCCAACGCTGCGGTTCTCCCCAACGCGTGTGCGGCGATCAAGGCAATGAATGCGTCGGTTCCGTCGATGTTCTGCAAAGCGCCAACCTTGCCAAGTGTCACCAGAACCAATGCCAGCGCTCCGAAGGTACCGACACGGCTATCACGCATGATCTCGAGCCGCTGCTCCTGACTAGCCCCGCCTAAAGCGTCGGCGGTATCAGCCAAACCGTCTTCGTGGAAAGCTCCTGTGACAATCGCGCTAAAAGCGACCGCAAGCAGTGCTGCAGAAAAGGGATCAAGAATCTCGACCAAGCCGAGGTAGGCGACAGCGGTGACCGCTCCGATGACCACCCCCACGAGAGGAAACCAGACGACTGCTGAAGCGAGTTCGTCGTCACTTCGGGGATGCTGACCTCCCGGCAACCGGGTTAGGAAAGCCCAGGCATATCGAAAGCCGGTCATGTCGCCACCACTTCAGGAGGTGCCACAACTTCAGGAAGTGCTAGTCGGTTGGTCATCGGGTACAGCACCGGAGTATTCAGCCCATTCCTCGAAGGTGGCCACTTCCACCACCGCCGCAGCAGCCATCCGGATCAGAGGCACAGCAGCAAGGGCTCCCGTTCCCTCGCCGAGTCGAAGGTCAAGGTCGAGCAGCGGTTCAAGATTGAGATGTTCGAGCAGACGGATATGCCCCGGTTCGGCCGAACGATGACCGGCAATGCAATGTTGCAACGCGCCGGGTGCCGCAGCCTCCAGAGGAAGCGCCGAAGCCGTAGCGATGAAGCCGTCCAGGACCACCGGAATGCGCCTGCGGCGAGCCGTCATGACTGCCGCGGCAATGGCTACGAGCTCAGCACCACCAAGCCGACGCAACGCTTCCAACGGCTCGCAAGGACCGACCCGCTCAAGTGCCTCTTGTACCACACGGGCCTTGTTCAACAGAGCTTCGCCGTGCACACCAGTGCCCGGCCCGACCCAGTCGAGAGCGGTTCCTCCCAGAACCGAAGCGGCTATTGCTGCGGCGGGAGTCGTGTTGCCTATCCCCATCTCACCCACGACCAGAAGGTCGCCGTCGCATGCCTCCACGGCATCTATACCTGCCCGCGCGGCGGCATCGAAACGTTGTGGAGTCAGGGCATCGGTGGTGCGGATGTTGCCGGTCGGATCTCCAACTGCCACGTCGACAACCGAAAGAGTGGCACCGACTTGGCTTGCCAGGACCGAAGCGGTGGCTTTACCTGCTGCGAGAGCCGCCACCATCGCCGCGGTGATGGCTGCGGGGTATGCACTCACCCCTTCGGCTGCAACTCCGTGATCTCCAGCGAACAGAACGGCGTGAGGGTGTTCGATCCTGGGTCTGTCGCTGCCCTGCCAGCCGGCAAGCCACGCTGCGACACGATCAAGGCGCTCAAACGCGCCAGCCGGGCGCAGCACCTGCGACGCGCGGATCTCGACGGCCAGCGCCGCTGCCGCATCAGGTGCACTCAGATCCTCTAGCAAGCGACTCAGCACAGAATCAGACATCGAAATCTGCCATTCGCTCAAGGGGAACTAGCAGGCCACCAACACACAGGTACGCGGAGTCGGCACGCTGGGCCATGCGTTGATTGATGCTGCCAAGAAGATCTCGGAAACCCCTCGTCAATGCATCGGCAGGGATGATGCCAGACCCCACTTCGTTGCTCACCACATATGCGCGTTCACGGCGTTCGGACAGCAGATCAGCGAGCCGAACAGTTTCGTCAAGAATCTGCTGGGGTTGGTCGGAGAGCCTGTTGTTGAGCCACAGCGCAAGGCAGTCAACGATGATGGTGTGATCAGCGTCAACAGAGCCAACCGCCCCGAGTAAATCAACTGGCTCTTCTAGCAGCGACCAGTGCTCAGGTCGATCTTGTTGATGGCGGGCAATGCGTTCAGCCATCTCGTAGTCGCCAGCGGTCGCGGTAGCGATGACGGTTACGGGCGTCTCACGCCTCGCTGCGGCATTGACCGCGATAGACGACTTGCCGCTGCGAGCACCACCGGTGAGGAAGGTCAGCATTACGTTGAATCACCAGACCTCTCGTCGACTCGTGCGCAACACGATCGCAAAGAACGGCGCCCCGATAAACGCCGTCACAACGCCGATCGGAAGTTCTGCCGGTTGCAAAATGGTGCGAGCGGTGAGATCGGCTAGAACCATGAACGCTCCTCCGAACAGAATTGAAAGCGGAAGCAACACTCGATGGCTTGCTCCGAAGACCAGACGAACAGTGTGTGGCACGATGATTCCGACAAATCCGATCAGCCCTGTGACAGACACTGCTGCCGCCGCGCCGAGTGAGGAGACGATCACCACGATGCTGCGAATCCTGCGCGGGTTGAGACCCAGCGACGCAGCCTCTTCATCACCAACTGAGAGCACGTCAAGCGCTCGACGATAGCGCAGCACTACCGCTGCGGTCAGCACGAAATAGGGCGTCATCAGGGCTGGCTCTGACCAGCCTGAAGTTGCGATTCGGCCCAAAATCCAAGAGTAGACCTCTCTGATTACATCGGTATTGGACTGCAGCACATACGTCTGGCAAGCGGTGAGAAAGCTAGCCACCGCTACTCCTGCCAGCACCAGTGAAACTGTCGAGTGCCCTCCTAGGTGCCCTGCGAGAAATGACACTCCTACCGCCACTAAAGCCCCAGCAAAAGCAGCTAGAGGGACTGGGTCAGTAAGCCCGGCACCATCGCCTAGTCCTCGCGTGATGGCGATAGTTGCGCCAAGCCCGGCACCAGCGGCGATACCTAGAAGGTACGGATCAGCCAACGGGTTTCGAAAAGCACCCTGATAGGCCGCTCCGCTAAGCGAAAGCGTCGCTCCTACGAGCAGACCCAGCACCACGCGAGGTAGCCGGATCTTGTCGACGATCGCCTGATGCGTCTCGGAAAGTCCAGAGTCGATATTCACGCCGGGAATACCGTCGAGCAACTCCATCAGGACACGATCAAACCGCAGGTCGACGGGTCCGACGGTCAACCCCAAAGTGACAGCCAGAATGATGGCACCGAACCCGGCCACCGTCACCTTAACTGTGAGGTGCGATCCCGTGAGGATCTCCTCTTGGCCAAAGAGCGACGGCGACTGGTCCGGTTTCAACATTTACAAATTCCTGAGTGCTTCGGAAATCGTGGCTATGAACTCAACAATTCGCGGCCCCCAGCGGCTGGCGATGTCGTCGTTCAACTCAATGACATTGCCGTTTTGTACGACACTCATCTGGTCCCAACCCGGTCGTTCGGCGACGGTGGCTACGTTTTGCCCGCAGCAGAGCGTGTCAGCCAGGAAGATCAGATCGGGATCGGCGTCTACCAAATATTCGTCGCTGAGTTGGGGGTAGCCGAAGGAAGAACCGTCCGCATCGGCGGGATCGGCCGCGTTCTCTAAACCGAACAAGCTATAAACCGCGCCAACAAACGTGGAGCTTGTGACCGAATACAGAGTGGGATCCAGTTCGTGGAAGTAGCTGAGGCCACTTGCGTCGGGAACGCTGGCAACAAGCGACTCGATTTCAGTCTGCATTTGGGTCACAAGGGCAGTGGCTTGGTCTTGTTGACCCGTCACATCGCCGATTTGAGCGATCTGTGCGAAAGTGTCGTCAATCGAGACCGCTGCGTCCTGAACGACTACCTGGATGCCTAGCGTCTCCAGGGCTGCCTTCACGTCGCCGCTCGACTGCATCAAAACAATGTCGGGCTCAAAGGCCGCAATGGCCTCCACGTTTGGGCTGAAGCCGTCGAGATCGGTGACAGGTGCCTCATCGGGGAAATACGAGTACTGGTCGACGGCGACCACTAGATCTCCGGCGCCGACCGCGAACAGCATCTCTGTAGCTGTGGGTGATATCGAAACTATCCGCAGCGGCTCTTCGCTGACGCTGTCGGTGTCGTCTCCACAGGCAGTGCTGAACAAGAGCAGCGCTAGCAATACGGCTGATATTCGTTTCATTCGGGTCCTCCTTTTGGCTCGAGGTTGTGGCACGAGCGACAAGAGGATCCGGTCGCACGAGCCGTCCCTTCCACGAAGGTCGGTTCGTTGGTTCGCTTCGAGGCGTCCGGACTTGTTCTTCTCACCTGAGTGAGTCGACTTCACCGTTGCGGGACAGTGCCGGATTCAAACCGGCTTCGCTCTGACGAACAGGCGCATCCTACGCGCGATCAACCCGGACGCGCGGGATTCTCCGCGCTGTTTCTTGATTAAGGTCAGGAAACGGTGAGCTGTAGTAGAAGTCGGCCCGAACCCTCTAGTTCGACTTCGAACACACCCGGAATCTCAGCAGCAAAACTGAAATGCAACGGTTGGCCAACAGCCACAGAGTGCAGAATGTCGTAGCCGTGAACGTGAATCTCTTCGGCGGTATCAGAGGTGACCATGATTGCTACTTCGGAGTTGAGTTCAACCTCAACTCGCTGATGGCCGCCTATCGGCTCGCCACCGACAACCTCAACGGCGATGGTCTGAGCGGGGTCCATCTCCTCCATTGAACCGTCGTCTTCTGAATCCATGCCGGACATGTCATGCTCAGAGGAATCCATCTCGTCCGTGGAGTCGCCGTGAGTGTGTTGATGCCCGTCTGTCTCGGAGCCATCGCTTGTAACCGTGGTTGTCGTGTCGGAATGCCCCTCGTGAGCGCCTTCGGTGTGACTTGGCGCGGTGCTGCTTGGCGCGGGGGTATCTGGCGATGTGGTTCCGGAATCATCGCCGCAGGCCGCGGCAAAGACGGCCAACGCAGCCGCGAACGTTAAGCATCGCCATGAGAAGTCGCGCACGAGAGCAACCCTTTCTTAAGGTTCGCCTGCCCGCGAGGAGTAGGACTGCGCACCCTCAAGGCTAGAGACAGAGAGATGCAATCACTAACGGCTACGACATCGGGCTTTGTCGATGTCAGTGGACTACAAAGCTCGCTACTGTTGCGGGATGGAAAAGCTTGAGCCGGAGCGTGTTTTGCTTGCAGGAGATACTCACGGCAACGGTCCTTGGGTAGGCACCTTGTGCAAACTGGCGAACCAGCACGGATGCGACGTGATCCTGCAACTCGGTGACTTCGGCTATTGGCCGCACACCGCTGAGGGGCGCCGCTTTTTGGACCAGGTTGACTGGCACGCCGAACGCTACGGCATCAGTTGTCTGTACTGGATAGACGGCAACCACGAAAACCACGACATGTTGGCAGAACTCGAAGCAGACGAAGACGGCTTCGTGACCATCCGCGACCGCTGTCGTTACGCTCCGCGCGGTCATCGCTGGCGTTGGGGCCAAGTTCACTTCGGGGCACTCGGTGGCGCTTTCTCGATGGATCATCATTACCGAATTGAGGGCGTGAGTTGGTGGCCCAGCGAGATACTCACCGACGCCGACGTAGCGCGTCTCGGTGAGACTCCGCTTGACGTGCTTTTGTCCCATGACGCACCCGAAGGTGCACCGATCCGGAACTTTGAACTTCCACCACGCGATGAATTGCTGTGCTTGCAAGTACGCGAACGAATCCTGCAAGCAGTTGAGGCGACGCAACCCAAACTGGTGGTTCATGGTCATTGGCACCGCCGAACCAGCAGCGAATTGAGTTGGACAGTAAATCGCGATGGGGAGTCACGTTGCCTCTCCACAAAGGTGGAGGGCCTAGCCGCTGATAAACAGCACGACCACCGAGCTTGGGCAATTCTGGAGGTTGACCCGCTCAGTTTCATCGACAGCGAAGCACAAGTATCGTAAACGCACTCGGACCTTTAAAAGGCAAGATTGTCCTGGTGACTGGCCCGAGAAGTTCGATCAGAGTTTTTTGATTCGGTCGCCTGTCTGGATGGTCCCGGGCTGGATTACTCGGGTGTTGATGCCTCTGAGCTTGAGCGCCATACCAGCCACAGAATTGACCCAGTGCAGCGCATCTCGGCCGTAGCGAACTCTGAATTTGTAGCATCCCAGGTGCGGTGCTTCGGTCACCTCAAGAGTGGCGTTGCCGATCTTGAGATGAGTACCTGACGGGGCGTTCGCCTCGCTGATGTCGAAATCCGCGAACAGCTGATCTCCCGCCGCTGGCCACTTCTTGGTCGGTCCCGCGATCAACTCAAGCACCCGAGAGTTCATGATGGTGATCTGCCTGCGAGGATCCGCGCTGCCGTCTTCGGAATGACGGTCTCCTCGGGCGAGCCAGTTGTCGCCCTCGAGGCCGCCTTTCAAGGTTAGTTCTCCCTGCTCGACAATCTGACGCTCATCCACCTCGGTGCGCGCCACGATGAGCCGAAGCGTTCCCTGCTCACTGGGTGCATCTCGGATCTGTGCCAAGCCAGCTTCGAGTTCTTCAAATCTGCGGTGCGTCATGGGTACAGTCTGGCTGGTCGTTGCTCGAACTACTCGCCACGATCCTGCAAAACGAGGCGACCCGCTCGACTGTGTCGCCGGCAGGCTGACACCACGTGGTACCTGCGTATTACGCTCCGAGCATGTTTGATCTTTTGATTCGCGGAGGAGATGTAGTTGACGGGACCGGTGGGCCACGGCGACGCGCAGATGTCGGCATAGTCAACGACCGGATCGAAGCCATCGACCGACTCGGGGGCAATGGAGCCGAAGCCAAAACGGTGATCGACGCCACCGGCCTGGTCGTGACCCCTGGATTCGTTGATGTCCACACTCATCTCGACGCCCAGGTTTTCTGGGATCAAACCCTCTCACCCTCACCGCTGCACGGCGTGACCTCGGTGATTGGGGGCAACTGCGGCTTCACCATCGCTCCGCTTACCGATGATCCCGCGGATGGCGACTGCCTCATGCGCATGTTGGCCCGGGTCGAGGGCATCCCACTGACCACCTTGCAGCAAGGAGTGCCTTGGGATTGGCGTTCGACCGCCGAATATCTCGACGCCATCGACGGGACGCTGTCGATCAACGCCGGCTTCAAGTCGGCCACTCGGCGTTGCGGCGCGTGGTGATGGGCGACGACAGCGTACGACGGCCCAGTACTGAAGATGAGCAAGAGAAAATGGCCGTGTTGCTAAGAGCCGGTCTGCAAGCCGGCGCACTGGGCTTTTCGTCGTCGTGGTCGCGCACTCACAACGACCCGATGGGCAACATGGTCCCAAGCCGTCACGGCACGCGTGACGAACTGGTCGGCCTGTGCTCGGTACTTGCCGATTTCGAGGGCACATCGCTGGAGTTCATTCCCAATCTGGGGCCGTTCGAGGACTGGGCCATCGAGTTGATGAGCGACATGTCGGTGGCAGCTCGCAGCCCGCTCAACTGGAACGTAATGAGCGTGACCGCGCGCTCCCTGAGCGAGAATCGAGCCAAGCTCCGAGCAGGCGACGCGGCAAGAGCGGCGGGCGGCAAGGTAGTCGCGCTGACTGTGCCGATGACTCTGGCGCTGCATCTGAACTTCAACAGCGGATTCGTGCTTGACGCCATACCTGGTTGGGAAAAGGTGATGCTGTTGCCCAAAGAGGACAAGCGCGAGGTCTTCGCGGACCCGACACAGCGACGAAAGCTCAACGAGCTCGCTCAGGCCGACGGTCCGCTGCGGGGTCTGGCCCACTGGGAAACCAAGACGATTCTCCACACTCTTGCGCCGGAAAACGAAGGCTGCGTCGGTCGTAGCGTCGGCGAGATCGCACAAGAACGGGGCCAG
>JAKZTU010000314.1:0-5244 GCA_047516945.1 Acidimicrobiales bacterium
TGAGCTTCTATGTCAACTTGTGGGCAGGATTTGTTGTTTGAGGTCGTCTTGGAGGCATTTCCAGACGCGGTCTGAGATGCGCCGTTTGAGGGATCGGATGGCTTCTCGTTTGCTCTTTCCGCGGTCGAGGCAGCGTTGGTAGTAGGCGCGGCCTTCGGTGCCGGGTCGGCTGATCTGGGCGATGGCGGCGGTGTGGATGGCGCGGTTGAGTTGGCGGTTGCCTCCTCGGTTGAGCCGGTGTCGGACAACTCGTCCGCTGCTGGCCTCAATGGGGGCGGTGCCGTTGGCCATGGCGAAGCGGTCCTTGGTCGCGAAGCGGGCTGGGTCGCCGACCTCGGCGAGGATCTCTGCTGCGGTCAGCGTTCCGATGCCGTAGATGCCGGTGAGGCTGGTGTCGGTGTTGTTGAGCAGCGAGGCGATGCGTTGTGTCACAGCGTCGATCTCGCGGCAGAGGCGGCGTATGTCGCGGATGCGGCTGCGGCCGATCTCGGCGCGTGCGCTGTCGTCACCGCGCAACAGCTTGCACGCCGCGTCGAGCCCGGCACCGCTGGTGAGCGGCCCGGTGCGGTTGTGGTATCCGCAGCGGATCTTCTCTAGGGTGCTGTGGAGGCGGTTGAGGGCCGCGGTGCGGCTCTTGACGAGTTCTCGGCGGTAGCGGACCAGCGCAGCGAGGTCGTCACAAGCGCCGACGAAGCGGGGTGGGGGCAGGTCGTCGTCGCGTGCTGAGATGCGGGCGATCTCGAGCGCGTCGACGGGGTCGGTTTTGGTGCGGGTGCGCCGCCTGCGGCGGGCTGCGGCGGTCATCTGCGGGGGCACCTCCACCACCGGCACCCCAGCGCCGATGAGGGCCACAGTGGCTGGGCGGCCGTAGTTGCCGGCGCCCTCGATGCCGACGCGTTGCACGCCTGCTGAGCGCGCCCAGGCGACCAGCTCGGCGTGCCCGGCCGTCGTGTTGGCGATGCTGCGCTGCTCGATGGACACCCCCGAAGCGTCCACCAGACAGCCCGTGAGCACATCTTTGTGAGAGTCGATCCCGATAACAGCCATGATCATTGAGCCTTCCTGTAGTCGTTGTGGCTATGGCAGACTGGCCCTGTGATGCGCATCCATGCGTTGATGAGCCAGCGGGCTCAGACGCTTCTATCAAGCGACATCACCGGGCCAGCACCGGCGGGGAGACACTCAACTGGAAAGCCACCACCACAAGGAGGGGCACGGGTTTGGGAGCCACCCCCGCCGGTGCTGCCGACCTCAATTCTGACACGCATGGGTTTACCGCTCCGGTCAGCACCCCAGCGATGGCATTACCGCCTTCTTCGCCCGGAAGGATTGACCACAGAACTGCGTTCGCGCTTTCTGCTTCGGTTTCCAGGGTGTGCACTCTGCCGCTGATCACGACTACGACAGTGGGGGTGCCGGTCGCCGCAACCTCGGTGACCAATTGGGATTGCACGCCGGGAAGGTCAAGATCGGTGGCATCGCGGGCTTCTCCGACTGTGGAATCCATCACCAGCCCCGAACGGGCGCCAACACAGACAATCGCGACGTCGGCGGCGGCCGCGGCTTGAACAGCTTCGGCGATTCCCGAGGTGTCGTCGCCAGAGTCGGCACAGCCAAACGAATAAGTGACGTCGGTTTCACCAAGAGCGGCACGCAACCCGGCGAGCGGGGTCACATGAGCTGTGTAGTGAGGACCCGGAGCAAACGCCCCGCTGGCCTCTGGCAACTGATCGGTTCCCGTGCCATCGCCTTCGACCGGCGCACCGATGCTGGCGAGTTGCTCGACGATTTCGCTGATACGGCCCTGATAGATGATCTCGAGATGGGCTGGGTAGTGGTAGTCACCCTGCAACAGCCGTTGATCATCGGCGTGAGGCCCGATCACCGCCACCCTCGAGATCGAACAGTCGAGCGGCAAGACGCCATCGTTCTGCAAGAGGACCACACCTTCTGCAGCGGCACGGCGAGCCAAACGGCGTTGCTCGACAGTGTCGAAGACACCAAGAGCGGCACCGGCATCCACGTAGGGGTCCTCGAATAGCCCCAACTGCATCTTTTGGGCCAATACCCGGGCACAGGACTCATCGACGACCGCTTCGTCGAAGCGACCCTCGCTCACAGCCGCACCGATGTGCTGATAACAGTCGAGTGCGGGCAATTCGATATCGAGACCAGCTCCCAATGAGGCGATGGCCGCGCCTTGGGCATCCGCGGCAGTCTTGTGGTTGAGAAAAAGCTGCATCACCGCGAAGTAGTCGGCCACGACGGTGCCGTCGAAACCGAGTTCGCCACGAAGCAGATCAGTGAGAATCTCACGACTTGCGGCAACCGGCACGCCGTCGATCGAGGAGTAGCTGTTCATCATCGAGGCGAGGCCAGCTTCTCGAATAGCCGCGGCGAAGGGCGCTGCGTATACCTCTCGCAGTTCTCGGCCACCGAGATGGACCGGCGCGTGGTTGCGGCCACCCAACGAATATGCGTAACCCAAGAAGTGCTTGCCGGTGCAGACCACGCCGTTGGCGAGGTCGTCGGTCTGCATCGCCTTCACATATGCCACACCCATCTGCCCGCAGAGTTCGGGAGACTCGCCATAGGTCTCCTCCACGCGACCCCAACGGGGGTCACGCGCCACATCAAGCACCGGTGAGAGGTTGTGGCGAGCGCCGACCGCGCGCATCTGAGTCCGGATCACTCCCGCAACTTCGGCCATCAGATCGGTGTTCCAGGTGGCGGCAAGGCCCAGTCCCTGAGGAAAAGTAGTCGCCCCCCTATGCAGGAATCCACCGACACCCTCTTCGTGGATCACTCCGGGGATACCGAGACGGGTGTTCTCGACGAGCACCTTCTGGATGGAGTTGGCCAACTGCGCCGATTCGTCGGCCAACAAGCCGGTGCTGGCACCGATGCGGGTGACCTGCCCGATGCCGTCTGAGAGCACCTCAGCGGCCTGGTCAGGGTCGAACTGTTCGTCCACAACCAGCGAGGTGACCCAGATCGCCCCAAGCTGCGCCACTTTTTCGTCAAGGGTCATCCGGCCGATCAGATCACTGACTCGTTCGTCGATCGAGGCGGTCGGATCCTTGTAGATCTCGGTCATGCTGTTTCTCCTTGGGCCTGTTCTTGTGTGTGGGGCCGCGCTAGCGATTCGAACATCGCGGACAGGGTCCTTCGCCATACCTCGACATCGGGCACATCGCGGCCATGAGCTTCCTGAATTCCGATCCCCGACGATAGGGCGTTGATTACGAACAAGACCGTGTCGGGGTCCGCGTATCGCGAGAACGTTTCGAGGATCCACTCGGCGCGCTCCGCGAAGACCTCCTCAACGCCTGCTGCCACATCTGGATCGTGACGGGCGGCCGCGGCCGCGTCGGTCTGCAACAGGCGGAGTTCGCGGCTCCCGGGACTGATGAAGAGATCGAACAGTTTGTCGGGATGCTGGGCCGCTTCGCCAAGATCCAACATGTTGTCGCGTTGGGCCAGTTCCGAGCGGATCACCTCAACGAGCAGTTGGCCCTTGGAACGGAAGTGCCCGTAGATGGCACCCTTGGTGAGGCCTGCCTCATCGGCGATGTCACGCAGCGAAATCGCGGCATAACCGCTCTCAATAAACATTCGGGCAGCCAAGTCCAGCAGGCGTTTACGGGTAGCTGTGGACTTCGGGGTGAGCGGGGGAGTGGCTAGTGCTGTCATGGTGTGTGTCCTGAGTCGGATCGGTCGATGGCGCGTTGGTCGGTGCCGAGGTAGTCGGGTTCGGGCGCTGCGGTCGTCGTTGTCGTGGTCGCTTCAGCGGTGTCGTCGTCGCTGTCGCCCGTGGTACAGGCGGCGACAAACAAACAGAGAGCCAAGAGAGTTGCCGTGGCTCGAAGCGTGCGTTCAGCGGTTTTCATGGTGTCTCCCCTGCGGTGACGCTGGTCACTTGTCGAGATAATATACCGATGGTAGGAAATGTCCAGTGGGAAGATCATGAATGTCTGATTCAGAGTCGCTGAGAGCGGTCTTGGAGAGAACCGCTCGCAAGATCAACGAGCGCAACAGCGATGTCACCGCCACCTACCAGTTCGTGATCGACCGGCCCGACGGTCGAGACGCCTACCGGTTGGTCATCATCGATGGCCGATGCGAACTGCTCTCAGGCGAAGGCGAGGCCACATCGACCGTCATTACGACACCCCAAGACGCGCCGCTCATATTCTCTGGCCGGTTCGACTCGATGAAGGCGTTCATGGAAGGCCGGATGCGTATCGAAGGCGATCTGATGGCGATGTCGGCGTTCGGGTCACTCATGTCACCTCGCAAGTCCTCGGCCTCCCAAGTTAAATCGTCTGGATCAATGGGGTACCTGAGCCCGCAAGACTCGCCGTCGCTACAACGCTGGGAGGCTCGTCTGGCAGAACGCTTGCCAACGCCGGAAAGTCTGCGCCAAGTGGCCGAAGCGCGCGACTTCTACATCGGGGTGGCGATAGCAACGCCAACAGGCCCAGAAGCAGAACTGGTGCGTCACGAATTCAACGGAGTCAGCGCCGAGAACGCCTTCAAATGGAACCGCCTGGCGCGACTCGTCGGCGACTACGATTTCACGCTGGCCGATACCTTTGCCGACTTTGCTGAGCGCCACGACATGCGTCTGCGCGGCCATGCCCTCATCTGGGGTCGCGGCGGTCGGCCCCACAATCTTGAATCGACCCTTCGCGCCAGCAGTGATCCACAAAAGACCCTGCTCAAGTTGATGCGCGAGCACATATCAACAGTTGCCGGCCGCTACCGGGGCAAGGTCGCTGTGTGGGATGTGGTGAACGAGCCGATGGCCTACAGCGGCGAAGGGCTCGACAAGAACGTCTTCTTTGAAACTCTGGGCGAAGATTATGTAGCTGAGTCGTTCCGACTTGCCCGCGAAGTCGACCCTGACGCCGAACTTGTGCTCAACGAACAGATCTCGTGGAACGAATACGACGGGCTGAGCGCGACCGAGTTCATCGACTTCGTGCGAAGGCTCCTGGATCAAGGCGTGCCGATAGACGGCGTCGGACTCCAGGGCCACATGCTGATGGGAGTCCCCGATCCGAAGTCCTTGGACCGTTTCCTTCGACGACTTGCAGATCTGGGACCGTTCATCGAGATCACCGAGATGGACATGAGAATCGGACTGTTCTCCGATGATTCAGATCCTCTCGGCGCACAGGCCGACGCCTACAACATGCTGGCTGAGACTTTCGCCGGGGTCCCAGCAGTCCGTGGCGTCAC
>JAKZTU010000315.1:0-8432 GCA_047516945.1 Acidimicrobiales bacterium
CAACCAGGCCCACACCGACGCGGCAACCGTTTCCACCGGCGTGAACAACGCCACTTCAGCCGCAGGCGCATACCGGGGGGCATTCGTGTGCAACAACCGTCCCAACGGATTCAGCACACCCATCCCCAAACAAGCCAGATACACACGTCCATCCAAAGCCAGCGGCGACGCGAAGAAAGACGCAATAACAACCGACAAGACCGCCGCCATCGACAGTCCAACGATCCGGCTCATTTCGGGCCAGCGCCGCCAGACGTTCACGCTTATCGAGAACGCCAAGACAGCCGCTACCGCCAACAGGTCACCGTCAAGGTTGGGCTCACCGACCGAACCTGCCACGATCACAGTCATGCCCGCGAAGGTGAGAACAATGGCAGTCCAGACCCTCCGAGAAGTCTTTTCACTAAAGAAAACACGGCCAACAAGGGCAACCGTCACCGGCGAAGCACCAACGATGACAACCACGTTGGAGACCGTGGTACGGGTCACCGCGGTGATGTAGGAGATCTGACTGACGGTAGAGAGAACAGCAATCGCCGTTAACGGAATCGGGAAGCGACGCCACGACCGAATCGGGTTCATTGACTCACTTCGCGAGCCCGTCACGAAGTAGGTCACTAGGGATATCAACGCGACCCAGAACACCAGGTCCCAGACCTCCGCGCGCGACCAGCGCACGAAGAAGGAGTCAGTGGAGACGACCAACATGCCGCATCCCGCGTACAGCCATCCACGGCTCCGGCCTTGCAACCTCAGCCGTTGCGTCACCGTCACGCCCTTTGCGGTTCGCAAGCCAGAGCGTTCAATGCCGCAGCGAGAGAGCGCAAAGCACGTCCACGGTGGCTGATGACGTGTTTCTCATCGCCCATTTCAGCAAAAGAACGATCGCCACCTTCCACAGGAACAAAGATCGAGTCGTATCCGAAACCGCCCGTTCCTTTGGTGCGTTCGGCGATCCAACCTTCAACGCTGCCTTGCGCCAACAGTTCCGAACCATCAGGCCACGCCACCATTACCACGGTGCGAAACCGCGCCGTGCGCTCCTCAGCGCTGGTAGCGCCGACCCTTTGGAGTTCCGAAAACAACTTGTCGACGTTGTCGGCGTAGCTGGCTCCCTTCCCCGCGTAACGGGCCGAACAAACCCCAGGAGCGCCAGCGAGAGCATCAACCTCAAGACCCGTGTCGTCGCTGACCGCCGCGGCGCCAGCAGCGGCGCACACCGCCACCGCCTTGAGTCGGGCGTTTCCCTCAAGGTCGTCCGCGTCTTCGACAACATCTGCCAACCCTGAAGGACGCGGCGACAGTTCGACTATCCCGTCGAGAACCAACGCCATCTCGGCAACCTTGTCGGGATTGGCGCTTGCGCACACGAGCCGAGGCAAATCTGACATGTGCTTAGCCTAGAGGCCGAGCGGATTGATCTAGAATATGACCGTAATCGGGCGAGGCCGTGGCCCGAGCGGCCCCCGCGGCCCGAACGGCCCGGTGAGCGCAGCGAACAAGAGCGGGAAGCAGAACGCAGTGAACATGAGCGGGGAACAACGGGTCTGGGCGCAATGACTTGTTCAATCCGCACCTGCTCAGGAGCTGGTAGTACGCGGCTCAGGGGGCGTGCGCAGAACAGCTCGTTGAGCTTCGTTAATCTCGGCAATCCCCTTGGTGGCCAGATCAAGCATCTGGGAAAGTTCTTCGCGGCTGAAGGCCTTTCCTTCAGCAGTACCTTGTACCTCGATCAGCGCCCCGTCACCGGTCATCACTACATTGAAGTCGACATCGGCGGTCGAATCTTCTCGAAAAGGCAAGTCAAGCAGCACCTGACCATCAACGATCCCCACCGAGATCGCTGCGCATTCCGTCAACAGCGGGTTCGCGGGTATCTCGCCCGCCAAGACGAGACGCTCACACGCGTCGTGAAGAGCGACATAACCACCGCAGATGGAAGCCGTGCGAGTGCCGCCGTCAGCTGAAAGCACATCACAGTCGACGGTGATGGAACGCTCACCCAGCGCAACCAAGTCGATCACGCAGCGCAGCGACCGTCCGATGAGTCGCTGGATTTCCTGGTCACGACCCGATGTGCGGCGCCGAATCCGCTCGGGCGAAGACCCCGGAAGCATCGAATACTCCGCTGTGACCCAGCCCTTTTTGCTATATCGCATCCACCGTGGCGTGTCAGCCTCAACCGAAGCCGTGCACAGCACTTGTGTTTCACCAAACGAGACGAGCACCGATCCCATCGACATCTTCGTGTAGTCACGAACGAACGACACGGGCCGCAGCTCATCGAACATGCGGCCGTCATTGCGAGAGGTAGTCACGAGCACTCCAGTGGGCTTGAGTCAGCTTTGATGGGGATGTCTTTTGGACAGCAATGTCTATTCACCATGTGTGACATTCAACATGGTTGAGCTCGGGACCAAAGAGGTCTCTTCCGAGTCGGGCGAAGGTCGCCACATCACCGCTGGACACGAAGCGGTGAACTCCTTGACCTGCACCATCGCGGCAATCGTCGGAGGATTCGAGAGCACGCCATACTTCAAACGCGGTCTCATCAGCAGACGAGACCAAAATCACGTCGCGTCCCATCACCTCAGCAATAGTGCGAGCCAGAAACGGATAGTGGGTGCAACCAAGCAGCAAACCATCGATCTTGGCTTCAAGCAGCGGTGCCAGAAGGCGCTGAGCAAGCACCCGGACCTGATCCGAGCCCGTCTCACCGCGTTCAACAAACTCCACGAAACCTGGGCAGGCTGCACATCTGAAGTCGACGCGTGGCGCAATTTGAGCTGCTAACCGCTGGTAGGCGCCGCTAGCGACTGTTCCCACCGTGCCGATCATTCCGACCCGGGAAGTGAGCGTTACTTTGAGCAGGGATTCCAGTCCTGGTCTGAGAACCCCAATAACGGGAACATCAACTTGAGCCGCCAAGTGGTCTAAGGCAACCGCCGAGGCTGTGTTGCAAGCCACAACGATCATCTTCGGGTCGTATTGTTCAATCAGAAGGTCAGTGATCTGTCGCGCAAATCTCGCCACTTCGTCGTGACGCCTAGACCCGTAGGGGTAGCGCGCGGTATCGCCGAAATATACAACGTTCTCGTTGGGCAAAAGATCGATCACAGCCCTTGCAACGGTCAGCCCGCCGAACCCCGAATCAAACATGGCGATCGGGCGATCGCGAGAGTCTGCGGTCATCTGATGAGTCTAAGGCCCCTGGCAGCTGGCTGAAGGGATCAATCTTGGGCCGAAGCGATTAGTGCTGGCGCTGATACTCAGCGTTCTTCTTTGAACACAACGTGTTTGCGGACGACTGGATCGTATTTCTTGATCTCAATACGTTCGCGCGTGTTGGTCTTATTTTTTGTGGTCACATACGTGTAACCGGTGCCAGCGGTGGACCGCAACTTGATGATAGGACGTTTGTCGCTTGCCATCTTTGACTCAGACCTTCTTGCCCTCGCGGCGCATGGAGGCCACGACGCTTTCGATGCCGCGCTTATCAATCGTCTTGATGCCTTTGGCGCTGACTTCGAGCTTGATCCAGCGCCGCTCACTCTCCAGGTAGTATCGCTTCGTCTGAACGTTGGGATCCCAACGGCGGCTAGACCGACGGTGCGAGTGCGAGAGTTGCTTGCCGAAGCGAGGTTTGCGACCCGTAACCTGGCAAATCTTGGACATCGTGCACGACTCCTGAGCGAAACTGGACACGAAACTGTACCAGCACCCGGTGCAGCCTCCACCCTACGTTCACCGAGTGTTCGCACCTGGCTCCACCCTATGGGGGCCATCACCGCGGCCGAGATCAACCACAGTCAGGCACTCGGCGCTAGCCTCGGCTTTGTGTCGACCGATCATGTCGAGAAAGTCCTGCTGGCAGCGCCCCGAGGATTCTGTGCCGGGGTGGAGATGGCGATCAAGGCGCTTGCCTGGATGGTCAGGGCATTTGAACCGCCTGTGTACTGCTACCACGAGATTGTCCACAACCAGTTGGTGGTTCAGCGTTTCGAAGCCTCGGGTGTGGTTTTCGTTGACGACATCAGCGAAGTACCCGAAGGCCGCCCGATCATGCTCTCGGCTCACGGCTCGGCACCCGAAGTAGTGACCGCGGCCATCGAAAGGGGCGGGTACGTGGTCGACGCGGTGTGCCCTTTGGTGACCAAGGTCCATCACGAGGTCAAAACTCGAGTGGGCAAGGGTTACCAAATCGTCTATGTCGGTCACGAGGGCCACGAGGAAGCAGTAGGCACGATGGCGGTGGCACCCGCTGCCATCCACCGTGTCGAGACAGCCGACGATGTGGCGGACCTTCCCGAGTTCGACTCCCCCATCGCGGTCCTGGCCCAAACCACGCTGTCGCACCGCGAATGGGCCGGCGTGCTCGACGCCGCGCGCGAACGATTCCCTCAACTCTGGCAGCCTGAACGCTCCGACCTCTGCTTCGCCACAACCAACCGGCAGTCGGCATTGATGAAGATCGCTCCGCGGGTAGACGCAATGGTCGTAATCGGCTCGTCCAACTCCTCGAACACCAAAGCACTCGCAGCGCTGGCCCGAGAAGCAGGATGTCAGCATGTGTTCCGCATCAACGCAGCCGACGAACTACCCGATGACCTGACGGGCACTGTTGGGGTGACCGCGGGAGCTTCGGCACCCGAGGACCTTGTGCTTTCGGTGATCGACCGCCTCGCGCCGACTGATGGAGTCGAGGAGGTGCGTGTAACCGACGAAGACGAGTACTTCCCGCCTCCGCGCAACCTTCGTCAACTCTTACGTGCCATCGACGCGGCGGCAACAGTCACGCTTGGGCTCTCCGCGGATCGACTTCCACTCGACGACCGCGACATTGACGCAAGTGAGGTACTTGAGTCGCTTCCGGCAACCATCAGCGACGCGTGAGCGCAGCCAGACAGGTTCCGCTCCGGGGACTTGTTGCCGGTGCCGCGGTTGCTGTGGCACTAGGCGTCTACAGCGTGCTGCACCAACCAACTGGCCGAGACTTCGTCCTCTACGGCTTTGAATCCGCTGCTAGTTGGAAAAACGCGCTGACTCTTGTAGTCGCCGTACTCTTGATCGCTCAGGCCGCACTGGGCTTCAAGTTGGCTGGAATATTCGGCCTTCGCGCAACAACTCGTCCCTGGCTACTAGAGTTTCGTCGCCTGCTCGCCACTCTCGCCGTTGGCTTTTCGCTTCCCGTCGCTTTCCATTGCGTTTGGGTTCTCGGCTTTGGCAGCGACAGCCTCGCTATAACGCTGCATTCGATCCTCGGCTGCGTCGCGTACGGTTGTGTCGTCGCGGCCCTCTGGCCAGATCGCGCCGAGCGAATCCACGCCAACGCCCGGCGCGGCCCTTGGGCGAGTGTTGTCGGTGCGACTCAGTACCTCGTTGGCGTGGGGGCGGCTACCGCGGTGGTTTTGTTGTTCACGCTGCAAGGGGCGACACCACAAGCCGACGCCCGGCAAGCCCAACTCGCGGCGTCGATTGACGCTGAGCAGCTTTACGAAGAGCACTGCGCCAACTGCCACGCCAGCGACGGTAGCGGAGGACTCGGAACCCGTCTCGCGGGCCTGGTTGTCGCGCGATACCCCGATCCAGCGGATCAGTCAGCCGTCGTCGCCGGCGGCGGCAACACCATGCCCGCTTTCGCCAAGGTCCTCACCCCAGCCGAAATTGCCGCCATCACCACCTACACCCGCACAGTCTTGCAGCACGCCGACCGCGAGGGTCGTCTCCGTCAGTAACCGGTATCGCCCCAACATTCGATCGTTGTGGAAATTGCACAGGTATGAAAGTAGCTCGTTGTGACTGTTTCGAATTGTCCCGACGGAGCATCCAGTTGCCCGTGACTGTTAGAGCCCCAACACACGACGGCACCGTCGACATGGACAGCACACGAATACCATTTGCCCGACGAGACTTCAATGAATTCGCCTTGCGGGACGTTGCCTTGGCCCGCTCTAGAGACGTTACCCCAACACTCAACAGTTCGGTCCGGACGCAGTCCACACGCTCGCCGATCTCCGACGCTAACCGCCTCGAATCGTCCAGAGGGGTTGGACCAGCTCGAGAATCCCCAGCATTTCAGCGTGCCGTCAAGGAGCAGGCCGCAAGTATGGAATTCGCCGACGCTGACGGCCATGAACTCTCCATCGGGAGCGTCCGATT
The DNA here is from genome assembly GCA_047516945.1 of Acidimicrobiales bacterium. GTDB lineage: Bacteria > Actinomycetota > Acidimicrobiia > Acidimicrobiales > Aldehydirespiratoraceae > VXYK01. Next base: position 6,160 of record JAKZTU010000315.1, read on the forward strand.
TCCCGTACCTGTTAGAGCCCCAACATTGGACGGAACTGTCGATGCGCAGCCCGCAAGCGCTGTGGGGCCCTACTGAGATCGCTATGAATTGCCCCTCGGGGGCGTTGGTCTGCCCAGAGCCATTGTCACCCCAACACTGGATCGCGCCCCCGGCGTCCAAACCACAGGTATAGAACGCGCCGGCGCTGATCGCTTTGAATCGCCCCTCAGGGGCGTTGGTCTGCTCAAAGCCATTGTCACCCCAACACTGGATCGCGCCCCCAGCGGACAAGCCACACGTGTGTTTTTGCCCTACTGCGACCGCGATCCAGTTCGACGAATCGAGCGAGTCGGAAGTAGGTGTTGGAGAGCAATCGTTGCTGGTGGGGTCGAACTCGACAGATGGTCGGTCTACGTATCGGTACAAGAAAGTTGCTAGCTGACCGCGTGTCACCGACAGGTTCGGTGCGAAAGTGGTTGCCGTGGTGCCAGTGGTGATGCCAGACGCATACAGCCACGCAACTGCTGCTCGTTGCCACTGCGCGGTCAAGTCGGTGAAGGGATGGTCCGGGGCGTCAGGAGACCCGCTGTTGCGATGCAAGAACGCAGCCACTTCAGCACGGGTGAGTCGGTCACCTGCGGCAAAACTGGTTCCCGACTTGCCAGTGGTGATCCCGCTTTCATACATCCATGCAACAGCCCGGTTCAACTCGTCGCCGGACACGTCCCTGAACGGGTGGGGACGTGCATCTGGTCGACCTTCTGTGCGCCAAAGGTACAGGGCCGTCTCTCCGCGGGTCGCCGGAGTGTTGGGCGCAATGCACGCTCCCGAGCCGGCGTCAATGATGTTGGTTCCAACCATCCACTGAAGCGGCTCGGCAAAAAACGGAGTTGCCCCAGCCATCGCGTTCTGAGCCAGGTGCCCAGACCGCAAGACCGACGCCGTGCCCACGCGGGTCGGACCGTGGCGAAACATCGGCCAGGCGTCGTTCGAGCCCGTCGGAGGGAGCTCGTAGGCGGCTACACGAGTTCGCTTCAAGTCTGGGGAGTTGGCAACATAAACGAGATAACGCTCACCGTTTAGCTCTCCCACCGCAGGCGAAGTATTGTGAGAGGAGGCGAAACTCATGCGACCACGCCAATACACGTTCGCCTCGAGTTCGGCACCGGTGGGACCATCGAGCAGTGCCAGACCTCGTGCCGTCCCGATGGCAACATCCTGATCTTCGTCGCCGTCGAGGTCGGCGATCACCGCAGAACCTCTCACAATGTCGCCGTCACTGAGATGGGCGAATCTGGGCGTTACGCTCCACAACTCCCTGCCATCGCCTTTCCAGGCATAGACTTTCTTGTCGTCCGAACCCGCTACAACCTCGGGCAAGCCGTCTCCGTCCAGATCACCCAAAGAAGGCGACGACCAGACCGTGTCACCAGCGCTAACCGGCCATCCGGTGACATCTGTTCCGTCGTCAAGATGGAATGCCCAGACCTTCGAGTGGTCGCTACCGTCGTTTGGTCCGCACAACTCACTTGCTCTTTGATTGCATACGATATGCCAGTTGTCACCTGTCCCGGTTACGGCCTCAAAACGACCGTCGCCGTTGATGTCGCCAATGGCAGGCGACGAATGAAACACATCGTTCGCCCTCCGAGTCCACATCGTGACTGGCTTTCCATCCTGATAGTCGATAGCTCGGAAGATCCCGCCTAGATGATCGACATAACCGCCGGGAGTCGAATCTCCTCCTATGAATATCTCCACATCTCCGTCGTCGTCACTATCGAACAGCGCTGGCGAAGACCAGACAGTATCATCGCTGTTAATGGGGAAACCTGCGAGCGGGTTTCCGTGCCCATCGATCGCCCAGATGTGGAAGTCATAACTTCCAAAGACGATTTCGACAGCCCCATCACCATTGATGTCACCGATAGCAGGCGTCGCGTAGGTGGCTTCGCACCAGCCATCCAGTTCTGGGGTTTGGCCGTCCCAAATATTACCGGTGTCGCGGCTCTGGTTGAACGACCACTCGATGGCGCCGGTCCGGCCATCGAAGGCAATTACGCTGCCGTTCTGACCACGCGCCTCCAAAGATGCAGAACCGACGCCGACCACCACCTCAAAAACCCCGTCGTTGTCGATATCGGCCACAGCAGGACTCGAGTCGATCGCCGATGGCGTCGATTGAGGCCAGCACAACTCTTGGCTGGGGCCGGGCACAGCAGAAGCCTCCCATTTCAAGCTGCCGTCAGACTCGTACGCTCGGAGTTTTCCGTCGCGATGGCCGAAGACGATT
>JAKZTU010000316.1:2500-19785 GCA_047516945.1 Acidimicrobiales bacterium
ACCAAACTCCGAATGCCACGGTTCCAGAGTGCGGCAGTGAGTCCTCGGGGGATGAGCTTCGATGGACGAAAGGGAAACAGCCCAGACCGCCAGTTAAGGCCCCTAATACTGTACTAAGTGGTAAACGATGTGGGATTGCCCAGACAGCCAGGAGGTTGGCTTAGAAGCAGCCACCCTTTAAAGAGTGCGTAATAGCTCACTGGTCAAGTGGTCCTGCGCGGACAATGTAACGGGGCTCAAGTACAGAGCCGAAACTGCGGATGTCTGTGAAAACAGGCGTGGTAGCGGAGCGTCGATCTCGGATTGAAGCGCCGGTGTAAACCGTCGTGGACCGTGGTCGAGTGCGAATGCAGGTATGAGTAGCGAAAGAGGGGTGAGAAACCCCTCCACCGGATGTCCAAGGGTTCCTGGGGAAGGCTAATCCTCCCAGGGTAAGTCGGGAGCTAAGGCGAGGCCGACAGGCGTAGTCGATGCACAACCGGTTGATATTCCGGTACCACCAAGTGCGCGTCCATGCAAAAGCGAGATTGCTAAGAGGATGCCTTGCGCCCCATGAAGGGGCAAGAGGCCGAATTGACCCATTTCGTGGCTGCAAGCAATGCGGGGACACAGTAAGGTAGGTGAGCCCAGGCGATGGTTGTCCTGGGGTAAGCGTGTAGGAGGAGGACCAGGTAAATCCGGGCCTCATAACACTCTGAGACGCGACGCCGAGCCGATTTAGGTGAAGTCACTGATCCTATGCTGTCGAGAAAAGCCGCTAGCGAGCTCACTTGGTGCCCGTACCCCAAACCAACTCAGGTGGACAGGTAGAGAATACTAAGGTGATTGGGAGAACTATGGTTAAGGAACTCGGCAAATTGCGTCCGTAACTTCGGGAGAAGGACGACTCCAATAGGGTGACGGCCCTCGCGGCCTGAGCTCGAAGGAGTGGCACAAACCAGGGGGAAGCGACTGTTTACTAAAAACACAGCAGCGTGCTAAGCCGCAAGGCGATGTATACGCTGTGACGCCTGCCCGGTGCTGGAAGGTTACGGGGAAAGGTTAGCCTTCGGGCGAAGCTTTGAACCTAAGCCCCAGTAAACGGCGGCCGTAACTATAACGGTCCTAAGGTAGCGAAATTCCTTGTCGGGTAAGTTCCGACCTGCACGAATGGCGTAACGACTTCCCTGCTGTCTCAACCATAGACCCAGCGAAATTGAAGTACGAGTAAAGATGCTCGTTAGCTGCAGAAGGACGGAAAGACCCCGTGCACCTTTACTACAGTCTGGTATTGGTTTTTGGTATCGGTTGTGTAGGATAGGTGGGAGACTTGGAAGCGAGGGCGCCAGCCCTCGTGGAGTCAACCTTGAAATACCACCCTTCCTATGCTGGGAATCTAACCTAGATCCGTAACCCGGATTAGGTACAGTGCCAGATGGGTAGTTTGACTGGGGCGGTCGCCTCCTAAACGGTAACGGAGGCGCCCAAAGGTTCCCTCAGCCTGGTCGGCCATCAGGCGTTGAGTGCAATGACACAAGGGAGCTTGACTGCGAGACGTACATGTCGAGCAGGTGCGAAAGCAGGGCATAGTGATCCAGCGATTGCGTGTGGAAGCGTCGTTGCTCAACGGATAAAAGGTACCCCGGGGATAACAGGCTCATCTTCCCCAAGAGTCCATATCGACGGGAAGGTTTGGCACCTCGATGTCGGCTCATCGCATCCTGGGGCTGAAGCAGGTCCCAAGGGTTGGGCTGTTCGCCCATTAAAGCGGTACGCGAGCTGGGTTTAGAACGTCGTGAGACAGTTCGGTCCCTATCCTCTGCAGCCGGAAGAGATTTGAGGAAAGCTATCCCTAGTACGAGGGGACCGGGATGGACGTAGCTCTCGTGTGCCAGTTGTTCCGCCAGGAGCATGGCTGGTTGGCGACCTACGGGAGGGATAACCGCTGAAAGCATCTAAGCGGGAAGCCTTTTCCAAGATGAGATCTCTCACCGGGTTAACCGGGTAAGGCCCGTGGCAGAACACCACGTTGATAGGCCGGAAGTGTACGCACAGCAATGTGTTCAGCTGACCGGTACTAATCGGCCGAGGGCTTGGTTTCACATTTCAATTATTGATAGTTCGTGCTCGCTATGGAGTTCTGAAGAGGCAGGAGTTCACTGACTCCGCTTCGTTTTCTGTGCAAGCAGAGGACTCAACAGTTTCGGTGGCGATAGCGACAGGGTCACACCCGTTCCCATTCCGAACACGGAAGTTAAGCCTGTCAGCGCCGATGGTACTTGGGTGGTTACGCCCTGGGAGAGTAGGACGCCGCCGGATTTCTTTATTTGATCGAGCCTCGCTAGCTAGCGAGGCTCGATCTCGTTTTTGACCCCTGTTGCTAGAGTCAACGGCTATGGGTTCTGTGGCATCTTCGTCAAAGCGGAACTTACCGAACGTCGAAGTCCTTCAACGCACCGCATCGGCTGCGGTTGGCCGTGCTCGGACGCCGGCCGTGCGCGACCGCAAACCTCTTCGGCGCCGCGCGCAGCACTCAGAAGACCCCGCGGTGGTTCTGAAGCGAGCGGTGGGCGAACCCCGCGACCGTTGGCTGTTGAATCGCTTGAACAAAGCGGTACGAGCCTTTGAAGCCGAACGGTTCAGCGACGCGCGTAAACAACTCCAGCCGGTGGTTCGGGAAGCCCCCGAACTAGTAGATGCCCGAGAATTGATGGGGATCGTGCTCTATCGGCTGGAACAGTGGAAAGAAGCGATCGAACACTTGGAGAAATTCCGCGAGATGGCTTCGTCGACCGAGCAACATCCAGTCCTAGCCGATTGCCATCGAGCGCTCGGTCGCTGGGCGGACGTAGAGGAGTTGTGGGTCGAGCTCGGACAGGAGTCGCCCCGCCCCGAGATAGTCACTGAAGGTCGCATCGTGCTCGCGGGCGCCAAAGCCGACCGAGATGACCTCCGAGGCGCTATTGCCACGCTTGAGCACCGGTGGAAACGTCCCAAACACCCTCGCCCCGATCAACTCCGTCGTGCCTATGCTCTAGCGGACCTGTACGACCGCGCCGGCAAGACCGCGCGGGCGCGCGAGTTGTTCAAGTGGGTGGCCCATCACGACTCCAGGCTCGCCGATGTAGCAGCCAGAGTCCGGGCATTGAGCTAGGGCATGCGCTGAACTTCGCAGTCCGGCCGATTCATCAAACTCGAGGTCGCAGCATTACCCTGACTCCTGGTTCATCTCGCTACACTCGAAGTAGCTAAGGGGGCGTTTTGATCAACACTGAGGAGCTGTTGCCGGAGGTCCGCGAGGTCGAGCGCATAATTGTTCGGTTCGCCGGCGATTCTGGCGACGGTATGCAGCTCGCGGGAGATCGCTTCGCCTCAGCGAGCGCCTTGTTTGGCAACGACTTGGCCACCTTGCCGGAGTTTCCTGCCGAGATCCGCGCTCCCGCCGGCACGTTGGCGGGGGTTTCGGCTTTCCAGGTCCACATATCGGACCACGACATTACGACCCCGGGAGATGCGCCCAACGTTCTGGTCACGATGAACCCGGCTGCGATGATGGCTGAACTGCCGCGTTTGGAGTCAGGCGGCACGATTATTGTCAATACTGACGCTTTCAACGAGCGCAACCTTGCCAAAGCCGGCTACGAAGTGAATCCCCTCGAAGACGGCTCGCTGGACGGTTACTCGGTCATCACCGCACCGATGACAGGTCTGACGAAACAAGTTTGCAAGGATCTCGGTGTTAGACCGCGTGATGCTGAGCGGTCCAAGAACTTCTTCGCGCTGGGCCTGGTGTCATGGCTCTTCAGCCGTCCTACCGATCCCTCGTTGCACTGGATACGAGAGAAATTCGTCGGCAGGGATGCAGTAATTGCAGCGAACGAAGCGGCCTTCAAAGCCGGACATGCCTTTGGAGAGACCGCCGAACTTTCTGCGAGTCGGTTGGCGGTGCGCCCCGCTCGGTTCGAACCAGGTACCTACACCAACATCAACGGCAACACCGCGCTGTCGTGGGGCTTGGTGGCCGCCTCCCAAAAAGCTGGAATACCGATCTTTTTGGGCTCATACCCGATAACGCCAGCGAGCGACATCCTCCACGAACTAGCAAAACACAAGAACTTTGGGGTTCGCACGCTGCAAGCCGAAGACGAGATCGCCGCTATCGGCGCGGCGCTTGGGGCCTCCTACGGGGGCCATTTGGGGGTCACCGCAACCAGCGGTCCTGGGTTGGCGTTGAAAGGCGAGACCTTGGGCCTGGCAGTAAGCCTCGAGTTGCCACTTGTGGTCATTGATATTCAACGAGGTGGTCCTTCCACGGGTCTGCCGACCAAGACCGAAGCGGCCGATCTGCTGATGGCCCATTACGGTCGCCATGGAGAAGCGCCGCTGCCGATCGTGTCGGCGAACTCGCCGTCGGATTGTTTTCGCGCCGCCTTCGAAGCGGTACGTATTGCGGTGCGATATCGCACACCGGTGATCTTGTTATCCGACGGCTACTTGGCCAACGGTACCGAGCCGTGGCGTTTACCCTCGGTAGAGGATCTTCCGGATCTCTCAGTTGACTTTGCGTCCTGCGCCAATGCACTCAACGAAGACGGCGAAGAGGTCTTCTGGCCATACGTCCGCAACGACGATTTGGCTCGTCCCTGGGCGATTCCGGGAACTGAAGGCTTGATGCATCGCATTGGCGGGATCGAGAAAGAAGATGGCACCGGCAATATCAGCTACGACCCGGAAAACCACGGACGGATGGTCGCCATTCGTGATGAGCGAATCAAAAAGGTGGCCGACTCCTACCCGCCCACCGTGGTCGAAGGCGACTCAGATGCCGATGTAGTCATAGTGAGTTGGGGTTCAACTTGGGGAGCGATCACTAGCGCCATGGGGCGCATGAGACGCGCAGGCGGCAAGGTCGCTCGGGTGCATCTGACCAACATCTATCCGCTCCCTAAGGACCTCGGCGATATTCTCCGACAATACGACCATGTGATCGTTCCTGAGATGAATCTGGGCCAACTCTCCAAGATCTTGAGAGCCGAATATCTGGTCGATGCCAAGTCCATTTGCAAGGTGGAGGGGCAACCGTTCACTGCGGCGGAACTCCATCAACAGTTTCAGGAGATGACCCAGTGACCGACGTCGGAGTCACCACCAAGAAAGACTGGACCAGCGACCAAGAAGTGCGCTGGTGTCCGGGATGCGGCGACTATTCGATCCTTACCGCCATGCAACTCCTTATGCCAGAGATCGGCACCCGTCGCGAAGACACCGTTTTTGTCTCCGGCATCGGTTGCGCGGCTCGCTTTCCGTACTACATGAATACCTACGGGTTGCATGCGATTCACGGGCGGTCTCCGGCGATCGCCACCGGGCTGGCGATGGCTCGACACGATCTTGATGTTTGGGTGGTCGGTGGTGATGGCGACATGTTGTCGATCGGAGGCAATCATCTGATCCACGCGCTGCGTCGTAATGTCGATCTGACGATTCTTCTTTTTAACAACCAGATTTATGGACTCACCAAAGGGCAGTACTCACCGACTAGCGAAGTCGGCAAGGTAACCAAGTCAACGCCGATGGGTTCGCTCGACACGCCCTTCAATCCCATCTCGGTCGCGTTGGGAGCGGAGGCGTCGTTTGTCGCCCGTACCCACGATATGGATCGCGCGCACATGCAGGAGATCTTCCGTAGGGCTCATGACCACCGGGGCGCCGCGATCGTTGAGGTCTACCAGAATTGCAATGTCTTCAACGACGGTGCTTTCGCGGCTCTTACCAAAAAAGACGCCCGCGCCGAGATGTTGATTCCTCTAGAGCATGGCAAACCTGTTCGCTTTGGGCCAGAGGGCGAACGGGGTGTCGTGCTTGATGATGGAGTGGCTCGGATTGTGTCGGTTGCCGAAGTTGGTGTCGAAGCACTCCACGTCCACGACGAAACGGCAGCGGACCTGTCGGTGGCGTTCGCGCTCAGCCGTTTGGCCGACGACCGACAGAGTCCAACTCCTATCGGCGTCTACTGTGCTGTAGATCGGCTTGAGTATGGAGGCGGGATCGACTCTCAGATCGCCGCGGCACAAGCTGACCGCGGACCCGGTGATCTTGAGGCGTTGCTGCACAGTCTGCCGACCTGGGAAGTCAACTGACCGCCTGGGCAATTGATCTTGACGGTGTTGTTTGGCGAGGCCAACTCACCGTGCCGGGAGCGCCGGAAGCTGTGGCGCACCTCCGTGCCAACCATGAGCGTTTGGCTTTTGTCACCAACTCGGCCGCTCGTTCACCCGCCGAGGTGGCTGAGAAGTTGGCCGGACACGGGATTGGTGACGCCGCCGATTTGGTTCTCACCTCAGGGATGGCTGCTGCGTCGATGGTTCCCGCCGGGGTTCGGGCATACGTTATTGGTAGCCTTGGATTGCGCGCCGCGCTGCAAGCTCGTGATGTTGAACTGGTTGCCACAGGAGCGCCTGCGGATGTCGTAGTGGTCGGGATCAGTGCCGACTTTGACTACGAAGCATTGACGGGTGCAATGCGTGCGCTTAGAGCGGGTGCTCGTTTCATCGCCACCAATGACGATTCAACTTTCCCCGACGCAAACGGACTACTCCCGGGTAACGGAGCGATCGTCGCAGCGGTCGCGACGGCTGCCGGGGTTCAGCCTGAAATCGCGGGAAAGCCACATCAGGCCATGGCTCAATTGGTACGTGCCAAGCTGGGTTCTAGCGGAATTGTGGTGGGTGATCGTCCCGAGACTGACGGCATGTTTGCTCGGTCCTTGGGCTATCGCTTCGGGCTGGTTCTGAGCGGTGTCACGTCGCAAGCGGATTTACCGGTGAACCCCACGCCAGACGTCATCGCCAGCGACCTAGCTGCACTGCTGGCAAAGGTGCAGCAATGATTGTCTTGAAATGGGCAGGGTGGTGATGGTTCGGCGTCGTCTCGATACTGAGTTGGTAAGGCGGGGGTTAGCCGAAAGCCGTACCCGGGCTCAACAGGTCATTGCTGAACGTCGAGTCACAGTGAGCGGCGCGCTCGCAGAAAAGGCAGCGCGACAAGTTGATGCGAGCGAGCCGATAGAAGTTGCTGGTGACACCCCCCGTTTCGTGTCGCGCGGCGGTTACAAACTTGCTGCAGCGCTTGACCGATTCGAAGTGGATTGCAATGGTCGGCGAATAATCGACGCCGGTTCTTCGACTGGTGGGTTCACTGACTGTGTCCTCACTCGTGGCGCCGCGACCGTGGTGGCGATTGACGTCGGCAGGAACCAGCTACATGAGAGACTCCGTACCGATGCGCGCGTTGTGGTTCATGAGCAGACCAATATTCGCCATGTTCAGCCCGGCGATGTTGGAGGAGTCGCGGATGTCGTCGTCGCGGACCTGTCCTTCATCTCGTTGCGTACGGTTGCTGAAGCGCTGGTTGGACTGGTGCGTTGTAGCGGTGATCTTGTGGTGTTGGTGAAGCCTCAGTTTGAGGCAGGAAAGGCTGAAGCCGACAAGGGGCGAGGGATTATTCGCGACCCTGTGATCTGGCGTCGGACACTTGGTGAGGTGTGTGAGGCGCTAATGGTCCACGGAGCGGCCATCATGGGTGCTATGGCTTCTCCGATTACGGGCGTCGACGGCAACGTTGAGTTTCTTCTCCACGCACGGCAGGCACCTGATACAGCAGAGTTATTAGAGGGAACCGCCCCTCGATCCGGCGTTTGCCGACGCGAGGCTGGCTTGCTTGACGCGGCGGTAGAGCAAGCCCTAGCTGAACACAGGCGGTTGTCGTGAGCGTTGTCGGGCTGATCGTTCACCTGGGGCGAGATCAGGCTGCCGTGCACGCCCGTGACCTGGCGCAATGGCTCATCGCCGAAGGCCACGAAGTGCGCGTGCCTCCTGATGACGCCAGCGATTTGGCTCTGGGTCCTCAAGTTGTTGCAGCGTCGCAGTTCTGCGAGGGCCTTGACTTGGTAGTGACTTTGGGTGGCGACGGTTCGATCTTGCGCGCCGTGGAGTTGTTAGCAGGCGATGAGATCCCAATCCTGGGTGTGAACCATGGCAGGCTCGGGTACCTGACCGAGGTCGCTCCCGACGAAGCTCAAAGCGCGATTGCCAGAGCACTCCACGGCCGCTACGACATCGAAGAACGGATGTTGGTGCGAACGGAGTTGACGGTCGCGGGCAAGACAAGCACGCATTTGGCCCTGAACGAGGCGGTGATCGAACGAACCTCCGAAGCCAACACGGTTCGGCTCGCGGTGTCTATCGACGGTGAGTTCTTCACCACCTACGCGGCCGATGGCCTCATCGTTGCTAGCCCGACGGGTTCCACGGCGTATGCCTTTTCAGCGAGAGGTCCAATTATCGACGCAACCCACCGAGCGCTTCTGCTCACGCCGGTAGCTCCGCACATGCCTTTTGACCGCGCCTTGGTTCTTCCCCCTGCGACCCGGTTGCGCCTGTCCATCGACGGGCACCGCCCGGCAGCGGTGTCAGTGGATGGTCGCAGGCTGATGGTTATCGGAGATGGTGACGCGATCGAGTGCACCGCGGCAGATCAAACGGTTCATCTCGTCACCTTCGGGCCTCGGCGATTCCAGCGGGTACTCAAAGCAAAATTCGGTCTCAATGACCGTTAGAGCAACATTTTGAAATCCATTGCTGATATGAATACCCGTATCCTAGGCGGCCAAGATCGAGAAGGCGAACAAGGCGGAGAGCAGTTGTGTTGACCGAATTGGTGGTACGAAACCTTGGAGTTATCGACGAAGTGACGCTGCTTTTGGGCCCCGGAATGACCGCGGTCACAGGTGAGACCGGCGCGGGTAAGACTCTTATCGTCAGTGCGATCGATCTGTTGACCGGGGGCAGAGCAGACGCATCGCTGGTGCGGCCCGGTGCCACCGAAGCAGAGATTGAGGGCCGATTCGTTGATGGCGACAAGGAACTTGTCGTGCGACGCGTTATTCCTCGCGACGGCCGCTCCCGCGTATATATCGATGGTCGTCTCGCAACGGTGAGTGCCTTGGCTGACCACGGCGTCGATTTCGTTGATCTTCACGGACAACACTCGCATCAGTCTCTGTTGAAAGGCCCTGTACAACGAGCCGCGCTTGATCGTTTCGGAGGTATCGACAGCACCTCCTTGGCGTCTCTGCTTGACGACATGCGAGCCACTGATGCCGCGCTGGCTGAGTTGGGCGGCGATGAACGAGATCGTGCACGAGAGATTGATCTGCTCACGTATCAACTCAACGAGCTCGAAGCGGCCAACATTGTGGACGCAAATGAAGATGTTCGTCTTGACCAAGAAGAAGACCTCTTGGCCGCGGCCAGTGCTCACCGCTCCGCCGCCGCGAAAGCAAGCGGCTTGCTTGACTCCGACTCAACGGCGCTCGAGGCGATCTCCGCAGCGCTTGTGGAAGTGCAGGGTCGTGGACCATTTGCCGATCTCGAAGAACGTCTCCGTTCGGTTGTCGCAGAACTCACCGACATCGCCGGCGAGGCGCGTGATCGCGTCGAGACAATCCAAGACGACCCCGAACAGCTTGGGATCCTGAGGCAACGGCGGGCCCTGCTGCGCGAGTTACGGCGCAAGTACGGCGCCGATCTGGCTGAGGTAAGCAGCTACGGCCGTTTTGTTGCTCAACGCTTGGAGGAGCTTCGGGGACACGATGAGCGTGCCGCGGCGCTTGATCAGAGGCGTGCTGTTCTGCTGGAAGAACTGGTGTCAGAGCAGTCGAAGGTGTTGAACTCCCGGCGTGCTGCGGCGCCTGAATTAGCAGCCTCTGTAGAAGAGAATCTCGCCGGTTTGGCGATGTCTGACGCCAAGCTGGAGGTGAGAGTCGGCGGGCCGGCCGGCGATGATGTTTCGTTGTGGCTAGCGGCCAACCCTGGCCATGATTTGCTGCCCTTGGCCAAGGTGGCTTCCGGCGGTGAATTGGCCCGTGCCATGTTGGCGTTGCGGATGGTCCTAACGGTCGGACCGCCAACCTTGGTGTTCGACGAGGTTGATGCGGGCATTGGTGGCCAAGCGGCAAATACGGTCGCGGAGTCTCTAGCTTCTTTGGCGAGCGATCATCAGGTGTTGGTAGTAACCCACTTGGCGCAGATTGCCGCAGTTGCCGATCAGCATCTTTCTGTGAGCAAAACCGAAGTTGAGGGCTCAACGGTTAGTGTCGCCCAACTCCTCGACCACGAATCACGGATTGTTGAGTTGAGCCGGATGCTCTCGGGTTCTCCGGATTCCGAAGCGGCCCAGGAGCACGCTGTCGAACTTCTTGAGGGCCGTGCGCGCGGCAGATAGAGGGGTCGGGTGCGCGCCTTTGAGTCTGAATTTGGATAAGTTTAGTTCCCGATGACGAAGCACATCTTCGTAACGGGAGGAGTAGTCAGTGGGCTCGGCAAGGGACTCACCGGAAGCTCCCTCGGTCGCCTTTTGAAGGCCAGAGGCCTCCGGGTGACCATGCAGAAGCTGGACCCGTACCTCAATATCGATCCCGGGACGATGAATCCTTTCGAGCATGGAGAGGTGTTTGTTACCGACGATGGGGGAGAGACTGATCTAGATCTCGGGCACTATGAGCGATTCATTGACGAACCCCTCACCCAGGATTCCAATTCCACCACTGGATCGATTTACTCGTCGGTGATTGCCGCGGAACGACGTGGCGACTATCTGGGCCGCACGGTCCAGGTAATTCCCCACATCACCGACGAGATCAAGAGGCGGATCACCCGTCTCGCATCTGATGAAGTGGATGTGGTGATCACAGAGGTCGGCGGCACCGTCGGCGACATTGAGATCCTCCCGTTTCTTGAAGCGGTCCGGCAGTTTCGTCTTGATGTGGGCCGCGAAAATGTGCTCTACGTGCATGTCACCCTGGTTCCTTTCATCGGCCCGTCAGCGGAGCAAAAGACCAAGCCCACGCAGCATTCGGTGACCGAACTTCGGAGCCGCGGGATACAGCCCGATGCAATTGTGTGCCGCTCTGATGACCCGATCAGCGTTGATTTGCGGCGCAAGATCTCGAACTTGTGCGATGTTCCTCTAGAGGGTGTTGTCAACGCGGCCGATGCGTCGAGCCTCTATGAGATTCCCATTGTGCTTCACAACGAGGGGCTCGACACCCATGTCTGCAAGATCCTCGGTCTTTCTGACCACACCTTAGATCTAGAACCCTGGCGTCAGCTTGTCGCTCGGGTGCAAGCGGCGACAACGCCGGTTCGTATCGGCGTTGTCGGTAAGTACGTCAGCCTGCCCGACGCTTACCTATCGGTTGTCGAAGCACTCAACCACGCAGGGATCCATCACGGCGCCGAAATCGATCTTGAGTGGGTGCAAGCCGAAGAAGCGGAGGGGTTGTTGGCGGCTGGCCGACTGAGAGACCTTGATGGCATCGTTATCCCAGGCGGGTTTGGCGAACGGGGCATCGAAGGCAAGATTGCTGCCGCTGGATACGCCCGCGAGCACGACGTGCCGTGTCTCGGCCTGTGTCTCGGGATGCAGGTGATGACCATCGAATACGCTCGCAACGCGCTCAACCTTGCTCGCGCCAACTCCACTGAGTTCGATTCACGCACGCCTCATCCAGTAATCGACCTTATGGATAGCCAGCGTGACGTGACCGACATGGGAGGCACGATGCGCCTAGGTGCCTACGTGGCCCAACTCAAGGGTGGTTCAAGGGTTGCTGCAGCCTACGGCGAAGAAGTGGTGTCAGAGCGGCATCGGCATCGCTACGAGTTCAACCCCAAGTACCGCAAGCGCTTTGAGCAGAGCGATCTGACGCTGAGCGGTGAGTCCCCTGATGGCCGGCTCATCGAGTTCGTCGAATTGGAGAATCACCCGTTTTGGATTGGCACCCAAGCCCATCCAGAGTTTAAGAGTCGCCCGGATCGTCCTGCGCCGCTGTTTCGCACGTTTGTCGCTGCGGCTCTGGAGCGTGCCGCGGGTCGCAATCCGCAGTTGCCCGATGTCGACGCCGACCTAGCTGCCACTGAGACGTCGTGACCGATCCGGGGTCACGGTCCCCATCGGGATTTCGTAGTTTGAGCGAGCGGATCATTTATGAGGGCATTGTCTTCAAGGTCGTTTCTGGAGAGTTCGAAACTCCCGACGGCCAGGTAGTACAGCGCGATATTGTCCGTCATATGGGTGCGGTATCGGTCGTGCCTGTGGTTGGCGACGAGGTGATCTTGGTACGCCAGTATCGAGCCGCTGCCGACAAAGAGATGTTGGAGCTTCCGGCGGGGAAACGGGACATTGTTGGTGAGCCTCCAGAAACGACCGCCAAGCGAGAATTGATCGAGGAAATCGGATACTCGACCCGCTCGTTGGTGCAGTTGGCCACCTTCTACAACTCGGTTGGTTTCTCCGACGAATACTCATACGTCTATTTGGCTACCAAGCTTGAGAAGGCATCAATCAATCGGCAGGGTCCTGAGGAACAACACATGACCATTGAGCGTTTGGCGCTCGACGAAGTCGCTGCCGCTATCGCTTCGGGACAAATCGAGGATGCCAAGACGGTGATCGGCCTGATGATGGCGCTGCGCTATTTGGGCCGGTGACTAATGGCCTCGCCGAGCATCACCGGGCGAAACGGCACACCCGCTGCGCCGTCGGTGGTTCTTGACGAAAGCGCTGAGGATTTTCTTACTTGGCTGGTGATCGAGAAGGGCCGGGCCTCAAACACCCTTGAGTCGTATCGCCGCGACCTGCTTCGCTACCAAGATCACCTCGGTCGTCGAGGTGTGGACATACTCACAGTCAGCGGCGACGACATTGTGGCCTTCGTTCATGTGTTGCAGGGGTCGGGGCTGGCGGCTGCTTCGGTGACCCGAACCCTGGTCGCGGTAAGAGGTTTGCACCGGTTCTTGGTTGCCGAGGAAAAGCGTCTCGATGATCCTGCGGTAGATGTGGAGATACCTCCGGTGCCTCGAGGGTTGCCCAAGGCTCTGACTGTTGCCGAAGTCGCTTCGGTAATCGATGCTGTAGCGGGAGACGATCGTGTGGCGCGACGCGATCGCGCGATCCTTGAGACGCTCTATGGCACGGGAGCGCGTGTCTCGGAGTTGGTGGGTCTGTCTTTCGCCGACGTTGATCTGCACGATGGACTCATCCGCTTGTTGGGCAAAGGAAGCAAAGAACGCATCGTGCCGGTGGGACGACACGCCGCGCTGGCGTTGCAGCAGTGGTTTGAACCCCACGGCCGTCCGGCGATGGAACCAAAGCGTTGGACTCGCCGTAGCGATGCCGATGCAGTATTTCTCAATCAAAGGGGCTCTCGGCTTTCTCGGCAGGGCGCCTGGGGGGTTGTGCGCCGTTACGGAACCGAGGTGGGTCTTGGTGCCAGACTCTCTCCCCATGTGTTGCGCCACTCATGTGCCACGCACATGTTGGATCACGGCGCGGATATCCGAACCGTCCAGGAGTTGCTCGGGCATGCATCGATTTCCACGACTCAGGTGTATACGAAGGTCTCTATTGAGCGTTTGATGAACGTGTATCGCGCGGCTCACCCACGGGCCACCGGTGTTAGCTGATGGGCGAGTGATGCGCGAAATGTGGCACTTGATTCGCCGCTTCTTTGCGGCATTGCCCAACCGGGGCCCTCACGAAACTGACCGCATCTGGGTTGAGTCGGTGCTGTCTGCGGCGGAGTACGCGCTGTGGGCGCGCCAGTACCCGCCCGACCGTCGGCATAGCGCGTCCATAGCTCGTCAAGTTGAGCGGGAGCTTGCCGGCGAATCAGCGCTAGACGACGACACAAGATGGGTAATGGCCGCGGCGCTGTTGCATGACATCGGCAAGATCGAGGCCGGCCTTGGTACCTGGGGCCGTGTGTTTGCCACCGTCGCCGCCAAGATCGTCGGGTCCAACCGTACCCGCCGGTGGATTCACCACGATGGCTGTCGCGCCAGGGTCAGCAGCTATCTGAGCCATCCCGAAATCGGCGCGGAATTGTTGCGTGGCGCGCAAAGCGATCCCCGCACCATCGCTTGGGCCGCCGAGCATCACCAACAACCCGACGGGTGGACGATCCCCCCCGAGTTCGCCGAAGTGCTCCACGAATTCGACAACGACTAAGTCGTCGACTCGGGGATTGTTGGTGCGCTGTTAAGAGTCGGGAAGGAACCCGATGTTGGATTTGGCGCGGGCCAATGTCTTGCTGGCGATCGCGCGGGCCTTGTCGGCACCGGTTCGCAGAAGTCGTTTGGTTTCTGCTGGGTCAGCTTCGAGTTCGGCGAAACGGGCCTGCAGCGGAGCGAGCAAAGCCACGACCGCTTCGGCGGTATCTGCTTTGAGAGGCCCGTACTGCTGGTACTCGCCGGCTATTGCTTCGGGGTCGCTGTCGGTAGCGGCGCCGAGAATTGAGAGCAGGTTGCTGACTCCAGGTTTGTGTTTGACATCGAAGCGAACGTCACCGTCATTGTCGGTGACCGCGCTGCGGATCTTTTTTTGAATCTGCGCAGGTTCATCGAGCAGGTCGATAGTTCCCTTCGGCGAGTCAAGCGATTTCGACATCTTGTCGTTGGGTCGTTGGAGATCCATGACCCGTGCCCCTGCGCTGGGAATGACTGCGGTGGGCAGAACGAAGGTCTCGCCGTAGCGGTAGTTGAATCGCTCGGCGATATCTCGGGTGAGTTCAATGTGTTGACGTTGGTCGGCACCTACCGGCACGTCGTTTGTGTCGTAGAGCAGGATGTCGGCCGCTTGTAACGCCGGATACGTGAACAAACCCGCAGAGATGAATTCTTGTCGGTCGGATTTGTCCTTGAATTGTGCCATTCGGGAGAGTTCACCGAAAGAGGTGGTGCACTCAAGCAACCAGGAACATTCGGTGTGTTCGCGCACATGGCTCTGCACAAACAAGGTGCATACCTCGGGGTCCAGCCCGGCTGCTATCAACATCTGGGCGAGCCGCAACGACTCGGTGCCAAGCGCACCAGGTTCTTGGGGGATGGTGATTGAGTGAAGGTCGACTATGCAAAAGAAGGCGTCGGTGTCGTGTTGCATCTTGGACCAGTTGCGAACCGCGCCGAGGTAGTTGCCGAGATGGAGCTGGCCCGTGGGCTGAATGCCGGACAAAACGCGTCTCATGTGAGCGCAGGCTACGCGCCCGAGGCTTGTTCGCCATGGCAACCGTCGGTATAACCCGCTTATCCGCTAGGCGGTCTTCTAAGATCAGCTTGATGCCGTACCAGGTCCACACTCCCATTTTTCAAGGACCGTTCGACTTGTTGCTCCATCTGATCCTGAAGCAACAAGTCGAACTGTACGACATCAACCTGAGCGAAATTGTTGATGCATATTTGCAACAGATCGAATCTATGGAGCAGCTCGACCTTGAGGTGGCGACGGAGTTTCTGTTGATCGCGGCGACGCTCCTGGAGTTGAAGACCCGTCGCTTGCTCCCCGAAGACTCAGAGATCGACCTCGATGATGAATTCAGCCTCTGGGAGGAGCGCGATCTGCTGCTGGCGCGACTAGTCGAGTGCAAGGTATTCAAGGACGCGGCGCTTGTGTTGCGCCGACTCTCGGCTGAGGCCGCTAGGTCTTATCCGCGCCGTGTCGGTCCGGTCGAGGATCATTTCATCGGTCTGGCTCCGGACCTGTTGCGCAATACCACCCTTGAAGATCTGAGAGCAGCCTATGGGAGAGCCACCGCGCCCTCCCCCGTGGTGCGAGTCGACCTGTCCCATGTCAGCCCAATAAAAATCACCGTTGCGAAAGTGGTGGGGGACCTCCTTGAAGAACTACCGCAGCTTGGTCGCATGACCTTTCGTCAACTCACCTCTGAACTAGTTGATCGCATTGAGATTGTCGTCTACTTCTTGGCGGTGTTGGAATTGTACAAACGGGGCTTCGTTGAACTCGAACAACCAGAGACCTTCGGTGATATCGCAGTTGTTTGGAAAGGCGGCGCGCCTGAGTTCGTTGGTGTAATCGGCGTCGATGACTACGAAGGTTGAATGGTCGGAAGGTCGAAATGGTCCCAGAACACATCCCTGGAGCAGTTGAAGCGATCCTGCTAGTGGCAGAAGATCCGCTGCCACCCGAGTTGCTGGCGCAATTGGTGGGGTCCACACCATTCGAGATCGAAGAACTGTGCGACGATCTGGCCAAGCAGTACGAGGCCGAAGGCCGCGGTTTCGTCCTCAAGCGGGTAGCGGGGGGATACCGCTATCAGACTGCTGCTGATCAAACTCCCTATGTCGAGCGCTATGTGCTTGAAGGTCAATCGTCTCGCTTGTCGGCGGCTGCGCTCGAAACTCTTGCCGTTGTTGCCTACAAGCAGCCGGTGTCTCGCAATCAGATCGCGGCGATCCGCGGCGTCAACGTCGACGGCGTGGTGCGCACCCTTCAAGTTCGGGGCTATATCGACGAGGTTGCCCGTGATCCGGGGCCAGGTCAGGCAGTTCTCTATGGGACGACCCCTGCATTCCTCGAACGGATGGGCCTTGACTCGGTAAGCGAGCTACTTCCACTGGGGGAGTTCTTTCCGACTTCGGAAGTCGTTGAGGCCCTTGAGCGGGATCTTCATGTGGTGCCAGAGGACGAACAGTTTGACGACGACGACGAGAACCATGACGAGGGCTATGGCGCTGCGCCAACTGGAGCAAGCGGCACCGAAACCACATGATGGCGATCACATGATCCAAGGCGGTGAGCGGCTTCAGAAGGTCTTGGCTCGTCATGGGTTCGGCAGCCGACGGGCATGCGAAGAGCTGATCGCTTTGGGTCGTGTCACCGTAGACGGTGACGTTGCCGTCCTCGGCCGCCGAGTAGATGTGGCTTGCGACGAGGTTGCTGTTGACGGTGTCGTTGTCGGCGTGCGCCCCGGCCTCGTGCATTATCTGTTGAACAAGCCAAAAGGAGTCATTAGCACCGCTGCTGACACGCACGGCCGTCGGACCGTGATCGATTTGGTTCCTTCAGAACCGCGGGTTTTCCCGGTGGGTCGTCTTGATGCCGATACTGAAGGTCTGTTGTTGCTCACCAACGACGGGGAGATGACCCACCGGCTGACTCATCCGTCCTACGGCGTAGAGAAGGAGTACCTCGCTCAACTTGACCGAAACCCCAGCCGCTCAGCTATTCGCCGTCTGCGTGAAGGCGTCTCCCTCGACGATGGACCCACTGCGCCTGCTCGGGTCAACGTCGTTGAAGCCAACCTGGTCAAGATCATCATTCACGAGGGACGGAACCGGCAGGTTCGGCGAATGTGCGAGGCGGTTGGCTTCCCGGTGGTTCGACTGGTTCGCACTCGAATCGGACCCTTGGTGGATCGATCCCTCGCCCCGGGGGAGTGGCGGGAGTTG